>JAHDWC010000049.1 GCA_023382575.1 Anaerolineales bacterium
ATTGCAACACCGACAAAGTTCTTCCAACTTAGGCGAACCGTGCGAGGCGTGCCGTCAAACAATGAAATACCAAATGCGCCGATGATGCTGGCAAGCAATAAACCGATCACAGCAAGCGGCATGGAAATTTCGGTGAAAGCTGCCGGCTGTATCGGAAGGCGCGCCCCTGAATCTGCCATGAAGGCAAAGGTCACAGGGCTTTGGGCGTAGTTCTCCACATCCCAAATGGCGATGGGGTAACGGGGAAGAATCCAGCCGAAGATGAGAATCGAGACGACAATCAAAGCCCAGGGGAGGAAACGCCTCAGACTTAAGCCGAGCCTGATTCGGCTTGCGAGAAGCGGGTACACATCCCCAAGCGCGAACCCGCTCACGATCAGCGCCAACGGAGTCAACAAATCCACAAACGTATCTGGGCGGACAACGACCGTCCAGCCAAGGTAAGCGCCAATCATAAAGAGCGTGCCATGTGCGAGGTTGAGCACATCAAGCAAACCGAAGATGAGCGAGAAGCCCGAAGCGACGAGGAAGGTGATCGAACCAACGGCAAGACCGCGCAGAAGTGTAATGACAAAATCTTGTTTTTCCATGCCTTGCGCAGCAGCGATTAAGAAGGCTGCCATGATGAGCACAGCTACAAACATGACGATGTTCTTGCGAATAAAGGAGTTCATGTTATGCGGCTCCCAGGTAACGATGAATGGCGGCTTTATCGGCGACAAGGTCTTTCATCCTGCCGTCTTTCACAGAGCGTCCTTCTTCGATGATGACATAGTATTCTGCAAGCTGACTGGCGACGAGGAAATTTTGCTCGACGAGAATGATGGTCGAGTCTTTGGAAAGTTCGCGAATGGCGGACATCATGGATTCGATGATGACGGGCGCGAGACCTTCACTGGGTTCGTCAATCAGCAGCAATTGATTATCGGGTACAAGTGCGCGGGCAATGGCAAGCATCTGCTGCTGCCCGCCAGAGAGACTGGTGCCAGGTAACGCGATGAGGCGTTTGAGGTCGGAGAATAGGTTGAAAATAAAATCGCGCTTGCGGAGGTAATCTCCCTTTTTGCGTTCGGCGATCTTGAGGTTTTCTTCCACGCTCAAATCACGAAAGATGGCGCGATGTTCGGGGACGAAGCCAATGCCCATGCTAGCAATATCAAAGGAACGCAATCCGTTCACTTCCTGTCCATTGAAGATGACCTTGCCTTCGCGCGGCGGGGTTAGCCCTAAAATCGATTTAAGGGTGGTGGTTTTACCGGCGCCATTTCGTCCGAGCAATGCAACAATCGAGCCTTTTGGCACGCGGACGTTCACGCCCTGCAAGATGTGATATTGCCCGATAAAGGTATGGATGTTTTGTACGTCGAGTATGGTTTCCATGTGACCTCAGGCTCTACACATTCAATTCGTACAAGCCGCCCAGGTATGCGGTTTGTACTTCCTTGTTGGCGGTGATCTCAGACGGTGTGCCTTCTGCCAGGACCCTGCCCTGGTGCATGACAGTGATCTTATCGGAGACGCTCATGACTACATTCATGTTGTGTTCCACAAGCATGACCGTTTTGTCGCCCGATTTTTGAACGTCTTGAATCAACGCGATCAATTCAGGGACCTGTTCCGCCGCCATCCCCGCTGTCGGTTCATCGAGCAGCAACACTTCGGGGTCTGGGGCGAGGATCATGCCAAGTTCCAGTTTACGTTGATCTCCATGTGGAAGCGTCCGCGCCAGGGTATGGACGCGGTCTTTCAAACCAACTTTTTCGATGACTTCCAACGTCCGCGTTTCGTACGATTTAAAATGAGACGCCGCCTGCCAGAACTTGAAATTGTCACGTCCCATGGCTTGTGCAGCGAGACGAATGTTTTCGAAGACAGTGAGATTGGGAAAAATGTTCGTGATCTGGAAGGAACGCCCAATTCCGTAGTGGATCGTTTTGTGGACGGGTTGATGCGTAATGTCCCGCCCTTTGAAGATGACCTTGCCGCTGGTGGGTTCGATGTTTCCGCTGAGCAGGTTAAAGAATGTAGTTTTGCCGGCCCCATTTGGACCAATAATGGCATGCAATGAGTTCTTGCGGACTTTGATACTCACATTGTCCACTGCGACAAGTGCGCCGAATTGTTTGGTCAGGTTTTGGGTTTCGAAGATAATCTCGGGTTCCATAAAGCCTTCCAGATAAGACGATTGACGAGGGCTCATGGACGATGGGGTTTTCCATCGTCCATGAGATGTCGTCCGTGATCGAAATTGAGTGACTGAAACTGGTGAGTCTCAGTCACTCATTGTAGTACGAAATTACTGTCCGCTTAGAGTGCCATAGGGCAAGTCGCCGCAGCGATCTTTCAACGCTTCGGGGAGCAAGCAAGGCGGTTCAGGGCGGGTGGTGTCGACATATTCATAGAAGGCGGCATCCGGGTCGGTCACGTTGGTCAGGGTCAGGATGTACATATCCTGAATGGCAACATGATCTTCAGGGCGGATGTAGACGGTGCCCTTGGGACCCTCGAACTCGATCCCTTCCATGGCAGTCTTGAGCGCTTCGCCACTGACATCGCCAGCGGTCGCCTTGACGGCTTCCACAACCAAGATGGCGGCGTTCATGCCATCCGCATCGAACAGGTCAGGGTTGACGCCATAGCGTGGCTTGGTGTTGGCAACGAGGAAATCATTGGCGGCATTATCCGGGGCGCTGTAGTGATACAGAATGCCCGCGGTGGTGCCAACCGCATTCGCGAAGAAGGTCGGCATGAGGACATTGTCGATGAAGGTTGCGCCAAGCGCCATCGATTCGGTCACGCCTTGATCCTTGGCGGCCTGCATCAGAGAGACGAAGCCCGAACCAGCCCAGGTCACAATGTACGCTTCCGCGCCAGAGGAAGCGATCTGTTCCATGTAGGGAGTGAAGTCGGTCGTATCCAATGGGGCGAAGATATCGTCAGCGACAAATTCAGCGCCTTCGAGGGTACAAGCATCGCGGAAGGCAGCGGCGGAACCTTGTCCAAACGCATAGTCAGGCGCGATCTGGACGAAGGTCGCATACTGCTGAGTCAACGCGACGCATTCGTTCATTGCATCCTGATAGTTGTTGCGGCTGGTGCGGAAGGTGTACTCGTTGAAATTGACACCGGTGATATCGTTCGCCGCGGCAGGAGCCACGATGAGCGGAATGCCGCTTTCAAGCGCAATGCCTTGCAGGGTCGCGGTCGCGCCAGAGGAGGCGGTTCCAACGAGGATGTTGACACCCTGCACGTCGATCAGTTCACGTGCGACAGTGGCAGTGTTCTCGGGGTTGCTGGCATCATCGCGGACGTACACGATGAATTCACAGTCATCGAGTTTGAAGGTGTTTTCTTGTGCCGCAGCCAAATCGAACTTCTCACCCGCAGAGCCAGCCGCGCCAGTGGCATATTCCATGCCGAGCATGAAGGAACGCAGGATATGCGCGCCGTAGATGGCAAGCGCGCCAGTCGCATCGGTGATGAGACCGATCTTGACAGGTTCTGCACAGGACAAACCAGCGGTTTCTTCAGCCGCTTCTTCAGTAGCCGCTTCGGTTACAGCTTCTTCCGTCGCAGGGGCTTCGGTCGCTTCTTCAACGGGAGCTTCCGTCGCAGCAGGGGCGCAGGCAGCCAAAACGAGCGACATGACTACCAGCAGAAAAGCAAGCGTACGTAAAACTTTCATTTCTTATTCTCTCCTTGTAATTTGATAGTTCGATATTTCAGCAAGGTAAGTGAAAGTATTGCGATAAGTCACCTCCTACGCTGCAAAATCCGTGATTGCACGCGAGGCGGCTTCCGGAATCTCAATTGGGAAGAAATGCCCCGCGTCGGGGAAGATCAACACTGTGCTGCCCGCAATCTTTTGCGAGAGCAAGTCTGCGTTGGCGGGTGGCACCACTTTGTCATGCGCGCCGAACAGGATCAGGGTCGGGACGTTGATGCGCGAAAGTTTGTTTTCAAAGGACGCAGCTTCAGGCAATAGTCCCAAACCAATGGCCAACTGTGCTTGATACGGAGCAGGCTCAATGGGATTCGCCACGCGCCACTTGACCCATTCTTCGATCATCTCTGGATTTTTTTCCGACCAACCCGGAGCCGTACTGACCGCCAGCCCATTCTTGAAACGAGTAAGTGGATCGCTTGAAACATCGGTGAGGACTTTCATCGCCTCCGGCGTAACCGGGACATGGTTCGGTCCCCCAAAGTTGGTCGAACACAGAATCAGTTTCTCCACTCTCTGCGGAAAATCAAGCGCAATGGACTGAGCGATAAATCCGCCCATTGAATGACCAGCGATGACCGCCTTCTCAATGTTGAGTTCATCTAGCAAGCCAATGGTATCTTGCGCCAGCATTTGAGCTGTGTATGGTCCAGCAGGTTTCTCGCTTTGTCCCACTCCGCGATTGTCAAAGGTGATGACTTGGAAATGCTCAGCCAGCCATGGAATCATCTTATGCCATTGCCAATGGGAATAACCGAGTCCCGCAATTAAGATGAGCGGTTTTCCGGAACCGTGTATTTCATAATAGAGTTCAATCCCATTTGATCGTGCTTTTGGCATGGTTACTCCGTTCTTCTAACTTACGAACTTTGCTTTCAACTCTGCCTTGATCACCTTTCCATATGGTGAATAAGGCAGCGCCTCGATGAACTCAACTCGCTTCGGGATTTTGTACTTCGCCAAACGTCCCTGACAGAATTGGATCAATTCATCTGCTGTCGTGATCTGACCCGGCTTACAAGCCACGATCATGACTCCAACTTCGCCCCATTTATCATCAGGTTGTCCGATGAGCGCAGCATCCGCCACGGCGGGGTGCTCGCGGAAAATTGATTCCACTTCAGCCGCATAGACGTTCTCACCGCCGCTGATGATCATGTCTTTGAAGCGCCCGGCAATGTAGAAATATCCTTCTTCATCCATACGGGCCATGTCACCGGTGTGAAACCAGCCATTCTTTAGCGATTGTTTTGTGGCTTCTTCGTTATTCCAATACCCTACGCAAACATGGTCACCTTTGATAATGAGCTCACCGGTCGAACCAATTGACACATCCTTGCTATTTTCATCCACCAAACGCATCTCACTGTGGAAGATGGGCTTCCCCACCGAGCCAACTTTTCGCAACGCATCTTCATCGGTCATCGAAAAGCAGTTCACACCCACTTCGGTCAGACCGTAGCCCTGGCGCATGACCACACCCTTCTTTTCGCTCCATGCCTGGATGAGCGAAGGTGGGCATGGCGCGCCGCCGCTGATAAAGAAGCGCACATGACTGAAATCAGCATTTGCAAATTGCGTTGAATTCATCCACACTTGGAACAAGGTCGGCACACCGAGAATGACCGTACATTTTTCATCTACGATCCATTTCAATGAAGCATCTGGGTCGAAGGTACGAACCACCAGCAATTTTCCGCCCGCATGAAAAAGCGGAACAAGAAACACAAACAACCCACCCGAATGGAACATTGGTGTGAGGATCGGAGAAATGTCGTCCTCGTTCAAGCCCCAGGACATAACCGTGTTGATGGAGTTCCATACCACCTGTCGATGCGGAAGAACCGCCCCTTTTGGGCGTCCCGTTGTGCCCGATGTATAAAGAATACATACGGGGTCATCCCCTTCGATGACCGGTCGCTTCGGCTCTTCCGCTGACGCCTGCCCCAACAACTGTTCATACGCCTCGCCTGAGACTTCAGCCCCTTCCAACGAAATGAGATGCTCCACATGGATCACATCCTTCATCTCGTTGTAGACCGGGACGAACTCAGGTCCGACGATCAACACTTTCGGCTGACAATCGTTGACGATGTAACTCAACTCACGCGAAGTCAACCGCCAATTCAATGGTGCCAGAATTGCGCCAAGTTTGCCTAAACCAAACAACAAGTCCACATAGGCGACGCTGTTATGCGCAAAAATGGACACGCGATCCCCCTTCTCCACGCCATACTTCTCGCGCAGAAAATTCGCGGCACGGTTGGCACGTTGATTCAATTCCGCGTAGGTGTAATGGATGCCGCTCGCGAGTTCAACGAGCGCCTCACGATTGGGTGTCAAAAGAGCACGTTTTGTCAGGATATCGGCAGAATTCATGGATCGGGTATCAGTTATCGGGTAGGATGAAGCGAGACAAAAACACGTGCCAAATGTCTTTTGTCGACACTTGACACGTGCTGCTCAGGAGTCAATTAAGTCCCAACTACAATGCCACCATCCACGCGCAGGACTTCGCCCGTGATAAACGAGGCTTCGTCGGAAGCGAGGAAGAGGTAGGCGTTGGCAATATCGCGCGGATCGCCCAAACGTCCAAGCGGAGTGCGCGCCCGCATGCCGTCCAAAACTTTATCGGGCATGGCAGTGATCATTTCAGTGGCAGTAAAGCCGGGAGCCACAGCGTTGACGCGGATGTTGAATTTGCCCATCTCGCGCGCCCAGACCTTGGTCATCCCGATGACGCCGAACTTGGTCGCCACATAGTTGGTTTGACCAAAGTTCGCATCCAAACCGACGACGGATGAGGCGTTGAGAATTGCACCGCCGCCCTGTTTTGCCATCACCGGCGCAACCGCTTGAGCGCAATTGAAAACACCCTTCAAGTTGACCGAGATCACGAGATCAAAATCCGCTTCAGACATCTGCCCGATAAGCTGACCTTCCTTGAACTTGATCAACTGGCCATCGCGCAGTACGCCTGCATTGTTCACGAGTACATCGATGCGACCATACTTGGCAACCACATCATCGACCCACTTTTGAACGTCTTCGCGGCTGGTCACGTTGACCTTGTAAAATGCCGCGCCTTCACCAAGCAATTTAGCGGTCTCCTGACCGATGGCTTCGTTCACATCACAAATGATGACCTTCGCACCTTCTTCGGCGAAGCGCAAGGCGGTTGCCTTTCCAATTCCTGCCGCGCCGCCAGTTACAAGTACAACTTTATCCTTCATTCGCATGGCATATCTCCTGGATATTGTGCAGGGCGGCCCATCTCTTGGTTCCGTGGGCGGGTCGCCCAACCATATTCAATTTTTATCAGTGAAGGCGGACAGTGGGTCGGATGCTGGCAAGGATGCCCTGCCCGCCTTTCACATAATGACGTTTTATCATCTCGCAGTTACTTGCGAGTTACATACCCATCATCAGGCTTTGAATGCTAAATAGGTCTTTTTTGCGTCACCTTCTCCGAATTCAACAAAATCAACCTTGAGGGGCGTACCCACTTTGATCTCGGCCGGTTTGGACATGTCCAAACCGGTGATGCGGGCGCTGATGAACGTGCCCTCCTCAAGTTCCACAATGCCCGAAACATACGGGTTCTTTTTATCGAAGCCCTGCTCCACCATGAAGGTCGGTCCGCTGTAGATGACGGTAAAGCCTGCCAATTTACCCTTGCCGCTGGCTTCCACCCATTCCATCTCTTCGCTGTGACACTTCGGGCAAATTGCACGCGGGGGCGCATACACACTATCACACTTCGTGCATTTCACGGTCATCAGCTTGTGTTCAGCTAGATATTGATTGAACGCCGCCGCGGTGAACGGGCGGATTGTTGTTACTTCTGCCATGATTAATTCCTCCGCTCAAACACATGGACGGTGCAAGTGGAACCGGTCGCGCCGACGTTGTGAGTCAATGCCAGTGAGACATCGCCATCGACCTGCCGTGCCTCTGCCTGACCCTGCATCTGCTTCCACACTTCTACAGCTTGTGCCACGCCGGAAGCTCCCACAGGGTGTCCCTTAGCTTTCAGTCCACCCGAGGTATTGATGGGCTTTGCGCCGTTGCGGGCGGTCATGCCGTCTTCGGCGGCTTTGAAGCCTTCGCCTGGAGCAAAGAAACCGAGGTCTTCGCTGGCGATCACTTCAGCAATCGTGAAGCAATCATGCACTTCGGCAATGCGGATGTCCTTCGCAGTCACGCCTGCCATTTCGTAAGCATTTGCCGCCGCAGTCTTCGCGGCAGGAATGCTGGTCAGTGATGGGCGATCATGCAAGGCTGAACCCGAAGCCTGCGCCGAACCGATGATGTGAATCGGATGATCCGTAAACTGATGCGCAATCTCTTCAGCTACGAGCAGAATCGCCGCCGCACCGTCGGATACGGGTGAACAATCAAATAAACGAAGCGGGTACGCAATTATCGGGTTGCCTGATTCGTCGTGGAGAAAATCCCAAATGGAAGACCAGGTTGGGGCAGGCTTGCCCTTTTTGAGCGCAGCCGCGACGCGTCCTTCCATCCAAGTTTGAATGGTGACACCAAACTGCGCATTTGGGTTGAGTGCGGCATTGTCGTGGTTCTTGATCGCCACATTCATGAGATGCTCAGACTTCATGCCATACTGAGCCATATACGCGGATGCCATCGCGGCATAAAAGCCGGGGAAGGTAAAGCCCGCGGGAATTTCAAAGGGAACGTCGGCTGCGGTTGCCAACGCTTCGGTGACAGCCGCTGTGTTGAGCGCGGTCATTTTCTCCGCGCCGCCGACAAGGACGACATCCGCCATACCAGAGGCAATTGCCATCACACCCTGACGCAAGGCAACGCCGCCCGAAGCACAGGCATCTTCGACGCGAGTGGCAGGGATGGGCAGCAGCCCAATTGCATCCGCGAGGATGGGCGCGATGTGCGCCTGATGTTCAAACTGGTCACTGGAAAAATTACCAACGTACATGGCATCGATTCGAGATGGGTCAAACCCCTTATCCACCGACTTGGTCATTGCCTTGTAAGACTCAACGAACAAGTCGCGTGAGTTCTTCTCGGCAAACGCACCAAACTTCGACATGCCCGCGCCAACCATGGCTACCCCGCGCGGAAGGGGTTTCACTTTAGGCATTACGCCTCCTTATTAGAGCAGTGATTAGGGAATAGTGAATAGTTTTTTTCGAGCACCATTCACTATTCCCCATTCTCTATTTACTTCAAAGCTTTCTCAAATGCCTTCATAAACTCTTCGGGTTTCTCCACATAGGGAGTGTGACCCGTATCGACGATAACGACTTCTTCGAACGAACCACCATTCGCCTTGTACTGTTCAAGGACGTGACGGGTCTGGCTCACCATCGGCTGAGGCGGGTAGACTTCTTCGCCGGGCCAACCAGGGACATAACCCAGCTTGCCGAGCGTGCCGAAGTCAAAGAACGAGCTATCGGAAACGATCATGTCCGAGTCGCCGCGCACCCACAGGATAAATGGCTTATTCGCCGCGCCGACGAAGTTCTTCACACTGTCACCGACATACTTGGGTGAAAGCGCATTGATGGGTCCAAACTTGCCGGGTGCCACATTGGGCCAATTGCCCGAAGGGACAAAGTCACCGGGGTACTTCTGTTCGCCGACTTTCTCGGTCATAAGTGAAGTGAGCAGGTCTTCTTCACGGGCAGGTTTGAAGGGCGGCTTCCAGTAGAAGCTGTTCATCACCACACGCGGAGAAGCCTGTGGGTTGTCGGATGAGCGGTCGCCAGCTGCCATCAATTTCGGAAATTCCGGGTTGACGATACCACCGCCCGAACCGGCAAAGTCGTCGTAGCAGGGTGCGCCATCTGCTCCCTTGGAACCGCCAAAGCCGTAGATCGAGCCGGGATTAACGACGGTTCCGCTCAAGATACGTCCACTCAGCGAGCCGACCAAACCGAACACGATGGTCCCTCCCATCGAATGACCGATCACATGGGTCTTCTCAACTTTGAGTGTGTCGAGAAGCGCCGCAAGGTCATCGAGCCAATCACCCATGCCACGGGTTGCGTCGATCAACTTGTCTTCGGTGTCGCCATAGCCGCGTAAATCGGGCGCAATGCCGCGGAAGCCCGCAGGCAGTTTGAGCATGATCTCTTCCCAAAACGAAGCAGAAGAAGCGTTACCATGCACGAACAAAACCGGCGTGCCGTTCTCGGGTCCGCTGAAAAGGACGTGCATTTTCAAGCGGGGGGTATCCACCATTTTGGAGGTGATACCGGATAAAGTTGGAACTGTTGGCATAAGTTTTCTCCTTGGTGTCTAACAATTTTTATAACTTTGTAAAATGGTCCTTGCACCAACCACAAGGCAGATCAATGCCTTGCGAATTGTTCTTCTTCAGTAGAACCTTTGATCGCACCCGTCGAAACTTCTCCGCCATTGACCGTTGTCTGCACGGCATCGAAATAGCCGGCGCCCACAAACGCCTGATGCTTGACAGCGCGGAAGCCCATGGTCTTTTCCATTTCGAATTCGCGTTCCTGCACTTTGACAAAGGCACTCATGCCAGTGCGGGCATAGCCGTGCGCCAACTCAAACATGCTGGCATTGAGCGTGTGGAAACCCGCCAGGGTGATGAACTGGAATTTATACCCCATCTCGCCCAACTGTTCCTGGAATTCAGCGATTTGGGAATCGTTCAGTTTACGCTTCCAATTGAACGAAGGCGAGCAGTTGTAGGCAAGCAGTTTATCAGGATATTTTTCATGGATCGCCTTGGCGAAGTCACGCGCTTCTTCGATATCGGGGGTGGCGGTTTCACACCAGATGAGGTCTACATACGGGGCGAATTCAAGCGCCCGAGCGACAGCATAATCGAGTCCATTCTTCACGATGTAGAAACCATCGGCAGTGCGTTCGCCGGTGAGATGTTCATGATCGACGCGGTCGATGTCACCACGGATGAGTGTAGCGGATAAGGCGTCGGTGCGACCAATGAAAATGGTGGGAACCCCCATCACGTCAGCGGCGAGGCGGGCAGAGACCAATTTTTGGATGAAGTCATGCACGGGGACGAGGACTTTCCCGCCCATGTGACCACACTTCTTTAATGAGGAAAGTTGATCTTCAAGATGGATGCCTGCGGCTCCAGCTTCGATCATGGCTTTGACCAATTCAAAGGTGTTGAGCGGACCGCCGAAACCTGCTTCTGCATCCGCGACAATCGGCGCGAAGTATTGCACCTCGCCATCGCGTCCTTCCATGTGCTGAATTTGGTCAGCGCGGATGAGAGCGTTGTTGATCTTCTTCAACACGGTCGGGACGCTGGTAACCGGATAGAGGCTTTGATCGGGATACATGGTGAGGGCATCGTTGGCATCGCCTGCCACTTGCCAACCGCTGAGGTAAATGGCTTTCAGCCCCGCCTGCACCATTTCCACTGCCTGGTTGCCGGTCAATGCACCCAGAGCGCGGATATATTTCTCGTCCTTGAACAACTGCCAAAGGCGCTCCGCTCCCATGCGCGCAAGGGTGTGGTCATGCTGGAACGTGCCTCGCAGATTATCCACATCTTCGGCGCTGTATGGTCGGTACACGCCTTTCCAGCGAGCATCTTGTGCCCATTCTTTTTTCAACTCTTCGACAGACTTGGGTTGGTACTTGTGAAACATGATTTTCTCCTCCGAAACTCAATCTAATTTTTCATATGCAGGCAGCGTGAGGAATTCGGAAAACGTGTCGGCGGTGACCAATCCGTCGAACAGGTTGATCGCGTCTTCCATGCGGCTGGCTGCGTATGTCTCTACACCATAATGGGCTTTGATCTTTTCGATCTCGTCCGCCATAAAGTGGCGGTACAAGTCTGTGGATACTTTTCGTCCGTCTGAGAGAGAAGCAGTGGGATGATGAACCCACTGCCAGAGTTGAGCACGGCAGATCTCGGCGGTGGCGGCGTCTTCCATCAAATTATGTATGGCGACTGCACCCGAACCACGCAGCCATGCATCGATATATTGCAAGGCCACGTTGATGTTAAGGCGCATGCCCGCTTCGGTGATCTGACCGTTGGGGATGTTGAAATTTATCAAGTCAGCGGCGGTGGTGCTGACGTCTTCGCGCAGTTTCTCTTTTTGATGAGGCTTGTCTTTCAGCACGCTGTCGAAGACTTCTTTGGCGGTGGGCACAAGGTCGGGGTGAGCGACCCAGGTACCATCGAAGCCATCGTTCGATTCGCGCAGTTTATCCTCACGGACTTTGGCAAGCGCGATCTCGTTCACTTCCTTGTCTTTACGGCTCGGGATAAAAGCCGCCATCCCGCCGATGGCGTGTGCTCCGCGTTTGTGACAAGTCTTGACCAATAACTCGGTATACGCCCGCATGAAGGGAACAGTCATGGTCACTTGGGCGCGGTCTGGTAGGAGAAAATCGGGACGTTTACTGAATTTTTTGATGGTGCTAAAGATATAATCCCAGCGACCAGCGTTGAGCGCCACAATGTGGTCACGCAGTTCGTACAGAATCTCATCCATTTCAAAGGAGGCGACGATGGTTTCGATGAGCACAGTCACCTTGATGGTGCCACGCGGGATGCTAAGTCTATCCTGCGCGAAGTTGAAGACGTCATTCCATAGGCGCGCTTCGAGATGACTTTCCAATTTGGGCAGGTAGAAATACGGACCTGTCCCTCGCTTTCGGAGGCGATCCGCATTCAGAAACAAATACAAACCAAAGTCGAAGAGAGAGGCGGAGATGGGTTTACCATCCAGCGTCACATGTTTTTCTTCCAAATGCCAGCCACGCGGACGTATAAATAATGTCGCGGGATTTTCATTCAGCTTGTATGTTTTTTCGGGAGTGGTGAGGGAGATGGTACGCTCGATGGCGTCGCGCAGGTTGAGGTGACCCTGGATGAGATTTTCCCAGGTGGGCGCATTGGCATCTTCGAAATCTGCCATGAAAACTTTCGCCCCTGAATTGAGTGCGTTGATCGCCATCTTGCGCTCGGGCGGACCGGTGATCTCCACACGACGGTCTTGCAGGTCATTTGGTATTGAGCCGACTTTCCAATCTCCGGCGCGGATGTGAGCCGTCTCTGGAAGAAACGTGGGTAATTCTCCGGCATCGAAAGCTCTTTGTCGTTCGACGCGTTTCTGCAATAACTCACGACGACGTGAACCAAACTCGCGTTCGAGTTGTTCGACAAATGCAAGCGCTTGGGGTGTCAGCACTTCCTGAAATTCAGGAGTGGTCTTTCCGAGAACGTCCATACGGCAGCCTCCGGTCAATAACAGCGGTCGATTTTTGATGAGTATATGGAGGGCAGTATCAAGGCAGTTACAAAATGCACAATCTTTCGATAAAAAATATCCAAACAGGATTTGAATAACCACCTCACATCCTGTTTGGATCGTTAAATCGTTTAAGTAAAACGATTACATGAACTTTTCGCGCAATTCACGCTTGAGAATTTTGCCCGCTGCAGAAATAGGCAGTGCATCCATCAGCGCGACCGATTTTGGTACTTTGTATTTCGCCAACCGTTCGGTCATGAACTTGAGCAATTCCTCTTCACTGGCGCTTTGATTCGGCTTCAACACCACACAAGCCTTCCCCACCTCGCCCCACTTCGGGTCGGGCAGTCCGATCACGGCACACATGTGAACTACTGGATGTTGGTACAACACTTTTTCGATCTCAGCGGGGTATACATTTTCTCCGCCGCTGATGAACATATCTTTTTTGCGGTCGACGATGAAGAAATAACCTTCCTCGTCATATTGAGCGACATCCCCCGTGTGGAAGTATCCACGCTCATCGACAGCATCTTGGGTCGCTTCGGGATTGTTGAAATAGCCGGAACTGTACGATGGACCTTTGAGCACCAACTCCCCCGCCTCATTCGGACCGAGGAACTGATTCTGTTCATCGACGATTTTTGCATCAACGAAAAAGTTTGGTCGCCCGATCGAGCCTGCCTTGCGGATGGCATCTTCTGGGGCAAGCGCAAAAATACCGGGACCAAACTCGGTCATGCCGAAGCCTTGCTTAAAGCGAATGCCTTTCTCTTGGGTGTACTTCTCCACTAGCGGAACAGGCAATGGCGCGCCACCTGAGGTGCAGAACCGCAGTGCAGATAAATCAGCCGTGTCCCAATTCGGTGCTGTCGTCAGCATTTGATACATGGTCGGCACAGCGGCAAAGATGGTGACCTTTTCACGCTCCAGCAGATTCAAAACCTGCGTCGGGTCAAAGGCGCGGATGAGAATCGTCGTACCGCCAAAGATGACTTGCGGCAAAGTGTAGACGAAGAGTCCGCCCGTGTGGAACATCGGAAAGACGTTGAGATAGACATCGTTATGGGTCACATCATGGATGACCGTATTGAGCGTGTTCCAAGCGATCATCCGATGGGAGACTTGGGCAGCTTTTGGGAGTCCGGTCGTGCCGCCAGTAAAGATCAAGGCGGCAGTATCCTCTGCTTCGAGGTCCTCGCAGGTCACGGCGGAGTCTGAAGCGGATTGGAGAGTCGGCTCGAAGGGAAGGGAGTCTTTAATCCCATTTCCATCAAGGTGGAGAGTGATGAGAGGATATTGTGCGACGAGATTGGTCACGCCTTCTTTGAAGTCATCCGAGAAGACGAGAAGCTTGGGATTGGTGTAATTGAAAATCTCAAGCAATTCCTGCCAGTGTAAACGCCAGTTGAGCGCAGTATGGATCGCGCCAAGTTTGGAGCAGGCAAAGAAGAGATCGAGATGTTCATAGCCGTCTTTCGCCAAAATGGCTACACGATCCCCTTTAGTGATACCTTGGGACTTAAGCCAGTTGGCGAGTTTGTTGGCGCGGCGATTGGCGTCGCGAAAAGTCAAGCGCCATTCGGGAGATTTGCCTGCATCGATGAACGCGAGTCTATCGGGAGAATAGAGTTCTCTGCGAGCGAGATAATCGCCGATGTACATTTCAACTCCTTGCGGATTCGAGGTCTGCAACGAAGACAAGTGATTCGCCCTGGCAGACCACTTGTCCATTTGGGTTGACACATTGAACGCTCAAGTAAACCAAATCCTTCTCCGGGCGGAAGCGCGAAATTTCAACCGTGGCTGTGATCGCTTCACCGACTCGTGCGGGAGCGGGGAATTCGTAATGTTGCTTGAGCCACATCGTGCCACGTCCAGGGACTTGGGTGCCAAGCAAATCTGAGATCATGCCACCCAGCATCGGCCCGGGAATACAGCCTTCGTCAAAAGCAGTATCACCTGTCAACGCGGAGTAGGTTTGGATCTCGTCGGCGGTGAAGACGCGAGCAGAACTAGCGCTCTGCCCAATCGTTAATCCTTTGTGTGTGGTTGTCATCGGTCACCTACTTCCATTGAATGAGCATCTGACCCTCACACGAGTTTTCGCCGTCGGGTCGGGTGATGGTGGTGGCAATGCGCGCCTGTTTCGAGTCAGCTTGCAGTTCGGTCACTTCGAGGCGGATGGTCATTTCCAGATTGGCATAGGTAGGTTTCGGGAAGACCAAGTCCTGCTCGAGTTGACGTGCGCCCGGGAAGTTCTCGCTCAACACGCCAAGGATCATCCCATACAGCATCATGCCATGTGCGACCGTCCCGCCGAAGCGAGTGGTCGCCGCAAATGCCGGGTCTACGTGGATCGGATTGTCATCATGACTGAGTTCGGCAAAGAGGTTGAAATTTTCCTGGGTAAAGGTACGTTTGGCAACGATCACCTGTCCCAGGGTGGGAATGGATTGGGTCATAGGCTATCCTGCATATTGTTTACGGAGTTCGGTCTTCAATACTTTGCCAGCGGCATTGCGCGGCAAGGCAGAGACGAACACAACGGATTTCGGCACCTTATACTTTGCAAGGTGCGATTTGCAGAAGTCTATCACTTCTTGTTCAGTCAGTGTTTGATTCGGTTTGAGTGCCACAATCGCGCAACCTACCTCGCCCCATCTTTCATCCTTCATGCCGATGACTGCTGCTTCGGCAATCGCCGGATGCGAGAACAGCACATTCTCCACTTCGGCGGGATATACATTTTCACCGCCCGAAATGAACATATCCTTCCAACGGTCCACGATGTAGTAATAACCGTCGGAGTCACAGCGCGCAACGTCGCCAGAGTGCAGCCAGCCATCTGCAAACGACTGTTTGGTGATCTCAGGCAATTGCCAGTAACCGGGCGTCACGCCGGGACCTTTGATAAGCAGTTCGCCATTCTCACCAACAGGAACATCCTTGCCATCTCGATCCACAACGCGGACGTCCACCCACGGCTGAGGTTTACCGACCGAGCCCGATTTGCTAATGGCGTGCGCCTCATCGACTAAGAAGACGGTTGGTCCTGTCTCCGTCATGCCGAATCCCTGCTGGATCATGATCCCGCGTTTGGCGTAAGTTTCCAACAAGCTCACTGGCATGGATGAACCGCCGCTCGCCCACGAACGCATGGACGAAAAATCTGTCTTCTCAAAGTCAGGGTGCTGACTCATAAAGAGATACATCGCTGTCACCCCGAAGAATGCTGTGACACGCGTCGACAACAACTCCATTGCCTGAGCCACATCAAAAGCGCGCGGCACAATGGCAGTTCCGCCTGCAATGAAGGTCGGGTTGGTGTACATATTGTTTCCACCCGTATGGAAGACCGGCAGGAGATTGAGCGTGGTGTCTTGCGAAGTCAAGTCAATGGCAGGACCAATATTAAGATGGTTGTACAAAACCATGCCATGCGTCTGGATTACGCCCTTGGGTTTGCCGGTCGTCCCGGCTGTGTAGAGCAAATACCAGCATTCATCCAATGAAGTAGCTGGCATGACAATCGTTTTTCCAGAGGCAGAGGCGAGTGCTCCCTCATAATTTTTGTTTTCCTTCACTCCCGGCGTGAGTGGAAGCGTGAACATATCCCCTGCCAAGGCTTTAGCAGCTTCGGCGTGAGCTGTATCGTAGATCAAAGCGCGTGGACTGGAATCAGCAAGGATCCCTTGCAATTCAGGGACGGCCAGCCGCCAGTTCAATGGAACAAGGATCACTCCAAGCTTGGCACAGGCATATAGCACTTCAAAATAATCGGTGCCATTTGGTGTCAAGATGGCTACACGCTCCCCTTTTTGAATCTGCCATTCCTGTCGCATGAACTCCGCGAAACGACTCGCACGTTCATTGAATTGCGCGTACGTGAATTCGCGCTTCGTGTTTGGGTCCACCAGAGCGACCTTATCGGGTCGCAGGTCAGCTTGTTTGGCGAGCAGATCAAATGTATACATCTTCTACTCCAAAATAAAAGAAGAAAGAGGAAAGATGTTTTCTTTCGTCTTTCTTCTCTCTTTAGATCATTTCGCCGTCCACTTCCACACGGACGATGCCATTGTGATCCCGCCGCCACTGGCACAGAAGAGGATCGCCTCGCCGGGTTTGGGACCTTTGCCTTGCTCAATCGAGTCATCGAGCGCCATCACCACACAAGGAGAGCCGGTATAGCCCCATTTGTCCATCACCCAATGCGCTTTTTCGAGCGGCTGCTTGAGCAAGTCCATCATGAATTCGATGGTGCGAAGATTCAATTGTGTGAAGTAATAGTGACTGACGTCATTGAATGTCAGCCCGGCTTTGTCAAGTGCGCTTTGCATAAGCTTGGGCCAATATTCAGTGTTGAAGGTCTTGGGGAATTTCTTAACGAACTCCACTTTTGGACCACCAAACTGCGCCATGTTTTCGGGGGTGCAAGGTCGGAAGGTGCCGCCCGTGTAGATCCCAAGCGCATCATGGAAGGAACCCACTGCCAGCAAGTTCGAGCCGAGGAAACCTGGTTCATCGCCCACGCCCAAAATGACCGCACCCGCACCATCCGCGAAGAGATTGGCGGTTTTCTTATCTTTGAAATCGAGGAAACGGCTCATGCCATATCCGCCTGCGACCAGGATGTACTTCATCTGTGGTTCGGTCATCAGGTATTTTGCACCCTGATCGAGAGCGGTCACCCACCCTGCACACGCCGAGTTGACGTCATAGCAGCCAGCTTTGTCTGCGCCGAGTTTGTTCTGCACCACAATCGAGGTGCTGGGCGAGAGATAATCAGGCGTGTCAGTCGAGACAATGATCAGGTCAAGGTCAGAGGCGGCAATGCCCACACGCTCGAGCGCCTTCTTCGAGGCTTCAACGATCAGGTCTGAGGTCACTTGATCGGGAGCCATCCAGCGGCGTTCTTTAATGCCGACGTTTGCCAACAGCCATTCACTCGTGGATTCGCCCATAAGCGCATCCACTTCGGCGTTGGTGACGACTCGTTCAGGGACATAACTACCTGTGCTGAGAATTTGTACGTTGCGCATGATACCTTCCAGTGTAGGGAAATATGAATAGGTTTAGGAATTTAAGGGTGGGATTTGCTTCGGCTTTGATTCAGCTTCGAGAGAAGTGGGAAGCTGTAACTCATCCAGCAGGACGAAGCGATGCATGAACTCGGTCGCCTCGTGCCACTCGGTGAAGTTTATCTCTTCAGCAGTCTGGATGTGGCGGATAGTGCCATGATAGGTCGGCTGGGAAGCTGTCTCATCCAACACAAAGCGGATGATGAAAGAAGAGATCAACGGCAGAGACGTGGCGTTCATCGCATACACGATAACAGATGAAAGTAACAGGCAGGTTACAAACAGGAGGTTTGAAATCAGACCATAGAAGTCCCCAAATGGGTACTGAAATTCCGGCAGGTTATGCAGTACAAATTACGAATGGATCAATCTTCTGTACAAATCCTGCGTCTCTTGAGAAGGCGACACGTCGAGTTCGTCTTTCAAGGTCTGCTGACAGCGCTGATACGTGCGGGCAAGTTGACCACGATCCCCGAGGGCGTTGTAGGCTTGCATCAAATGACGATAGGCACGCTCCCAGCAATTGTCACGCGCGAGGATTCTCTGACTGAGATCAATCGCTTCATTGAAACGCTCATTCTTCAAATAAAGTTCACAAAGCTTGTCGGCAGACTCAAGGAAGAGCGTCGCCAGGCGTTCGCGCTCTTCGGCCGCCCACGGCTCATACAACGAGTCAGGCAGATAATCGCCGTGATACAACGTCACCGCCTCTTCGAGCAGCGCCATCGAGTTGGCAGATTGTCTGAGCCCTTCACGGGTAAGACGCGTAAAATGGTCAGAATCCAGCCACAGGTCCGCGTGGAGGCGCAAGGTGTAGGTCGTCCCATCGCGCACGATAAACGCCGAGTCACTGCCCGCATCACGCTCTGGCTCCAAGACTTGATACAGCGTGTTCAACGTGATCTTGAAATTACGTTGCGCTGTTGTGGGGTCAGCCTCGGGCCAGAGATGTTCGCAGATTTGGTCGCGGTCGAGCGGCGATTGCCGATACGTGAGCAGAAGTTGAAAAAGTTGACGCGACTTTTCACGTCGCCAGCCATTCGGCGGGATGAGGTCGCTTCCACGCTTGACCTGAAAGTTGCCCAGCGTTTCGACACTCAGCCGAAACCCAGGGTGAATGCGAACGTCACGCAGCCCAAGCACATCGAGCAGACGGTCAACATAACCGCTCTCCCAGCCCAGTTGACGTGCATGCAGCAACAAGGGCACGAACATGCGCTCGTCAGAAGGTCCCAACAAAGTGGGACGTGTGAACAAAAAGTGATAGCCATTTTGCTGACAAGCCGCCAACACATCGGGCAAAATCTGTGCCACGAAATCCAGCTTCTTTTGTTTGAAGTGACCATATGCCAGCCACAGACGCGCGGCGTTGCGTCCAAAAGTATCACTGCATTCTTCGAATCCGCGCACAGCGCGATTAAGCCAAACTTCGGCGGCTTCGTAACGAGCGGCAAGCATCAGGCTGGCTCCCATCGAGAGGCGTGTGAGCGAGGCGATCCATTCATCGCCCGCTTCGGTGGCAATGTCCACAGCTTCCTGTGCGTGACGCTGCGCGCGCTGCAAGTCACCGCGATACCCATAGGCGCGGCATAATCCCCAATTCGCCTCTACCGAGAGACGTGGAACTTCAAGCGTCTTGCTAAGTGACACAGTCGTCTCAAACGCGGACGTGGCACGGGTGAAATTATCGTCGCTGCCTGTCTGCATCAGGCTAAACGCATGTCCCTGCCGCATGTGTCCCACCGCCGTGACGAATGGCGATTTCAATTTATCGCCGCGCCGCGTCCCATCAAGAGCTGACTGATACGCATGTTTGCTCATCCCCATCAGCGAATAAATCAATGAAAGCAATAGCTTCGTCTCGCGATGAGCGCGCGGAGTTTGCACTGGCTCGCGACTCTCAGCCTCGGCCAGCTCCTCCAACCCCTTTCGAGCTTCTTCGAGTCGCCCCGTCCGCAAGAGGACGCGGAACCACAATTGATCGTTGGATGGACCCTCCGCACGCAAATCTTCGGCACGTTGACGTAAGCGCTCCGCTTCTTCGACGTGTCCGGAGTTGAGCTTGTTTTCTGCGAGCAACTCAAACAACCTGACCTGTGCCTCACGGTCTTCAAAGCCGTCGCTCAAACGGATGGCTTCTTCGAGCAATTTCTCGGCTTGCGATGGATTGACCGTATCAAGATAGACGCGAGCCTGTCCGCGCAGGGCGCGGGCAATACCATCCTGCTGTCCGCGTTGACGCCAGATAACCTCAGACTGGTTGTACCAGCCTTGCGCTTCGTCGAAGCGGCTATGCATGCGAGCCAATTCACCGAGGGTAAACATGAGTGTGGGATGTTGAGTCAGTGAAAGGCTTGGGAGTGAATCAATGTAACTCGCCAGCGTATCCAACCGTCCCGTGGAAAGCAGCGTAGCAGCGTAGGTATCGAGCAAGTCTGCTACGTCATCCCAGGCTTTGGCTTCGATAAGATGATAGATGGCGTCTTCAGGATTCTTGTGCGCGATGAAATATTGTGCCGCATCACGATGCCATTGCGTGCGCGTCTCGTCCGTCGATTGCTGACGTAAAAATTTATGGAAAATATGATGATAACGTAGCGCGCCTGCGGAAGTTTCCGCGACGAAGAGGTCTTGCCGGCGAAGATACGCCAACATGGAAGACGACCCGCCCGCCGGATACAACGCATCACAGACGTCGGGATGAAGGTCACGCAAAACGGATGTGACCAGCAGGAACTCGCGCACATCGGCAGGCTGACGCTCGAAGACTTCATGTGCAAGCATGTCGAAGAGCGCTTCGAGCGAGTCTGCTTGCCAGCGCAATGGAAACTCCAGAGTCAGCGGTGATTGTGAGCGGATGCTTTGCCAAATCAGTTGCAATCCGATTGCCCAGCCTTCGGTGTATTCAAGCAGCGAGTCGAGTTCTTCACTGGTGAGTTCCAAGCCGTAATGCGTGCTGAACAATGTACCCACTTCGTTCTTGTTAAACATCAACGTGGATTGATCTAGAACAAGCGCCTCCCCCTTGGCACGCCAACGCGTCAGTGTGGGCAATGTGATGGTGGGACGTCCCGCCAACAGGATGTGAAAATTAACAGGAGCCAGCGCGATGAGCCGATCCAAAATGTGCGGAAGCTCGCCACTTTCAGTCAACAGATGCGCATCATCAAGGATGAACAACGTCGGCGGGATAGACGAATCTGCGAGGGCATTGATGATCCCGTCCAACACGCTGCGCCACGGAAGCGGACCCTGTGCCCCATCCCAAGTCTCAAGGAAAGAGGTCGGCAAATTAGTGAGATTTGGCAATGCGTTTTGCAATGCGTGACAAAGCTGTAAAAGGAAAACCAGCGGATCGTTATCTTCGTCATTGGCTTGATACCAGATAACGGGTTGGTGCTCCGCCGCAAACTCAGCCAGAGCTGTGCTTTTGCCATAGCCTGCTTCTGCCTGCAAGATGATGAGACGATATTCCAACGCCTGCATGAGGACATCATTGACTCGCGGACGGGGCAATGTGCGTCCATTGCGCGGAGGAGGGATCAATTTTGTACGAAGGATGCGGGAGAGGGACATTCCACTTGAAGTTTATCGCAAAACCATGCGGACTGGCAAACAGTTTGAGTGACACACTCATGCAGGGAGGTCAGGCTTCCTTTGGAAAAATCGCCCCCATCGCGGCAGGAGGCGCAGCACTCGAATAACAAATTTGATAGGCACCAAATTTCAAATATCTAGACATTCCCGATTAAAATAGGGTCACCCCAACAAGGCTTGGAAGTGTCTCTTGAGCATCATTGTTCGTCATGTCAACATCATCAACCAAATTGATGCTGAAGAATGGAATAGCATATCCCCTGAAATGCCCTTTCAGAGTCATGCGTGGCATCGATTCGGCGAAAAGGTCATGGAGGATTGTTTACCGATTTATCTCCTTGCCTATCAGGATGGAACTTTGCTGGGACGCGCCGTGTTTTGGGTCACACGAAATGAGCCGCTTCCCCGCTCGGTAGGAAATTTGCGGACGTTTCTGGATGCTGCCTTATTCCGCTATCCGCTTTTGATCTGCCGTTCCCCCATCGCCCAAACCTCGGGGCTTGTCATCGCCCGAAATGTGGAAAACCCCAAGGAGGTTGCCACCGCCCTAATCGAAGCCGCACTAACACATGGACGCCAACATCACTGTTCTATACTGGTTCTCGATTATCTCAGCCGTGAACAAAAAACTTATCTTCCGCCGGAACTCTTTAGCATGGAATCGCCCGACCCCGGTCACATTCTTTGCAACGAATGGACCGATTTCCATCAGTACCTGAGCCGGGGTGACAAAAAAGCGCGTCGTCATTACAACCGCACCTTGCGAGAATTGGAAGGCATACAAGTCAACATCCAGCCTTGCAAGCAAGCAGAACAGATCGACGAAATCATACCGCTCATCCGCAATGTGGAACGACAACATGGGGCACCATCCAACCCCTGGATGAAACCTCTGCTCGAGAACATGAGCATGGTGGATGGAACGCTTCTCACCGCGACGGCAGCGGGTCATCCTGTTGGAAGTTTGCTCCTGCTGGAAGATGGTCCCGGACAAATTGCCACCGCCTTTGGGCGCGACCAGGATCTACCGTATGTGTATTTGGGATTGTTCTACGAAGGAATCCACACAGCGATGGATCACAAGGTCAAAGTATTGCGCTGGGGAAGCGGGGCAAACGAGTGGAAACGCCGAATGGGTTTCAAACCGGAAGATAACGGGGTGATCGCCTTCACC
>JAHDWC010000050.1:0-17312 GCA_023382575.1 Anaerolineales bacterium
TTTGGCTTATCGGTCAAACCCTCGTGGGTGTTTTGATATTACGCGGGGGTTGGGTTGCCGCTGTCCTTCTTGGTGGTCTTGCGGACGGCTTCGATGGCGCCTTTGCCGCGTTCCTTCACTTCGTTGGCAAGTTCGGCGGCGCGTTCTTTGGCGACCTTGGCAAGTTCATCGGCGCGTTGACGGGCTTCAGAAGCAGCGGCTTCGGCGCGGGCAAGCGCTTCTTCCGCAGAGTGGGCGGCGCGGTCGCGCAGTTCGATGGATTTATCCTTGATCAATGCGCGGGTTTCCTCGCCAGACTGGGGCGCAAAGAGCAAAGCGACCACAGCGCCGGTAAGACCACCAACGACAAATCCTACAAGAAAGGCTCCAAATTCATCACGGTCAGACATGATTGATCTCCTTTTTGATTTGGTCAAATGGACAGTCCCATTTCACGAGACCGTCGATTGATTTTGTTATTTGGGCTTGATGCCCAATAATTCTAACATACGCTTCAAACCCGCCAGATAGCCATTAAGTTTAATGACCGGCTCGACCACATTTTCGCCCAGAAATTCTGCTGTGCCGCGCAAGGTATTGACGGTTTCGCTGGTGGCATTCAAAATCGGGCGGACTTCGTTCTGCAATAGGTTGATGAGGCTGGCTAGCTGGACGACCAGCACGATCAACGCCACGCCAATGACCAACGTTTCGAGCGCGACGACGATAATGAAGACATCGCGGATTTTATCTGTGGGCGTTTCAGGTTGCAGAAGGAAGTAGATCGCCACACCCAGAAGCGCCACAAGCAGGACAATGCCAACGATGATTCCAATCAGAATCTGTTTTTGACGGCGTTCCTGTTCACGGAGCTCTGCCAGTTGTTCAGGTGTCAATTGCGGTGGAGGCGGGGTCTGTTGTTCTGGTTGTGGGAGTGCCATGCATTAATTATAAAGGATTAATGATGAAATTTCATTAGTTTTGACAAACTCGCTCAATTTCTCGGATGGTTATCGTATAAAGAAACATCCCGCGGAGGAGGGCGCGGGATGTTCATGTGGGGAATGAATTCTTCTTATCGAATTCGAACCACCTGTCCAACATAGATTGTGTTGATGTTGTAGATTTGCGGGTTGAGCGCGATCAACGCCTCTAACGTCGTACCGAAGCGAGCGGCGATTTTCTTCATTGTGTCACCAGCCTGGACGGTGTAGTACGAGGCGGCGGCTGGAAGGTTGATGACTTGTCCGGTGTAGATCAGGCTCGGGTTGACGATCTGCGGGTTGACGGCAAGGATGTCGTTCACGGTCACGCCGATGCGGTCAGCGATCTTGCGGAGTGTGTCACCTTTCTGGACGGTGTACGTTCCACTCGAAGGAGGAGGCGTGACAGGCGGCGGGGTGACGATGACACCATTAGGGACAATCAGACGTTGACCCTCGTAGATCAGGTTGTAGTTGTAGATCGCGTTGAGTGAAGCCAGCACATCCATGGTGGTGCCAAAGCGTGCTGCAAGTGACTTGAGTGTATCGCCGCGCGCTACAACGTAGGTGGCGTAACCGTTACCGTTATCCCAATAAGCGCCAGGGAGCACGAGCGATTGCCCGGCATAAATGTATTGACCAAGACTGGGGTTGGCAAGCTTAAGTGCGGCGACACTTGTGCCGCAAGCGCGGGCAATGATGCTCAACGTGTCGCCGCTTTGAACCGTGTAGCTGGTCCCGCAACTGTAGGACGCAGATGCCGTGCCAGTAAAGCCAAGTGATGTCAACATCACAGCCAGGAGGAGAAAAATTTGTAAAGACTTTTTTTGTATCATGATGAACCTCTTCAATAAAAAACGAATCGACACAGACAAGACGTGAACCGATTAAAAAAGTTCCCGATTTTCTCTTGACTCTAAAAGGGGGGCAGGGTAAACTTTCCCTACCTACCGTTCGGTAGGGAAGGAGCCGCCGTGACCCGAGATGACATTTTGGATGCCGCCGCGCAGGTTTTTCGCCAGAAGGGGTTTCATGGCGCGTCCATGTCGGACATTGCCAGCGCATTGGATGTACAAAAGGCAAGTCTGTATCATCATGTGACGTCCAAGCAGGAGATCTTGCTCGCGCTTCTTGACCGTGCTTTGGGGATGTTGACTGACCATATCGCATCCATCGCTGCCCAAACCCTTCCCGCCGACCAAAAACTCCGCCTCATGATTCGCGGATATCTATCTGCCCTGGCTGATAACGCCGACCTGACCGCTGTTCTGCTTTTTGAGCACCGCTCACTGGATAAAAAATCTCACTCCCGCCATGTCCCTCAACGTGATACGTTTGAGGCGCTGTGGCGGGATGTGCTTAACGAGGGGGTTCGTACAAAAGTATTTGACCTGAAAGACACGGGTCTCGCTGTCCGCGCATTGATGGGTGTGATGAATTGGACACTCACTTGGTATCGTCCCGAAGGCGATAAGTCCATTGAACAGATCGCCGATGATTATTCCGATTTTGTGTTGAAGGGAATGTTGAAGTAGTTGAATAGTTTGGTAATCGTTTGAAAACCAAAAGGAGTGAAGACAAATGTATTCGTTCGAACCCAATGAAGAACAACAGATGTTGATCGATGCGGTGGGAAAATTTGCTGAGAATGACCTGCGTCCAGCCGCGCACGATGCCGAGGAAAGTCGCGAACTGCCGAAGAAACTCGTCAGCAAGGGCTGGGAACTCGGCTTTTTGCAAGCGTCCACGCCTGAGGCGTATGGCGGCTTCGGGGAACGCAGCGCCGTCACAGGTGTGCTTGCGCTCGAAGAGATGGCATACGGTGATCTTGCTGGCGCGTTGGCTGTTCTCACGCCGTCTTTGTTTGCCACGCCGGTTTTGCTCGGTGGCAGTGAAGAACAGAAACAGCAATATCTTCCCAAGATCGTCGGCGGCGATTGGGCTCCTTACACTGGCGCGCTCATGGAAATGAGTTTCGACTTCGACCCCAACGCGCTCAAGACCACCGCCAAAGCCGAAGGCGACAAGTACATCCTCAACGGCGAGAAAATTTTCGTCCCGTTTGCAAAGGATGCCGAAGCGCTCATTGTGTATGCGAATCTCGATGGCATCACTCAAGGCTTCATCGTCGAAAAAGGAAGCGCGGGTTTATCTGTCTCTGATGAACGCGAAAAGGTGATGGGATTGAATGCCCTGCCCATGTATCGCGTCAAATTGGAAAATGTCTCTGCCAGCCGTCTTGGCGGCGCGTCAGGTCACGACTTTGAGTTGATCCTGTCTGCGATGAGAGTGGCCTCCGCCGCAGCCGCTGTGGGCGTTGCGCGGTCATCGTTTGAATTCGCTAAAAATTACGCCAAAGAACGCGATGCCTTCGGCGTGAAGATCGCTCAGAAGCAAGCCATTGCATTCTTCCTCGCAGAGATGGCGACGGAGATGGAAGCGATCCGCTTGCTGACTTGGGAAGCCGCGTGGAAACTGGATAACAACAAGGAAGATGCCCACACCGCCGCCTATCTCGCCCAGACCGGTGCCGCCGACATGGCGATGATGGTTACGGATCGCGGC
Source organism: Anaerolineales bacterium (assembly GCA_023382575.1). Taxonomy (GTDB): domain Bacteria; phylum Chloroflexota; class Anaerolineae; order Anaerolineales; family Villigracilaceae; genus Villigracilis. The sequence continues at coordinate 3,528 of JAHDWC010000050.1, forward strand.
GTGCAGATTTACGGTGGACATGGCTACATCCGTGAGAACCCAGTGGAATTGCTCATGCGCAACGGGCGCGGATTTGCGTCGCTGTTGGGATTGGTGATACTGTAATTACTATTTACCAATTGCCGGTTATGCAATCTTTAACTGGTAATTGACAAGGAGAGAATCATGACCATTGATTTTGAAGCCCCAAAACCGCTTGTGAATATGCAGACCATGCTGCAAACCGTTGCAGAGAATATGATGCGCCCGACCTCGCGCGAAATGGACGAGAATGAACATGCCATTCCGTGGGATTATATTGAATTCATGCACACCGCCATGCGTTCGATGGGTGGCGCGGGCGGACTTGCACCCGTGGAAGATAAGCCGAAAGAGGGCGCAGAGAAGCGTCCGCCGATTGGCTACCAAAAACTTGCCGTACAGATCGAAATGTTGGCGTGGGGAGATGTCGGTTATTACCTCATCACACCCGGCGGCGGACTTGGTGCGGCAGCGGTTCAGGCGGCTGGTACTCCTGAGCAGAAAGCTAAATTCCTTGCGCGCTTCAATGATGACAAGCCGACTTTCGCTGCAATGTGCATGACCGAACCCGGCGCCGGCTCGGATACGTCTGCGATCCGCGCGCGGGCTGTTTTAGATGAAAAGACCAATGAATGGATTATCAACGGCGAGAAGATTTTCGTGACTGCCGGTGATAAGTCCTTTACCGAATATGAAAAACTTGGCAAGGGATTCATCGTAGTGTGGGCGAGCATCGACCCGTCTGCTGGGCGTGCGGGCATGCGTGCTTTTGTTGTTGAAGCAGGAACGCCTGGGGTGAAGATCACCAAGCTGGAGCACAAACTTGGCATCCGCGCCAGTGATACGGCTGCCATCTCACTCGTCGATGCACGTGTGCCGTTCGAGAATGTGTTGGGCAGTCCTACTGTTGAAAAATCCACAACTGGCTTCAAAGGTGCGATGGCGACCTTTGATGCGACCCGTCCGCTCGTGGCGGCTTCCGGCTTGGGTGTGGCCCGCGCCGCGCTTGAATTCCTGAAAGAGAAGCTTAAGGAAAACGGCGTTGAGATTCGCTACGGGCTTCCGCGCCAGAAGTTGACCAATATCGAGCGTGAGGTTATTGATATGGAGATCATGCTCAAATCTTCGTGGTTGATGGTCTTGAAAGCAGTCTGGATGGCGGATAATAAGAAATCGAACGCGCTGGAGTCTTCGATGAGCAAGGTTAAAGCTGGCGATGTCACCACCAAGGTCACGCAGAAGGCGGTGGAAATTCTCGGTCCGCTTGGCTACAGCCGCGAGTTCTTGCTCGAGAAGTGGTTCCGTGATGCGAAGATCACCGATATCTATGAAGGCACGGGTCAGATCAATCGTCTCGTGGTGGCGCGGCAGATCTTGGGTTATACGGGAGCGGAGTTGAGGTAACCATGAAATACAACATCCACAAAGCAGTTGTCATCGGCTCAGGCACAATGGGCGCAGCTATTGCCGCGCATTTGGCGAATATCGGCGTGCCTGTGACCTTGCTTGATATTGTCGCAAAAGACTCGCCTGATAAAAATAAAATTGTCAAAGAGGGTTGGGATCGCTGTATCAAAGCCCGCCCCGCCAATTTGATGGGCGACGAGTTGAAGACCTTGGTCAAGCTCGGCAACCTCGAAGATGATTTTGGCGCCGTCGCTGAAGCGGATTGGATCTGCGAAGCCATCATCGAGAATCTCAAGATCAAGCAAGATTTGATGACCCGCATTGACGAAGTCCGCAAGCCGAATGCGATCGTCTCAACCAATACTTCGGGTATTCCCGTCGCTTCGATTGCGGATGGGCGCTCGAAAGGTTTCAAACAGCATTTCCTCGGCACGCACTTTTTCAACCCGCCGCGCTATTTAAAGCTTTTGGAAATCATCCCCACGCCCGATACCTCCAAAGAAGTGACTGAATTCATTTCGCACTTCGGCGAGTATCGTTTGGGCAAGGGCATTGTGCTTTGCAAAGATACGCCCAACTTCATCGGCAATCGCGTGGCGTTTGGTACGGGCGCATTTGCGATGGACTTCATCCTCAACAACGAATACACCGTGGATGAAGTAGACGCTCTTACTGGACCTCTAATGGGTCGCCCAAAAACAGCCACGTTCAGGCTGATAGATTTGGTCGGCGTGGACGTGTGGCATCACGTGGGCAAGAATCTGGCGCCCTTGATTCCGCATGACAAACTTGGGCAGAAATATCTCGCTGCTGAAAAGCCGCAGAAACTGATGGATACGTTGATGGAGCGCAAGTGGCTCGGCAACAAAACCAAGGTCGGTTTCTATAAGGAAGTCCGCGATGCGGAAGGGAAGAAGCAGTTCTACTCACTGGACTTGAACACGCTGGAGCATGTCCCTGCAAGCAAGCCTCGCTTCGACTCGGTCAAGGCGGCGAAAGATGTCGAGGGATTGGGTGACAGGCTCAAGGTCATGCTTGAAGCGGATGACAAGGCTGCCAAACTCGTCAAGGCGCTCACGTATCAAAGTTTCCAGTACGTCTCATCCATCATCCCCGAAGTGGCAGATACCGCGAAACCAATCGATGATGCAGTCCGCTGGGGCTTTATGCACGAAGCGGGTCCGTTCGAGATTTGGGATATGCTCGGCGTGAAGGAAACGGTCAAGCGCATGAAGGCGGAAGGTTACCCTGCCGCGAAGTGGGTGGATGAAATGTTGAAGAACGGTTGCGAGACCTTCTATCAATACAAGGGTGATAACAAGATCGGCGCGTATGACGTTGCCAAGGGCAAGTATGTGAAGTTCAAACAGCCTGAAGGGTTTGTGTTCCTGAAGGATTTGCGCGGCACGAAGAAAGAAGTGAGTAAGAATGCAGGCGCGACGCTGTTTGACATTGGTGACGGCGTGGGCTTGGTGGAATTCCACACCAAGATGAACGCGCTCGATGATGATATTTTTGCGATCACCTCTGAGGCGTTGGATAAACTCGAAACGGATTTCGACGGTCTGGTCGTCGGCAGCGAAGCGGACAATTTCAGTGCGGGCGCGAATTTGTTCATGGTTGTGGTTGCGGCGCAACAAGGCATGTGGGATCAGCTCGATGATGCGATCAAGCGTCTGCAAAATATGAACATGCGCATGCGCTATTCGCCCAAGCCTGTGGTGGTTGCTCCTGCTGGGTTGGCGCTTGGCGGCGGATGTGAAGTAACCATGCACGCCTCGCGTGTTGTCGCGGCTGCTGAAACGTATATTGGTTTGGTCGAACTCGGCGCAGGTGTTATCCCTGCGGGTGCGGGTACAAAAGAATACATGCGTCGCATCATTAACCCTGCGGTGAAAGTTCCCGATGCCGAACCGTTCCCATTCATTCAAAAGGCGTTCCTGCAAATTGGTCAGGCGAAAGTTGCGACCTCGGCTGAGGAAGCACGCGGCATGGGAATCCTCGGTCCGCAAGATCGCATTGTGACCAACCGCGACCATCTGCTCACTGAAGCGAAGAAGGAAGTGCTGCACATGGTCAACGCGGGATACAGACCGCCCACACCCGAACTCATCTACGCCGCTGGGCGTGATATGTTCGGCGCCATGAAGATCGGCGCCTGGGCGTTCAAGGAAGGTCACTACATCACCGAATACGACTCGCACATCGCCACCAAACTGGCGCACATCATCGCAGGCGGCGACATCACCAAGCCGACCTGGGTGAGCGAGCAGTATATCCTCGACCTTGAGCGTGAAGCCTTCCTGTCGCTGTGCGGTGAAGAAAAGACGCAGGCGAGAATGTGGTCGATCTTGCAGAGCGGGAAGCCGTTGCGAAACTAATGTTGGCAAGTTGGAATGTTGACAGGTTTGAAAGTTAACTTTCAAACCTGTAACTTGTAAACTTTCCAACCCCAATAAAGGAGATTATCTATGACAACAAAAGAAGCCGTTATTGTTAGCGCAGTCCGAACTCCCGTGGGCAAAGCCAAGCGTGGAGGGATGGCGACGGTTCGTCCTGATGAAATGGGTGCCGCGGTCTTGAAAGAATTGCTCAACCGCACCCCAAATCTTGACCCTGCTCAAATTGAAGATGTGGTCTTTGGCTGTGCTTTCCCCGAAGGAGAGCAGGGCATGAATGTGGCGCGTACCATTTCCATTCGCGCGGGTCTGCCTGACACTGTCCCTGCCGAGACCATCAACCGCTATTGCTCATCGGGCGTGCAGTCCATTGCGCATATTGCCCATGCCATCAAAGCAGGTGACATTGAGATCGGCATTGGCGCGGGCGTCGAGTCCATGTCGATGGTGCCGATGATGGGCTACAAGTTCTCGCCCAATCCGCAGTTCGCGATGGAGTTACCGCACTACTATACCAACATGGGGCTCACTGCCGAGAATGTCTCCGCCAAGTATGGCATCAGCCGCGAGGCGCAGGATGAGTTCGCGCTTAAGAGCAACCAGAAGGCGGCGCGAGCCGTTGAGTCAGGTCTCTTCGACCCTGAACTCATTCCGCTCGATGTGGAAGTCAACGAATATGTGGACGGCAAAGTAGTCAAGAAAAATTTCACCGTCAAGCGTGATGAAGGTCCACGCGGCGATTCGACTTTGGAAGGTCTCGCCAAACTCAAGCCTGCTTTCAAAGAAGGCGGCTCGGTCACCGCTGGAAATTCCTCTCAAATGTCGGATGGCGCTTCGGCGGTCATGGTCATGTCTGCGGAAAAAGCGGCGTCACTGGGACTCAAACCGTTGGCGCGCTTCGTTGCCTTCGCTGTGGGCGGGGTCGCCCCCGAGTTGATGGGCATTGGTCCCGTAGCTGCGATTCCCAAAGTTCTGAAGACCGCAGGTTTATCCATGAATGATATTGACCTCTTCGAGTTGAATGAAGCCTTCGCGGCTCAATCTCTCGCCGTGATGCAAACCCTCGAAATGGACCCAGACAAGGTCAACGTGAACGGCGGCGCGATTGCGCTCGGACATCCGCTTGGCTGCACCGGCTCCAAACTCACCACCCAACTCCTCTACGAAATGGGACGCCGCAAGTCCAAGTATGGTATGGTCACCATGTGCATCGGCGGCGGCATGGGTGCTGCGGCTGTGTTTGAGAACTTGCAATAATGTAATAGAATCCAAACCAAAGGAGTGCCTGATATTAAGCTTTTGATCAATTTAGGCGCTCCTTTGGAAACAATCTCCAAAAGTATAAGGACAAATTTTTCTATTGTTTTATATGAAAAATATATTTGATCGAATTCGTAATTACGATTATTCGATTTACCTTTATTGGATCGTTATGCTCTTTGGTGCATTGTTTCGCATTCGACAGTATGCTGTAAATCGGTCTTTTTGGGTGGATGAAGCCAGTCTCGCGCTTAATATCGTAGATCGTAATTTTGCTATGTTGATGAAACCTTTGGATTACAACCAGGGCGCGCCAGTTGGCTTTTTGTTTATTGAGAAATTCCTTGTCACGATTTTCGGAAATTTCGACTACGTTCTTAGAATATTTCCATTGATCGCCGGGCTGGTTTCCCTTTATTTTATCTATCGCCTTGCGAATGAATTGCTCGGGCGTTTGGGTTTACTTGTTGTCTTTTGGTTTTCCTTCTCTGGCTCGATGATTTACTACTCCTCCGAGTTGAAACAATACTCAAGCGATGTTATGTTTGCAACAGCACTTACCTGGTGTGGAGTCTTTTACCTCAAAAAGATAGACTTGCAATTGCGTGACGTCCTGATTTTGGGCGTATTGGGAATTATTGCGATTTTCTCATCGCATCCGGCAGCTTTTGTATTACCTGTTGTCGGTGTTTTGCTGGCTTTTGAAAAATTTCGTGCAAAAAAATATTCCCAGCTTCGGTTGCTGTTGGGAATGGGAGCGGTATGGGGGGGAACGTTTTTCGCATCTTATCTTTTCACCTTGCGGAATTTAATTGGGAACGATTTTTTACAGCGATATTGGGGAGACAGTTATGCACCATTACCGCCATGGCAACATCTAGATTGGTATCGGAATGTCTTTTATTCCCTTTTACCAGAACTTGGCACATCCTTTTGGGACATTTTTTCTCAACAATTTCATCAAACAAACTTACTGAATTTTTGCCTATTGCTTGCTACGGTAGGTTCATTGTCCCTTTTGTTAAGGGATAAGAAGATGGTAATCCTTATTATTTCCCCATTTGTCTTGATGTTTGTGGCATCTGTTTTAGATCGATACCCAATGTATGACCGGTTCATTTATTTCTGGGTTCCATCTCTGTTTCTCCTGGTGGCTGAAGGGCTTGCCGTACTATATAGACTTTTCTCCAAAATAAATCGTCAAAGCGCGAATCTAATATACATTTTTCTATTTTTGCTTCTCGCTTGGACGCCTACGACCAACGCTTTTACTAATATGGTGAATCCACAAATGGGCGAGGATATTAAACCCGTTCTGACGTATATTCGGGAAAATAAGCAAGCGGATGATGTGATTTATGTCCACAATGGCGGCGTAAATTCCTTTCGATATTATGCGCCATTTTATGAACTTGATACGGAATATTCGTTCGTAGCTGATAAATCCTCAAACTTTAAGCGATTTCTAATCGACGTGGATGATCTTATTGGGAATGAAAGAGTCTGGTTTGTTTTTTCCCATGTTACCTATTGTGACTGTGATGCGGTGACCAGCGCCGGACGGGTGGATCACCATATCCAAATATTGGACGGTTTTGGCAATCAACTGGATCGTTTTGAGGCATCCCGGTCATACGCATATTTATATGACCTAAACCCATAATATAGTGACATCGTTGAGTGTTGTAGCATTCAACCTCAACTGTTGAATACAAAAAATCAAAAGGAGAAACCATGGCTCTAACAATCGAAACCCTCATGTCCAAAATGCCCGGTGCATTCATGCCTGAAAAGGCGGCTGGGCTGGATGCTGTCATTCAGTTCAAGTTCACCGGGGAAGAACCAGGCGAATGGTACGCCGCCATCAAAGACGGGAAATGCGAAGTGTCGAAGGGAACGCACGCCTCCCCGAAGATGACCCTTACCGCTGACTCTGCCGATTACGTCAAGATATTCACCGGCGAGATCGACGGGATGCAAGCCTTCATGCAAGGCAAGCTCAAATTAGCAGGTGACCTGAATCTGGCGATGAAGTTGACCCAGATGTTCAAGATCAAGTAATTCAAAACTCGGAGGTTTCCAAACCTCCGAGTTTTTTGTTGTTTTTGGTAGAATTGCGCCATTCTTTTTTCAGGAGCATCGAACGTGGATTTTAGTTGGATTTCGTCCCCCGAAACCTGGATCGCGTTGGTCACCCTTGTCGCTTTGGAATTGGTGCTGGGTGTGGACAACGTGATCTTTATTTCTATTCTTGCGGGCAAATTACCCCAGCAAGACCAGCAGCGCGCGCGAAACACTGGCATCGCCATGGCAGTGTTTACTCGTATTTTGTTATTGCTGTCACTATCTTGGATTATCAGCCTTGAAGAGGCGCTTTTCACTCTCCCGTGGTTTGGAGGCGAGGCGCTTGGTATTTCAGGCCGTGACTTGATTCTCATCGCAGGCGGTATTTTCCTGCTTTGGAAAAGTACACATGAAATCCACGACAAATTGGAAGGCAAGCAAGGTCATGCCTCAGCCAAGGTCGGTGCGACGTTCTGGAGTGTGATCGTTCAAATTATGTTGTTGGATATCGTCTTCTCGCTTGATTCGGTCATTACCGCGGTTGGCATGGTGGACCATATTGAGATCATGATCTTTGCTGTGATCGTTGCGGCAGGCGTGATGATCTTCACGGCTGGACCATTGAGCAGCTTCGTGGAACAACATCCCACCATCAAGATTTTGGCGTTGAGCTTCCTGTTGTTGATCGGCTTTACCTTGGTGGTTGAAGGTCTGCATCAGCATATTCCGAAGGGATACATTTATTTTGCGATGGGCTTCTCGATCCTTGTGGAGTTGATCAATCTGCGCGTCCGCCAGAACGAGCGACAACCTGTTCAATTGCATACGCCCTATACCGCTGAAGCCGCCGCCGCTGCGCCGGTTTCCGTAAAGGGTGCGCCAGCAGGGAAAGCAAAAGGCAAGAAGAAATAATTGATGACAGTCAAAACAAAAGCGGACTCAATCAGAGTCCGCTTTTGTTATAGGCGATGACAGCCTGCACTGCTTGGCTGAGTGATCAGCCCACGGGTTTCGATGCCGCGTTCTTCATAGACGGATTGAACCGCTGCTCGCGCTGCTTCCGCCTGCTCTGGCGCGACAAAAAGAATAATGGATGGTCCTGCACCAGAAAGTGCCGCCGCCCCAAATTGACGGGCGGTTTTGTATGCCGCCATCCCACCTGAAATGTGACGCAAGCGATAGGGTTGATGGATGCGATCTTCCAGGACTTTTTCAAGCAGACTGAGATTCCCATCGCGCAGCGCATCAATGACCAGTGCGGCGCGACCGATATTGTGGATTGCGTCGGCACGCGAAACGGACTTGGGTAGCACAGCCCGTGCAATTTTTGTCGGCCATTCAACCAGCGGCTTGACGATCACTGTCGTCAGAGCAGGGATGTCATATCGCCTTGTGATGATCTCATCGCGAGTCGTGACCGAGACGACCAGCCCGCCCAGCAACGCCGGCGCGACGTTGTCAGGGTGTCCCTCCATCTCTGTTGCGATCTTCAACAAGTCACAATTGCCAAGTGGTTTGCCAAGCATTTCATTCGCGCCATATAATCCTGCCACGATGGCCGCCGCACTGGAACCCAGTCCGCTGCTGACTAAGATCTCATTCCGCGCTTGAATTGATGCGTTCACCAGTGGCTTATCACATATTTCATACAATAATGCGTAGGCTTTGGTCAGCAAATTTTTCACCCCTTTGTTGAGCTTTTCTGCGCCTTCACCGCTGACAAGATATGTCATTTTCTCAGCCGGCTCGAACGTGACTTCATTCCACACATCCAATGCCAGCCCCATACAATCAAAGCCTGGACCTAAATTTGCAGACGTAGCTGGGACGCGGATTTTTATCATGCCGGACATTATATAATACCTGCGATGACAAATTGTGCTTTTTCATAAATTGTCACGTATAATCGCCGCATTCTTAACCCGGAGTTCCCATGACATACCAAGGCTTGATCCATCGCTACAAGCAATATCTTGACTTGCCCGCCCACACCCAAACCATCTCCCTGCTCGAAGGGAATACCCCGCTCATCCCCATGCCGCGCCTCAGCAAGGAATTCGGCTGTGAGTTATTTGTCAAATTTGAAGGCTTGAACCCTACTGGCTCGTTCAAAGATCGCGGCATGACAGCTGCCATCAGTGAAGCGGTTGGACGCGGCGCGAAGACGGTGATCTGCGCATCCACGGGGAACACCGCCGCATCCGCCGCCGCATACGCCGCTCGAGCCGGATTACGCTCCATCGTGCTGATTCCAGAGGGGAAAGTAGCTGTCGGGAAGTTGGCCGGCGCGATTGCCTATGGCGCGGAGGTTATTCAAATCCAAGGCTCATTCGATGATGCGTTGACGCTTGTGGTTGAGATCACACAAAAGACGCCCATTGCGTTGGTTAATTCCATTAACCCGTATCGCATTGAGGGACAGAAAACCTCTCCCTTTGAGATTTGTGATGTACTGGGTTCCGCGCCAGATTGGTTGTGTCTCCCGGTTGGGAATGCTGGCAATATCACATCCTATTGGGCAGGGTTTAAACAATATGGAAAAGGACTCCCGCATGTGCTGGGTGTGCAAGCGGAAGGCGCTGCGCCGCTCGTATTGGGTCATCCTGTGGAAAAGCCTGAAACGGTTGCAACAGCCATCCGCATTGGCAAACCTGCACGCGGTGAAGAAGCACTGGATGCTGCACGTGAATCCAGCGGCAAGATCATCGCTGTATCCGACGCACAGATTTTGGATGCGCAACGGATACTCGCTTCAGAAGGGGTGTGGGTGGAGCCTGCATCCGCTGCAGGGTTGGCCGGTTTGATTGCAGAGACAACTCGCGGGTCGATGGATGCGAAAGGCAAAAGAGTCGTTGTGGTTTGCACCGGTCACGGGATGAAAGACCCATCCATCATCACTGAATCATTTACTGCGCCGGCGGTCATTCCGGCGAATTATCAGGCATTGCTCGAGGTGGTTGGAGAGTAAGCTATATGTCGGCGAATGACATCAAGAAAACTGGAAGGACTTGGCTGACTGAGCTTGATCTCGGTCATTTCTGGAAATCCGTTTTCTGGCAGAGCATTCATGGTTTGATTGGCGCTATTTTGTATGGCGTGCTTTCGTGGGCTTTCAATGCATTTCCAATGCCGTCCATGGATAATATTATCTTTCGTCCGGCGGTGGTGGTGCTGATCTTCTTTGGGGTGGCTTATGGTCCGTGGGTCGGATTCTTTGTCGGGTTGGTTGGTGGCGCCATTGGCGGTGGTTTGGCTGGCTGGGATTTTTATTGGAATTGGATTCTCGGCGCCGGGTTCATCGGCTTCGTCGCTGGTATGGTGTGGAGTGCTCGTGCAAATTTCCGCTCTCGCCGCAGTGTGATGCGGGCAGTCTGCTGGGGGGTAACGGGTACGCTTCTGGGGACGTTGTTCTCCTCCCTGACAGAGATCTTCGTGAAGGGCATTCACATCTACACGGCGTTAACCGGCTATTTTGTCCCTGTCGTCATTGCGGACACGATGATGATCGTTGTCCTTTTGCCGATCCTCATGCTGCTTTTCGCCGACATTGTATCTCGCAGGGGTTGATGTAATATTCTTCTTGACAATCTTGTTTTGTGAATTGATAATATCCTCTTGATGAATCAAACTTTCCCACTTGTTGTAGATAATCTTTCTTTCCGGTATCGTTCCCGACAGGGCGCTTCCATTCACAATATTTCTTTCACTGCCAGGGCGGGTGAGATCCTTCTCATTGCCGGCGCAAGCGGATGTGGAAAAACCACGTTGATTCGCTGTGTGAACGGCTTGATTCCCCGCTCTTACAAAGGCGAAATGAGCGGAAAGATCACCATCATGGGTGAAGATGTGCAGGATTGGAAGCTGTCACAGATCTCCCAGAAAATCGGAACGGTCTTGCAAGACCCTGAACGTCAAATTTTGGGGACAAAAGTCATCACAGAAGTGGCCTTTGGGCTGGAAAACCTCGGCATGGATCGCCCCGAGATTATCAGTCGTGTCGAAGAGGCGTTGGCATTTCTGAAGATTTCCCATTTACAAGACCGGGAAACTTTTAATTTATCCGGCGGCGAAAAACAAAAAGTTGCATTAGCAGGTGTGTTAGCCATGCGCCCGTCGATTCTTTTGCTGGATGAACCGCTCGCCAGCCTCGACCCGGCTTCGGCACAGGATACGCTCGATGCCGTGCGGATGTTGGCGGATGGCGGCATGACCGTCCTCATGGTGGAACATCGCGTGGAGGATGTCCTGCGCATCAACCCGGAACGGGTGATGTTCATGAGCGAAGGGGAGATTCGTTACCTCGGTGAGCCTGAGGGGTTATCTAAAGTGGTCAATTACCGTGAGGTGAAATTGCCTGCCGGGCAAATCGTCGAACGCGCGAAAGCGGACCCGGCTCCAGCGCAGATTCATGTTCTCCCTGGTGCAGCAAGCCACGGCGCAGAGGAAGATGCGTTGGTCAAGTTTCAAAATGTCACTTTTGGATATGAGGCTGGACGTGAAGTGTTGCACGGCGTCGACCTCGATATCAAACGTGGAGATGTGATCGCGGTATTAGGTCCGAATGGCGCGGGCAAGACAACTTTCGTCAAACATGCCATCGGATTGCTCAAACCAAAATCTGGCAGTGTGCTCGTCAATGGACGCGATACGCGCGAAGCGAGTGTGGCTGAAATTGCAAGCACGCTGGGATATGTGTTTCAAAGCCCGAGCCATATGCTGTTTGCGCCGACAGTGCATGATGAACTGGCATTTGGCCCGACCAATTTGAAATATACCAAAGAACAAATCGAACAGGAGGTGGAAGAGGCATTAAAGATCGTAAATCTTTCCGAAAAACTGAACGACCCGCCGCTGTCTCTTTCGTTTGGACAGCAAAAGCGCGTGAGCATTGCGGCGATCCTCGCCATGCGTTCCAAGATCCTTGTGATGGATGAACCCACGGCCGGGCAGGATTATCAGAATTACATGAACTTCATGGATTCGATCTTGCAAATGCCGGTCTTTCAAGCCATCCTGTTCATTACCCACGACGTTGACCTGGCAGCCATTTACGCCAATCGGATTCTCATGGTCAACGATGGGCGGATCATCGCAGATGGAACGCCGCAGGACGTGCTGCGCGACTTTGACCGCCTGAAAGCCAATCGCCTCATCCCGACCTCGTTGCTGGCGCTCAACCTCGAGCGGATCAGCACGACCGGGCGCTTCATGAAAGCCGAGGCGTTGGCGCATCTCTGATCCGTCTGCTCAATGGCGAGATGGATATAGACTTAAGGAGAGAAGGAAGATGGATAAGAAACTCACAAATCTTGTGATTTCATTTGTTGTTTTGCTGGCTTTGTTCGGTGTGATCATGTTCGTTCTTGGCGCGCAGGAACCCGCCGAGGGCGCGTTGTTCAACTTCTCCGTGGATCAAGCCAGCGTGGTTTCCCGCTTTGTGTTCGTGGTGGTCGGCGTCGCGATCGCGTTCGCCGTGTATTTCTTCACCAAAGAAAACAAAGCCTGGGAAGTGGGCACTCGCGAAGTGGTGTGGATGGCCATCGGCGCAGCGTTGTATGCCGTGTTCTCCTGGCTGTTCAATGGAACCGTGTTCGTGATTCCTTCGTTGAGCCAGGTCTCGCTCCGCCCTGCGATTGCCATTCCAATGTTCTTTGGCTTCGCCTTCGGGCCGGTGGTCGGTTTCTTCACTGGCGCCGTTGGTAACATGTTCGGTGATGCGTTGACCGGTTTTGGTCTCTCTCCGCAGTGGAGCATCGGCAACGGCTTGGTGGGCTTCGTCTCTGGTATGTGGATGCTCTTCAAAGATAAGAAGAAGAGCATGGATACTGTCCTGTACATCAGCGCCGCGTTGGTCGTGCTGACCACCCTGCTGTTCTTCCTGAACCGTGATCAGGCGAACATGTTGTTCTTCGACGTGGAAAACAACATCTTCGGCGATGCGCAGATCTCGCTCTTCGCGGGTATCGCTGCCTTGATCGGTTTTGCGCTCATCTTCGGCGTCCGCTATTTCTTCCGCGGTAACGAAGATGTAGCCGCTGCGGTGACGTGGGGCATGTTGGGCAATATCCTCGGCTTGCTCTTTGCCGCCCTCTCGGATATCGTCATCAACGGTTTCAGTCTTGCCGCCACCATTGTCGGTCAATTCCTGCCTGCAGCGGGACCAAATTTGATCTTCGCCGCCATCCTCGTTCCGATGCTCGTGGTCGCTTACGCGTCCGTGCAGCGCCAATCGGGTCGCTAATTAATCAAAGAGGTGACAGCCACACCTGTGGCTGTCACCTCTGAAAGCAGTGTCAATTCCATGCTAGTCGCCTGGCGTTATCGAAAACGCGAAAACTCCTTCATCCAATCCTTTGACCCGCGCGCGTGGGTGATCTTCTACGCGTGCTTCCTCTTTGCCACACTCTCATTTTGGGACGTGCGCTTCCTCCTGCCATTCTTCGCCATCGCCGCATTCGTTCTGCTGACTTCAGGCGTAACGTGGAAGGAAATTCGTCGTGCCTTTTTATTCATCGTTGGCTTTGTTTTCTTTTTTGCAATTCTGACCTTCATCACCGGGCGAGGCGGATTGGAACTATACGGTGAGGAACATTTAATCCGCGAATTCAAGGCGGGCTTTTCGATCTTTGGCTGG
>JAHDWC010000050.1:17343-22780 GCA_023382575.1 Anaerolineales bacterium
ACCGTGGAGCGCTCCTTCTTTGCCTTCAGCCAACTGATCCGCGTTTCGAGCATCGCCATTATGACCATTTTGATTCCGTACTCGCTGAACCCGGCGTTATATGGAATCACTTTCAAAGGGATTGGGTTACCCGATAAGTTCGCCTATGCCATGGATTTGACCATGCGCTTCATCCCAACCTTTGGGCGTGACTTCCAACTGACAATGGATGCCCAGCGGGCGAGGGGCTACGAGCTCGAAAAGATCAGCGGCGGGATTATTCAACAAGTGCGCAAATTAGGACCGATCTTCGTGCCAGTCACCATTCATGCCATCATGGGCAGTGAAGACATCATCGACGCGATGGATTTGCGCGCCTTTGGCGTGGGTCCGCGCACCTGGCTGGATGTGCTGACCTATCAAACGCGTGATCGAATCTTGATCGCGTTCGGTGTTTTTATTTTGGTCAGTTCGATCCTGGTCGGATTTTTCGGCTATGGTTCTTTCTGGGTGCCGGAAGCGCTTGTAAATATGGTGCCATAAAATAAAATCGCCGCATTTGCGGCGATTTTTTGTTTAGTGCTTTGTGTAGGTTTCCCCGGCTGTGACCTTGAAATCCAGATGGTTTTGCTCAGGAGCGAAGACACAAGTGGCGAAATCTGTGAAAGCACAGGGAGGGTTGTAGGCTTTATTGAAGTCAATGAAGATTTTTCCGTCAGAATTTACGTCTGCGATCAGGTAGCGCCCGGTAGGATAAGTCTCCTCTTTGCTGGTGAGGTCCCAGAAGCGCAGGAAGAGCGTGCCATCATCTTCCTTGTTGATGTCCAGCTTGTAGGTCGCGCCGTTGAACTCAAAGGACAGATAACCTTCAACAGGAAATTCCGCTTTTTCACCGGTCAGGTCTGGGAAGTATGCCATCTTGGGACGGTCGTAGGCGGTAAACGTTGCAGGGAGACGAAACGCTTCGTCGATGTCGAACCAGGTTCGGGTGGGGAAAGAGCGGCGCTCGGGACGTTGCGTATCCCAAATGCGGACGCCCATCCGATTGCCGCGCTGGATGACGACCATGTGGATGTCTTCCAGTTGGATATAGCTTGCGTTTTCGGAGATGTCAGGCTGGAGAATGGCAAAGTCGGTATTCTTGTCGTTGACTTTGATTCTTTGCCCCGGATTGATGCGCAGGGTTACGGATTTCCCGTTGTATTCGAAGAAGCCCACACTGGCGGGGATGCGCTCTGGAAGTTGGATCTCACATTTGGGGTCGGAGCCGAATTGGTTTTTTCCGAGCTTCAGCCAGGATAAACCGATCAGTGCCAACCAGCCAGTTTCCTTGCGGATGAGATCGTCACGTTCCTTGCGCCATTCCTGAATAATCTGGCGATACGTTTTTTCCGTCATATGACAAAATTATACCAAAACGAAGCGATGACGGATGCCAGCTTTCATTTTTGATAAAATCACGCCTGCAAGCAGACCAACCAAAATCGAGGAGCAGAAAATGGGATTGAAACCCGACCATTGGATTCGCAAGATGGCATTGGAGCATGGGATGATCGAGCCGTTCGTGGACAAACAGGTGCGGCAGGGAGTTATTTCATACGGGGTCTCGTCATATGGATATGATGTGCGCGTCGCGAACGAGTTTAAGATCTTTACGAACGTTTTTTCCGCAACGGTAGACCCGAAGAATTTTGATACGAATTCGATGGTGGATTATGTGGGTGATGTGTGTGTGGTGCCGCCCAATTCCTTTGCCCTGGCGCGCACAGTGGAATATTTCCGCATCCCGCGCAAGGTGTTGACGGTTTGTCTGGGGAAGTCTACGTATGCCCGTTGTGGCATCATCGTCAACGTTACGCCGTTTGAGCCGGAATGGGAGGGATACGTGACGCTTGAGATCTCGAACACGACGCCATTGCCTGCGAAGATCTACGCTAACGAAGGCTTGGCGCAGGTCTTGTTCTTCGAAGCGGATGAAGAGTGTGAGACCTCCTACGCAGACAAAAAAGGCAAATATCAAAAACAGCAGTCGATTGTATTGCCCAAGTTGTAAGTGATATTCAGGAGCGTTGGTATGTCCGAGTCATCGGTTGAAGAAAATACCATCCAGCAGATCGCTGCCATCCAAAAAGACCTGACGCAGGTCATGATCCGGCTGGCTCGCATTGAGAACCCGCAAGTTTCTTCGATCAACCTTGAGTTGACCCAGTTGATTCGTGCGTTGGTGCGCCTGAAAGATGGTGTTCAGCATCGTTTCCAGACGCATCATCGCCGCATGGACGCGTTGATGAATGTGGGCAGTGCCATCAATTCGTCGCTGGGTTTGAAGCGCGTGTTGGAAGAGGTGATGGACTCGCTCATTACCTTGATGAATGCACATCGCGGCTTTCTGATGCTGAAGGATGAAAATGGCAATCTCAGTGTACGCCTCGCGCGGGATGCCCAGCATCGTGACCTGACCGAGGATGCTTTCACGATCAGCCGCACGATCACGCGACGGGTGGTTAAAAATGGCGAAGCCGTGCTGACGACCAACGCTCAAGTCGACCCGCGCTTCGAGGAACAAGCCAGCATCGCGGCTTATCATTTGCTGTCCATCCTTTGTGCGCCGCTGAAATTAAAGGACGAATTGATCGGCGTCATCTATGTGGATAACCCTGCGCAGGCGGGGATCTTTCAGAATGATGATCTGCAACTCATTTCGTCCTTTGCAAATCAAGCCGCTGTGGCCATTGACAACGCGCGGCTTATCGATCAGTTGCAGGCGAGCAATCAGGATTTGGAGGAAGCATATCAAGCCACGCTGGAAGGCTGGGTGCATGCGCTTGACTTGCGCGACAAGGAAACAGAGGGACATACCATCCGCGTGACTGAAATTACCGAGCGGCTGGCCCGCTCAATGGGAGTCGAAGAGGCGGAACTTGTCCACATCAAACGCGGCGCGTTACTGCACGACATCGGCAAGATGGGTATTCCCGATGGGGTGCTGCTCAAGCCTGGCGCGCTGACACCCGAAGAACGCATGTTGATCGAAAAGCATCCCATTTATGCCTACGAAATGCTCAGCCCCATCAAGTTTTTGCAACCAGCGCTCGATATTCCTTATTGTCATCATGAAAAATGGGATGGAAGCGGCTATCCACGTGGGCTGAGGGGGGAGGATATCCCCCTGGCAGCGCGCATCTTTGCCGTCGCCGACGTTTGGGATGCGCTGGTTTCGAATCGTCCATACCGAAAGGGACTCCTGCCAGCGGATGTGCGCAAGAAGATCCGCGAGCAAGCCGGCATTCATTTTGACCCACATGTCGTGGATGCCTTCTTGTCGCTAGCCGAACATTCGCACAACGGTGACTAGGTTATTTGCCGAAGGAAACGATTTGTCGGATGGTCTTCCAATGCAGGATAAAAGAAATGGCAAGCATGACCAACCCGACGATGAACAGAAAGACTGGCTGAAAAATATAGCCTGAGATGATACCAGCGACCAGAACGTAGGCATGGGTGAGGAAGGGAATCCAAAACGCGAGCGGCGCGACAGGATGTTGATAAAACTTTGGGCGGAGATAAATCACCAGTCCGAGTGCGGCGGCGAGTGTGACGCCGATCAAGCCGGAGCGAATCGCAGCTGGGACGACAAAGACGATGAAAGCGTTAGTCCCCAAGACGCCAACTAAACCGGTTAGAAACGCCAATGGTGCGGATAGCCAGGTGCCGACCCAATCTGCACGGCGGGCGAGCAGACGATAACCCAGCGAAAACGAAAAGACCACCCAGAACCACGCCCAAAAGTTGGCATACGGCACGCCGAAATATTGCGCTTGCAAACCCTGACCCCAATCCCAGAACCCAAAGCGAATGGCAACCGCATCGAGCGCCAGGTCAATGTTCAAGCCGAGTAGACCGTCCAGCACAGGGCGCAGGAAGTAGGGCAGATTGCTCGCGTCTGAGAATTCCATCGCGGAGTAGATGATACAACTCCATGCCACGCCGATGCAAAGTGGAACGTCCAATACCATAATGAAAAACTGACCATACTCGTAGGCATTCAATTGGCGGATGGTTGCCAGTTCAAGCATCACGCCGAAGAGGATGCCGAAGCCAAGTTTGAGCAGATTCTGCGTCCCATGTTTGAGTGCGTGACCCAAACACAGCGCGAATTGGACGTAGATGATGAATTCGAAGTGGAGGAAATAGACGGATGGCATGGGTACATTTTACCTAAAACTAAAGGGGACAGTCATCTCGAGATGACTGTCCCCTTGATTGAGCAGGTACTATAGTGTTCTTCGCGTTACATCCCCAACCACTTGCCAGCCTCGCGGGCGAGATTCCCAGCGGGACCTTGTCGTGCCGTGCAAGACGGCAGGGACTCAAGGAACATGCGCCCATATTGCTTGGTCAGCACGCGGCGATCCAAGATGGCGACAATGCCTCGGTCTGATGCGGTGCGGATGAGGCGACCGAATCCCTGACGGAATTTGAGGATGGCTTCCGGCAGGTAATATTCGTTGAACGAGTCTTCGTACAGTTCCGAGCGCGCCGAGATGATCGGGTCAGAGGGTACCTCGAACGGCAATTTGGTGATGACCACGACGGACAGCGCATCCCCGGGCACATCCACGCCTTCCCAGAAGGAACGCGTACCGAGCAAGACCGCCCGGTCTGTGGTCTTGAACGATTCCAACAAAGCATTGGGCGAAGCACCTTCACCCTGCTCATAGACGAAAATATCCTCCCTTGCCAGCGGACCTGTGATGGCTTGCGCTGTTTTCTTAAGCGCGGCGTACGAGGTGAACAGCACGAGCATCCGCCCGCCGGTGGCTTTGGCAGTGGCGACGATGGTTTTGTCGAGCATTTGCTGATAATTGAAGGCGTTTGGCTCGGGCATGTCATTGGCGACATACAAGAGCGTGCTTGATTCATAATCGAACGGTGAGCCGAGCGAAAGTACATCTACTTCGTTGGCATCGAGCACGTTGCGGATGTAGGTAAATTCGCCGTGTGTCGTCATCGTAGCAGATGCCAAAATTACGCTGGCTTTTTCATACCAAAGATGTTTTTGGACGAGCGGTCCCACACGCAAGGGGGCGGCGTTGAGCGAAAGCCGCTCGCCACGTGGATTGACTTCGATCCAGTAGATCAACTCATTAGATGGGTTGTGCATCATGCCAGAGGCGGCAGTTTCGGCTTCGGTCATGCGGCGGATGAGCGTACCCAAGTTGCCCATCACGTCTTCCACGTTTTCATGGCCGTCGCTATAAAGTTCGCCGAGCGCTTTGTAAATTTCATCCAACGTCTTGAGCAAGTTTTCCATCGTCTCGCTGACCTGTCCCCAGAGCATCTCGAGATCGTCCCACCCTTGCAGGGTGCGCGTCGCATTGACCACGCGCAGTTGCCATGAATAATTGCTTTGCTGCTGTCCCTCACGTTGAGCGGCGATGAACTGTCCCAGATAGCT
>JAHDWC010000051.1 GCA_023382575.1 Anaerolineales bacterium
TCGCAATGTCGAATTCGATTATGTGGAATGGATGGCAGATGCCGCCATCTTGAAGACGCGCGCGGCATCCATCAACCTGCCGTACACATTGGAGCACGAAGCGCAGAAAGAGATCATCGCGGATTATCTGCAAACCACACAATTCATCTTCGAAAAAGAATACCAACTTTCCCAACTCTACGCGGACGCCTCGATCGAGGATAAAGAATCCGCTACCGCAGCGGTGCGAGGCGAGTTGGATGAACTTTATGCACGCAGGCAAGATCTTGCCCCGCTGGCAGAAGCCATCATTCAGGCACAGGTCAGTCAGGTGTTGGCAGAACTTGGGTTTACAGCTATCGGTCAGCCGGTGCCAAACGTTTGGTATCACTCCACGCCGCTGCCGATGGCGCTCATCGTTTCGCCGCGTGACCGCATCGAACAAACCGCCAATATCTCGATCTACACCGAGATCACAGTTGACGAACAAGTTTCACTTGAGACAGAGGTCGATGCCGGGCTGGATGTTTCGTCGCTTGTCGTCCCGGTGGGAGGCGTGGGCGTTTATCCCACCATGGTGATGCGCAGCACCAATCTCAATTGGATCGCCAATACCGTCGCACATGAATGGATTCATAACTACCTCACTTTGCGTCCGTTGGGAGTGCTTTACAACAACACGCCAGAACTTCGCACCATGAACGAGACCACGGCTTCCATCGCTGGGGATGAAATTGGAGCATTGGTGATCGAAAAGTTTTATCCCGAACTGATGCCAAGCGCCTCCAACACAACCCTCGATTTGGTCTCGCTTCCATTAGACCGACCCAACCCGGGAGATTTACCACGCCCGCCCTTTGACTTCCGCGCGCAGATGCACGAGACCCGCATCCATGTGGATGCGTTGCTCGCCGAAGGAAAGATCGAAGAAGCCGAAGCTTACATGGAAGAACGTCGTCAGATCTTTCTGCGAAACGGATATTTGCTGAGAAAGATCAACCAAGCCTACTTCGCTTTCTACGGAGCTTATGCCGATACCCCCGGCGGTGCGGCTGGCGAAGACCCGGTCGGGCCGGCCGTGCGCGCCTTGCGCGAGCAAAGTGACTCGCTGGCAAATTTCGTCAACCGCATTTCGTGGATGTCCAATTTCGAACAATTACAGGAAGCCGTCAATCAACAATGAAGCGTGTCCTCTTCGTCCTTACGTTTGCCATTCTGGCGATGCTTGCTTTGAGCGCTTGCACTGCCGAGCCTTCAGCAACTCCCACAGCAGACATTGTCATCCCGACCATTCCCAATACTCCCGTGCCGGAATTTACCTGCTCGCACGTGAATGTCGCGCCAACATCCACGCCGAATACAGCCTCGTTATTCCCGGCTGAGAATGCAAACGATCTTTCAATCGGTCCCGCAGATGCACCTGTGACGTTGATCGAATATTGCGATTTTCAATCTCAGGGTTGTAAGGCAATGGCGACGATTGTCGCGCAACTGATGCAGACTCGTACAGATTTGCGAGTAATCTTCCGTCCGCTGCCGCTGATCGGCGTATTGGACAAATCAGAGGCATCCATCCTTGCCGCGTTGGCAGCGGATGAACAGGGCAAGTTCTGGGAGATGCATGATTTGCTATTTGCCAAACATAATGAATGGACCGGACTCAACGCCAGTCAATTCGACGCCTGGGTATTGAGGGAAGCTCCCGCCGCCAGCATTGACGCGGAACAGCTTTCAGCAGCGATGAAGGCTGAAGAAACTGCAACCCGACTCGAGTCGATGTATGAAGCGGCAAAGCAGTTGTCCATTGCGGCTGTGCCGCTCATCCTCATCAACGGCGAGCAATTCTATCTGCTCGATTATCAAAATATCCACGATGCGATTGGCGTCATTGCGCTGGGACAAAAGCAATTTACCGAATGTCCACCCTTTGACATCGATGTGAACAAGCAATATCTCGCCACCCTCGAAACCGAAAAGGGAAATATTGTGATCGAGTTGTATCCCGAGAAGGCTCCGCTGGCGGTGAACTCATTTGTGTTTCTTGCGCGGCAAGGCTGGTACGATGGCGTGACGTTCCATCGGGTGATCCCTGGTTTTGCGGCGCAGGCTGGCGACCCAAGCGGGACGGGACGGGGCAACCCGGGCTATTTCTTTGCGAATGAAATTAGTGATCTGTTATTCAATAAACCCGGCGTGGTCGGTATGGCAAATTCGGGACCCGATACGAATGGCAGCCAATTCTTCATTACATACGCGCCAGCGGCGCATTTGAATGGATCGTAT
Organism: Anaerolineales bacterium; assembly: GCA_023382575.1. Taxonomy (GTDB): domain Bacteria; phylum Chloroflexota; class Anaerolineae; order Anaerolineales; family Villigracilaceae; genus Villigracilis. Next base: position 2,263 of record JAHDWC010000051.1, read on the forward strand.
ACCATTTTCGGTCAAGTCATCAGCGGATTGGAAGTGGCCGAGCAACTGACGCCGCGTGACCCGGCGCAGGGAACCAATTTGAATCTGGGCGACCGAATCATCCGTGTGACAGTGGAAGAGAAATAATGCAAAACAACAAAACTCATTGGGCTTCGTTGCTGACTTTAATCGTGCTCGGTTTTGGACTGCTATTCCTAACCGCCGCTTCCGTTGGCTTGGGTATCAATTCGCTCATCAATCTGTTCTCAGGGGAAGGCATGCCCACCGCAGAAATGATCAGCGCATTCGCCTTCTTTTTTCACGTCACCCTTTTATTCATCTGTAGCTGGTTCGTCCTGCAAAAAACGAGAGGAATCGAACAAGCAGACTCACCCGTCAAACTTCCATTTGCCTGGTGGCAGGCAATCGTAGCAGTTGGCATTCCAGTTATTTGCGCATTGATCGGCGGCGGAATCACCCTTTTTGAGATCGAATGGCTTTCGTGGATATTCCTTCCGCTTCTGACTGTGCTAGTAATTGTTCCACCCATCTGGTTATTCTTCGGCTCCGGCTCCAACGGACTGGAAGCGGGTCCACGTTGGAGATTCTTCGCCGTCTTCGGGCTGAGCATGACCATCGGTCCAGCGATCATGATCATACTTGAATTGGTCGTGTTGATATTCGGACTCATCTTCGCTTCGATATATTTAGCCATTGCCCAACCCATAATCTTCGACGAAATAACCAACATCTCGCAACTTGTCATGGATGGGATGGGTCAGGAAGAACTTCTCAGCATGGTCACACCATATATCGCCAATCCGGCCGTTCTGGCTGCAGGGATCGGATACATCGCTGTCATCGTGCCGTTGATCGAAGAATTGTTCAAACCGCTGGCAGTCTGGTTGTTTGCGAAGAAAATCGAGTCACCCGCACAGGGATTCGTTCTGGGCATGTTGAGCGGCGCAGCATTTGGCGTCTTTGAAAGTCTCAACGCTAGCGCAGATGGCACAATCGGTTGGGCAGTCATCGTTGCGGCGCGAGCCGGGACGAGCCTGCTCCACATCGCCACCTCGGGCTTGGTCGGCTGGGGCATTGTCTCCGCGTTCAAAGAGAAAAAATTTGGACGGCTGGCAGGTGCATTTCTCGCTGCCGTGCTGATTCATGGAGTTTGGAATGCCGCCGCCGCAGGCGCGGGCATCACCGCCATCGGCGAAACGATTGGCAAACCAGAATGGCTGTATAACTATGCTCCGGCCATGTTGTGCGGATTGCTCGTTCTGGGAATCGGAATCTTCGCCGTCCTGCTCGCCTCAAATCGGAAACTGCGTAGTCAACACCTCCCCATCACTCCACCTGAAGAAGAAAAGGTAGAATTAACTTCATGAACTATTCCACCACTGCCCGCGAAGGCGACCTCGCTCAACTAGTCGGGCTGACCCATAAGCATTTTATTTTCATCCTCAAATTGGACGGCGAGTTTCAAAGTCATCGTGGCGTGCTCAAACACGACGACCTGATCGGCAAACCGTGGGGTTCGCAGGTCTTCAGTCACACTGGCGCACCCTTCTTTTTGTTGCAGCCATCCATCGCAGATTTATTGAACGACCTGCCACGCAACACGCAGATTCTATACCCCAAAGATATCGGATATATCTTGATCCAAATGGGGATCTCGGAAGGGCAAACGGTAATGGAAGCTGGTACCGGCTCAGGCTCGATGACAATTGCTCTCGCAAATGCCATTGGTCCACAGGGACGGGTCATCTCGTATGAACATAAACAGGATACGCAAAACCTTGCCCGCAAGAATCTCGAACGGGTTGGGCTCGCTTCGCGCGTAGACTTCAAGCTGCGCGACATCCAGGAAGGTTTCGACGAAACCGACGCTGATGCCTTCTTCCTCGATGTGCAAAATCCATTCGACTATATCCCGCAGGTCCGCGATGCGCTGAAATCGGGGGGCTTCTTCTTGCCTTGCGAAAGAATCACTTCGCCTTCGTCGAAGTCTGCGAATTATTGTTGAGATATTACAAGACCAACCCCAGCCGTCTGCGTCCCACCGACCGCATGGTGGCCCACACCGGCTTTCTGGTCTTTGCCAGAAAAATAGAACCCAGCCTCATGGACGACCCGCGCGGAGCCGACCTCGCCAAAGAGATCATCGGCATCGAGGAGGAATATTAGTGCTTCGCCATGTGTCTCATTGTGCCAACCTGGGCGAAGCGAGGCTCCATGAGTGAGATCACCCAGGAATATATCCAGCAAAAGCTGAAGGAAGCTGAAAAAGATTCCGATAGCTCGGATGGCTATGCTGAAATTCCTGTCAGACCAGATATGCGCTTAAAATGCGCGGCTGTGCTCGTCCCGCTGACGTACTATCAGAATGAATGGCACATCCTATATACCCGCCGCACAGACCGCGTCGAATCACATAAGGGACAGGTATCCTTCCCCGGCGGCGCTTGCGATGAAGGCGAGACCACGCCAGAACAAACTGCCTTACGTGAAGTGGATGAAGAGATCGGCGTCCGCTCGGCAGATATACAAATTCTCGGGAGGCTGAGTCGCCTCATTACCATCAGCAGCTTTCGGGTCAGTCCGATCGTGGGGGTCATCCCCTTCCCATATGCCTTCAAGGTTGCCAGCGTGGAAGTGGCGCGAGTTTTCACCATCCCATTATTGTGGCTGGCGAACAAAAATAACTATTGGGAATTTTTCACGCGCGACTCGGAACGCTCCCTGATCGCGTATCATCCCTACGACGGCGAATTGTTATGGGGCGCCACCGCGCGCATGACCGTGAATTTTTTGAAGACCATTGAGTTGATCCATTAACAAAAAAAATCCGCCATCATTTCGATGGCGGATTTTATATTTTGAAACCGGCTTACTCGGCGGATTCGTCTTCCTTCTTGCCACGTTCCACGCTGAGTTCAGGAGCAGCAGCTTCTTCGCCCGGAACTGCAGCGGCGCCTTCAGCGCTTTCATCCTTCGCCATAGTCACAACGGCGACCATGTCATCGGGGTTGTTCAAAACGACGACCTTATCGGTCAGCATCTCATCCACATCGTGGACGCGGATGCTATCACCGATCTGTTTGAGGACTGAAATATCGACACTGATACGTTCGGGCAGGTCGGTCGGTAGACATTCCACTTCCAAGCGCTCAAGGTTCTGAACGAGCACGCCATTGTAATCCTTGACCGCGGGGGAAATGCCAACGAGACTGATGCTGACGTTGGTGCGGATCTTCTCGGTCAGGTCCACTGCGAGGAAATCTACATGGGTCAGCAAGCCTTTGATGTAATCGCGCTGGCGTTCGCGGACGAGGGCGGGATATTCCTTGCCATCGACATCGAGCGTAACCAGGCTGGATGAAGTCAGCTTGCTCAACGCCATGCCGGCGCTGTGCGCATCGAGCATGATCGCGATCGGCTCCACGTGACGACCATAGATCACCGCCGGAAGCTTTCCTTCGCGGCGCATGGCTTTCACCTGCTTACCGACGACATCGCGTTTCGTGGCCTTCAATACTACCTTTTCCATCTTACGTAACTCCTTGGGCGCCTCTCACCGCCGGATGCGGTTACCTTCGCCCTAAAATGATTTTCTGCAAGCGGAGCGCTCCGCTGAACAGTCGATTTGGGTTCTGCGCTGGGCAGAAAAAGTGCCTCCTCACGGAGGCGCAAAGTAAACAACGGCTTGGATTTTATTCGTTCGTCCGGCTTTCGTCAAGGAATCCAGCGGTTACGAGAGCATCCCGGTCCGTTTTTGCTTCATTTCTTGGGCAATTTCATGAGAAGCGTCATCGCTGCGCTTCTCCAGTTCGCGGACAATGTTGGTGTAGGATTCGTCTTCGCGGTTTTGACTCAACTTGTAGGCGGCGTCGATGCGCGTCACATTGAGTGCAAATCCTGCCACCCCTTTGATTTCCTTTTCTACAAAGTCAGCGGGCAAGCCTTCCATGCTGTAACCAGTGGCTGACTCGTGCTTCTTCACCAAGTCGCTGAGCAGGGCATACAACTCTTCCCCTTCCAACATGTGAACTTTTCCATAGACGTGAACATTCATGTAATTCCATGTCGGCACATTGACGTGGTTGTACCAACGCGGCGAGATATAGGTATGTGCGCCCTGAAAAATAAGCAGTACTTCCTGCTCACCAAACGATTTCCACTGCGGGTTGGCGCGCGACATGTGACCGAGGACCGTCAACGAACCATCTGCATTTTCAACAATTTCAACCGGCAAATGCGTGGCGACCAATTTTTCGCCGTCATGAGAAACGAGAGCCGGGAATCCGTTCGCTTTGAGAAACTCGACGATGCGAGCATGATCTTCTTCACGGTAAAGTTTGGGCAGATACATAAATCTCCTTTTTGAATCATTGATAAGAAAAGCTTAATCGGAAAACAGTCACGAGTATAATCGCCCCATTCTACATTTGGGAACCAACATGAAACGTTACCTACTCTTCACTGTCTTCATCTCTGGCATGACCACACTTGCCGCCGAATTGACCGCGGGTCGTCTGATCGGCAACGTCTTTGGCACAAGCAACCTCGTTTGGGCAAGCATCATCGGCTTGATCCTCATCTATCTCACGTTTGGCTATTTCCTCGGCGGCAAATGGGCAGACAAGGACCCGTCGCCGCTGGCAATGTATCGCATCCTTGCCTGGGCGGCTTTCACCGTGGGACTCGTTCCCTACGTTGCAGTACCTGTCCTCCGGTACGCGGCAGATGCGTTCGAGGTACTCAGCGTTGGCATCATGGCTGGGTCGTTCATCGTCGTGTTGGTGCTCTTCATCGTCCCCATCACCTTGCTGGGAACCATCTCACCATATGCGATCCGCCTCTCGGTCGATGATGCGGCGAAGGCGGGGCAAATTTCCGGGCAGATCTATGCCGTCTCCACGCTTGGCTCCTTCATCGGCACCTTCCTGCCCACGCTGGTCTTTATCCCGACCATTGGCACGCGGTTGACCTTCTTTTTATTTGGGATGGTCTTGCTGATCGTCGCATTGGTGGGACTCGCCCGCTTCGCGAGCACCCACGAGATGTTCAAACTGATTTGGATGCCGCTTGTGCTGACGGCGATTGCCGTCATCTTCTCGAACTCTGCGCTCAAAAGCAGCAGCGGACAAGTGTACGAAATCGAATCAGATTACAACTACATTCAGGTGCAGGAATACAACGGCTTTACGCTTCTGCGCCTGAACGACGGACAAGGTGTGCATTCCATTTATCATCCCGACACCTTATATTACAGCGGACCGTGGGATCAATTTATGGTGGGACCATACTTCTACGAAAACCGCTCGCCAGATGAGATTCAAAGCATGGCGATCATCGGTCTTGCTGCCGGAACAGCTGCACGTCAAGCCACAGCAGTCTATGGCGAGGACCTGCTTATCGACGGCTACGAGTTGGACGAAAAGATCGTCGAAGTTGGCCACGAATATTTCGGGCTGGATCTGCCCAACCTAAACGTAGTCATTGGTGACGGCAGGCTTAACCTTGACCGCAGCGAGCAAAAATATGACATCATCGCCATCGATGCGTATCGTCCACCATACATCCCTCCGCATATGACGACCATCGAGTTCTTTGAGATTTGCGCCTCACACCTCGCTGACAATGGCGTGCTGACCCTGAACGTTGGCTCCACTCCTGGGGATCGCCGCCTCGTGGACGGTCTCGCCACGACCATGTCACAGTTGTTCCCATCCATCCACATCATGGATATTCCCGGCACGCTCAACACGATGATCTTCGCCACCAAGCAGCCCACCACCGCAGACAACTTCTCCGCCAACATGCTGCGGCTGGCACAAGATACCACTCTCGATCCCTTGCTTGTTACCACCATGACCACAACGTATGCCAACCTCACACCCGGCTACGAAACGTCGACCGTCTTCACCGATGACCTTGCTCCCATCGAATGGATCGTCAACGACATGGTCTTCAATTTCGTCCTGCAAGGCGGACTGGAATTTTTGCAATAAACATCCCAATGAACTTCAATTTTCGAACCACTACATCTTATCTCGTTTCGCTGCTTACGCCTCTGGCATTGATCGGGCTGGCATTGCGGATTCTGCTCACGCCGCTGTTTTACACGCTTGAATACAACATGCCCTACTTCCCGGCAGATGAATATGGCTTCACCAAGGAAGACCGTCTCAAATGGGCAAAGCCATCTGTGGAATATCTCGTCAACAATGCCGATATTTCCTATCTCGGCGACCTCACTTTTGAAGATGGCAGTCCGCTGTATAACGAGCGTGAACTCAGCCACATGAAAGATGTGAAGGACGTGGTCAAAGGATCATTGTCCGTTTGGTACATTTCGATTGGGATTCTCGCAATCCTCTTCGCTATCGCCCGCAGATATGATTGGGTCACTGACTATCTCAATGGTCTGCGTCGCGGCGGGTGGTGGATGATTGGACTGGCCGTCACCTTGGGGCTGATCGCAGGTGGGGGCATCCTGCTCAACCCGGATATTTTCTGGAATTTCTTTGCCTGGTTTCACAGCCTGTTCTTCGAAGGCGATTCATGGCTCTTCTATTATTCCGATACGCTCATCCGCCTCTTCCCCATCCGCTTCTGGCAGGATGCGGTCATTGCGATGGCGGTCATCGCGTTGGGCGGCGGACTGGCGCTGGCTTTGGGAATCAAAACCCGATAATTTTCGTTTCCACAACCGCGCGATGGGGTTTCTTGTACATGATGTATAATTTCAATATAGGAGTCCTTTAATGTCCTTCAAATTATCGTTAGAGAATAAGGTAGCCATCGTCACAGGCGGTTCGCGTGGAATTGGTCGCGCCATTGCCCTGGAATTTGCTGACCGCGGCGCAGCGGTGGTGGTCAATTACAACAAATCTCCCGAGTCCGCCGAGGACGTTGTGAAAAAGGTACAGGAAGCAGGCGGAAAGGCTGCTGCTTTCCAGGCGGATGTCTCTGATTTCAAGCAAGCAGAAGCGTTGGTCAAGTTCGCCATCGATACCTTCGGCGATTTGAGCATCCTTGTCAATAATGCTGGCATCACCCGCGACCAACTCATTATGATGATGCCTGAGTCCGACTGGGACGCCGTTATCAACACCAACCTTAAGAGCACCTTTAATTGCTCGAAGGCGGCCGTCAAACATATGATGCGCAAACGTACAGGACGTATCATCAACATCGCCTCCGTCGCTGGACAGATGGGCAACCCCGGACAGACAAATTACTCCGCGTCCAAAGGCGGACAGATCGCCTTCACCAAGGCGCTCGCTCGTGAAGTTGCCGCGCGCAACATCACAGTCAATGCGATTGCGCCGGGCTTCGTGGATACGGAAATCCTCGATGCGATGACACCTGAAATTTTGGAAGCCGCCCTGAAGCTCGTCCCGCTGGGACGGAAGGGTAACCCTGAAGAAATCGCCTTTGCCGCCTCATTTTTCGCTTCCGATGGAGCTGCATACATCACCGGGCAAGTCCTCGGTGTGGATGGCGGCATGGCAATGATGTAAACCCACTCAAATTCAAACAGGAGTAGGAATGACTGAAGAAACTCAAGGCAAGACCACTGTCTCCCCCGAAGTGTTGACGACCATTGCGCGTCTCGCCGCGCTGGAAGTGCCCGGCGTCAGCCGATTGGCCGCCGTCGCTGGCGGTGTGAATCGACTCTTTCATCGTGGAGCCAGTGATGGAGTCCGCATTGAAGCGAAAGATAATACTGTATATGCGGATCTGTTCCTCATCCTCAAGGAGAATGTCAACATCCGTGAGGTCAGCCGCAACATCCAGCAGAATGTGGCGCGTGCCATTCAGGAAATGGTCGGCATGGAAGTGGGCGAAGTGAACATCCATATCGAAGATATAGACTTTGAGGATAACGAGGCCTAACCCATGAAACCCCGCACCAGAGCGCGTGCCATCGCTCTGCAAGTTTTGTACGAGACTGATCTATCGAGCCATCTTCCAGGCGATGTGTTGAAGACACGTCTGGAAGATACTGCTCTTAACGAAGAACTCGCCGATTTTGCGCGGCGTATCATCTTCGGCGTTTTGCCTTTGCGGCATGAATTGGATCAGATCATTGCCAAATATGCGCCGGAGTGGCCGCTCGACCAAATCGCGGCAATCGACCGAAATATTCTGCGCATCGCTTGTTGGGAATTTGCGGTGTATCGTGAAACCCCCATCAAAGTTGCCATCAATGAAGCGGTAGAGCTGGCCAAGGTCTATGGCTCGGAATCAGCGTCACGTTTTGTCAATGGCGTGTTGGGGACGCTCGTCGATCATGAAAACGAAATTCTCCAACTTGTAACTGAAAATATTCCGCAAGGAACCAATTTGGAATCGTAGTATGGAAATCCTCGGCGTTGGAATGTCTGAACTTATTTTTGTCATTATCATTGCCTTGCTCGTGCTCGGTCCCAAGGATATGCAAAAAGCCGGGAAGACCATTGGCAAGTGGTTGCGCAGCATCGTCACCTCAGATGGTTGGAGACTCTTTCAGCAGACTTCACGCGAATTGCGGACTCTGCCCAATAAGTTGATGCGTGAAGCGAATGATGAACTGAACCAGATCGGACACGATGTAAGCAACGCCGTCAACCCGACCTCGCAGCGGAATGCCCCCTCAAAGCCGGTATCACGCTCACAGCCTTATACCGGCGATTCTGTGCCTGTAAAACCTGCCGAACCTCAAAGCACCTCACCCGAACAACCTAAAGACGCTGAAAGCGAACCAAAGAACAATGCGTAATTTTTTCCTGGGCTTGTGGCGGATCATCACTTTCCCCTTCCGCCTCGCCTTCAATATTATTGCGTTTCCCTTTAGGAAGATCAAACAATTCATCCAGTTCCTGAACACGGAACCTAGCGAGAATCAACTCACCGAAGCGGTTGTTAATTTAATTAGCGACAGCAGCACACGCGAATCATTTTGGGAGCATGTTGGTCTCCTGCGCATTCATCTGCTGCGATCTGTCGCTGTTCTGGCGGTGGCTGTTTTTGCTGCCTTTGGGGTGGCAGAGCCTGCCATGCAGTTCCTCGCCGGTCCTGTAGGCGGACTCAAAGAACTGCAAGCCATCCAAGTGACCGAAGAGATTGGCGTGTTTATGCGTGTGGCAATGACGATGGGAATCGCTGTTGCCTTCCCATACATCGCGTTGGAACTTTGGATCTTTGCCGCGCCGGGCTTGAAATCGCGCGAGAAGAAAATGGGACTGGCTGGCATCCCGCTGGCGACCTTGCTGTTCCTCACAGGGATGGCGTTCACGTTTTTTGTCCTATTGCCGGCTGCGCTTCCCTTCCTGGGTGGCTTCACAGAAATCTCCCAATTCTGGACTGCTCACGAATACTTCACCTTTGTCACCGGGCTGATGATCTGGATCGGTCTCTTCTTTGAGTTTCCGTTGGTTATCTATGTGCTAACAGCTATCGGGTTGATCCAGCCGCGCATCCTCGCCCAACAGTGGCGGCTCGCCATTGTCATCATCGCCATCATGGCGGCGGCAGTGACTCCCACCGTAGACCCGGTCAACATGAGTTTGGTGATGCTGCCCATGATTTTGTTATACTTTATCAGCATTGGCTTGAGCCATCTCGCCTACGCCGGGCGAAAGCGACGAGCTGTCGAATCGCAAGAAGAAGAATTTGTGGAAGACGGAGGGGCGGGCTAATATTCAAGGAGAAGAGCAATGAAAGGGAAATCCATCAACTTGCGCCGCATCGCCGTCGTGGCGCTCATCCTTGTGCTGGTTGGACAGGCTTGCACATTATCACTACTTGAGAATCCATTTGGCGGGAATTCATCCACGCCACAACCGCCAGATGATACGACAACCGCATCGGCCACGCCGTACCCGGTTGCGCAGACGACATTCGTCGTGACATTGCCGGAGCCGCTTCAAGCCAACGAATCGTTGGTCATTGCAGTTCTGGACGAGGTCACCGGACTTTCCATCAACGTGACGCAATACCCGATGAGTCCGCGTGACACGCTGACCTATACGGCTACGCTTCCCCTATTGCACAACTCTGTAGTCAAGTATCGCTACATCCGTCGGGGTGCGGCGCAAGTGATCGAAGACACAGTCTCCGGTTCTGCCATCCGTTATCGCATGCATCATGTGGCGGGACCCGGTGAAGTCCAAGATATCATTGCTGATTGGGGAGACAAGGCATTCAATCGTCCAAGCGGCACGATCCTCGGGCAAATCTTCAATGCGGATACAGGCTCGCCTCTGCCAAACATCCTCGTGACCGCCGGTGGCGTGCAGCACATCACCGATTCGCTCGGGCGCTTCGAACTCACCGGACTGGGAGTGGGCACACAACAACTGGTTGCGTACAGCCTCGACGGAATGTATCAGCCGTTCCAACAAGGGGCAGTGGTTGGGAATGGTTCCACCACAATCGTGGATTTACGCATCAAGCCTTCCAGATTGGTGAATGTGACCTTCATGGTCGCCATCCCGCAGGACACTGTTCCCGGTGTGCCTGTGCGCCTCGCTGGGAATATCCTTCAGCTTGGGAATACCTTCGCAGATCTTCAGGGCGGAGTCAGTACTGTGGCAGACCGAATGCCCATCCTCAATCTACAGCCGGATGGACGCTATGCTGTCACATTGGGGCTGCCGGTTGGGGCACACATCCAATACAAATACACATTGGGTGATGGTTTCTGGAATGCTGAACACAAAGCCAATGGCGAGTGGATCGTACGCGACTTGATTGTCCCAGAGCAGGATGTTACGCTTCAAGATACAGTTCCTTCATGGCTGGCAACGAAAGAATCCGGACCCATTCTTTTTGAGGCGACCATTCCTTCGGTCACACCGCCGGGTGACATCCTCTACATTCAATTCAATGCCTTCGGCTGGATGGAACCCATTCCCATGTGGCCGCTTGGCAATAATCGCTGGGCATACAAACTGTATGGTCCGCTAAATTTCCTCGGTTCATTCTCTTATCGTTACTGTCGCAACGGTCAATGCGGCAGCGCGGACGATAACCAAACGGTCGGCGCTGCACCCACTGGCAGACAGACAGCCACCAGTCTGCTCGGACAAGACATCCAAGACAGCGTCAACTCATGGAAGTGGTTTGAAAACCCTGAGCCGCTTTCGCTTGTCGGTGCAACCATTACCAAACGCGCTGCTGGTTTTGTCGCCGGGGTCGAATATCAATCCACCTATCGACCAAATTTCTCATACTACGCGCCGCAAGCGTTCGCCAACACCAAAGCGTTAGGCTCCAATCTGGCCATCCTCACGCCAAGTTGGACGTACACCAGTATTGCTCCATTGCGACTTGCGCCACTTCCGGGTCAGGACCCATTGTGGATCGACTCAGCCATTATGATCTCGCAAGCTCGCGCGCTGGGATTAAACGTGGCGCTTTTCCCCACGCCTCATTTCCCGGCAACAACGGATCCCACGCGGACAGCGACGACTCACTTTTGGCTGAGTGCCCCACGCGATGCGCAATGGTGGCAGGAGTGGTTCACGCGGTATCGTGCCTTTGCCGTCAACTATGCTGACCTTGCCAATCAGACCGGAGCCAACATCCTCATTCTGGGTGGTGATTGGGTCGGTCCCGCCTTACCCGGTGGATTGCTTCCTGACGGCACTCCCTCCAACGTCCCAGCTGATGCGGAAGCGCAATGGAAAGCCATCATTCAGGATGTCCGCTCGCGCTTCAAAGGTCAAATCTTTTGGGCGATGCCTTACACCAAATCCAATGTGGAGACGCCGGTCAACTTTCTTCTGGATGTGGATGGAATCTATCTTTTGTGGTCGGTGCCACTGACGACAAATCAGAGCGCCTCAAAAATTGATTATGCCAACGAAGCCGGGCGATTGCTAGATAACGAGGTTGCGCCGCTCGCTTCATTGCTAGGAAAGCCGGTCATCCTTGCCATGTCGTATCCTTCTGCTGCCGGCGCTGCCAGCGGATGCGTCCCCAATGGCGCAGGTGGATGCTTGGATTTTGCGGAACTCTCTCGCCCCAAAGCAGACAACTCTTCTGTGAGTCTCAGCCTGCAAACTCAGGCGGATATTTACGAAGCCATGCTAACAGCGATCAATGCCCGCTCGTGGATCTCCGGCTTCGTCAGCCGCGGCTATTTCATGCCAGTAGCGTTACAAGATAAATCTACGTCGGTCCATAGCAAACCAGCAGCTGATATATTATGGTATTGGTATCCGAGATTGTTGGGTACAGTGCAATAAAATCATAAGAGAGACCAGCCTAGGGGCTGGTCTCTCTTATTTCAGGACAACATATCTGCCATTATCAAAGACGATCTCATACCCGGCAAATACAAATATCTCAGTCGGAAACTTAGTTCCATCCAAGATGATGCGATCAAAAGTCAGGTTCATTGTCCGCGCCCACGTATCAACACAACTCAATTCTTCACAGGATTGCAGCGCTGCCAACTGCGCCCAACGAAGGTTGAAATCTCCTTTTAGTGTCCATTCGAGACCCTGCAATGTCGTCGCAGAATGATGCGCCGCCAGCGCCGGAAACCATTCCTGGACGGGGTCGGTCATCACATCATCATGCCCAGTTAGGATAAGGAAAGAACTTTCAGCAGGTGTATTCTCCCGAACCCAAACCATCATATCAATTGATTCAGAAGTCAACGAAATCGTCCGAATAATTTGGGCGTGAAAGACGCACTCAATAAAAAGATAAAACGTGATACCAAGCAGCCCCATCGAAAAAGCGTGGATATTGAATAGAACCGCATCCGGTTGGATAACCCATTTCCGCAAACGGACGAAGTTTATAAACGCAGGCAAAACATCCAGAAAACCATAGGCTGCGAGGATGGGATACAAGAACGAGGTCATGATAGATGCGCTGCGTTGGTCGATGAGATAAGGCAGAAAACCCCACATCAACAGATCGAAGCGACGCTTGTAAAATACCCATCCCAGACCAAGCAACCAAAAAATCGAGGAAAACGGCAGGATGGTCTGACGTGAAAATAAATTTCCCAACAAGGCGGAAAGTGAAGCGCGTAATTCCCCGCTTTGGCCCGCAGATAGGAATACTTCGACTCCATGTCGCGCAATGACTGTCCCCCACCACGGCGAGGAGAGCAGCAAGGCTCCACTTACAATGAAAGCCGCGTGGAGAGTCCCCATCCGCGTGCGACCGAAGAATAACCAGAAAACCGCACACCCAATTACAAGCAGTAAGGCAGATTGTGGATGGCTTAAAACTGTCAACGAGCAAAAGAAGGCGGCGAGAAATGTCGAACGCCATGCAGGTTTGCGAAATGCCTTGTGAACAAATTTAAACGCTAACAATAAAAAAAGCATGCCAAGCGAACGGGTTAACCCGCCACCCATCAAGAGCCAGATGTAACTTCCCGGCGCGAGTGCAAAGAAAACAGCCGCCAACGCCGCACGCGGACGATTCTCCATCAACTCATTTGCAAGAAGATAAAAGGCTGGGATGGTTGCGACCGTAAACGCCATTGGCAGCCAGATCAACACGTGAATCTCTGACAAGCCGATCAGCTCGAAAAAGGCGCCAATATAAAACCCCAATGGGGGGTATGCAAATGGAATTTCGGAGAAATTGTAACTGGTGAAGCTCGGAAGAATAAAGCTACTCGTCCGCAAGTCGCGCATCATGACAGCGAACATCCCTCCGTCGTTAATCGGGAAGCCAGTCAACAGTCCCGGCAGGATGCGCACAAACGACCCAAACAAGACGGCCAGCCCCAGGAATGTCCATGCCCATTCCTGCTCCGTAACATTTCGGGAATATGCGGGTTTTTTATTCATCGACAGGATTCTAACATCCTGCCTTGCCAGGCAGTCAAATCACAAGTTGCTACAATGGCAACAATCCAAACTCGGAGGGCACATGAAAAAAGCAGGAAAATATCTTGGCAGGTTTCTAATTGGCGTTCTAATTCTGGCGCTCGTCGCCGCCTCAGCAGGTTTGTTCTACTTCAAAAGTTACCTGCCGAATACTGTGGCAAAAAAATCTTTTCCACAAATTGACGGCGAGATTCAGTTGACAGGCTTGAACACCCCCGTGGATATCTACCGCGACGCGATGGGCATTCCACACATTTACGCTACTACCGCCCATGACCTGTTCTTTGCGCAGGGCTACGTCCACGCGCAGGACCGCTTCTGGCAAATGGACTCGTGGCGGCACATCGGCTCGGGCGAACTCTCCAAGATGTTCGGCTCAGCCCAGGTCGAGACTGATGCGTTTTTGCGGACGTTAGGCTGGCGCAAAACCGCCGAAGCCGAATGGGAGAATCTCGATTCCGAATCGCGCGCCATTCTGCAAGCCTACACAGATGGCGTGAACGCCTATTTGAAAGATCACAAAGATACCGCCCTCAGCCTCGAATACGCTGTCCTCGGTTTGCTCAGCCCTGCCTACGAGATCGAACCGTGGACGCCGATCCATTCGCTCACATGGGGCAAAGCCATGGCTTGGGATCTGCGCGGCAACATGGGAGAAGAAATTGAACGCGCAGTTTTGCTCAAAACCTTCACTCCCGAACAAATGGCGCAACTCTTCCCGGCTTACCCCGAAGACCATCCCGTCATCGTGAATGAAATGCCGGTCAAGGAACAGGCTTCAAAACTTCCATCGGATTCTGAACCAATTGCATTTGACTATTCACAACTTCAGTTGGATACAGTCAATCACAACGCTTCATTACTGGACCCAGTGCTTGGTCCGTGGAACGATGGGATCGGGTCAAACTCGTGGGCGGTTTCCGGCGCGCTGACTGACACGGGCATGCCTTATCTTGCCAACGACCCGCATCTTGGAATCCAAATGCCATCCATCTGGTATCAGGTCGGTTTGCATTGTGTCGAAAAATCGGATGAGTGTCCATTCGAAGTGACAGGCTTTTCGTTTGCGGGCGTCCCCGGCGTGGTCATTGGGCATAATGACAAGATCGCCTGGGGCTTCACCAACGTTGGTCCCGATGTGATGGATTTGTACATTGAAAAGGTCAACCCTGAAAACCCAAATCAATATGAAGTCAATGGCGAGTGGGTTGATTTTGAAACTTACGAAGAGATCATCGAGATCGTGGGCGACGAACCGGTGACCATCACCGTGAAGAAGACGCGCCACGGGCCCGTCATCTCTGAACTGTATGGTCCGCTCATGAACGAGGGAAACCCCGATGATGCGGAATTTGTCCCATTTAAAGATCGCGCCGGCGTGGACCTGCCCGATCAATACGTCATCGCGCTCCAATGGACGGCGTTGACTCCGTCCACTCCGTTCGAAGCGATCTGGGGCTTCAACAAAGCGCAAAATTGGGACGAGTTCCGCGAAGCCGCACGTGGCTTCCATGTCCCGGCGCAAAATTTGATATATGCCGATGTCGAAGGCAATATCGGCTACCAAATGCCCGGCGACATTCCCATCCGCAAGAATGGCGACGGCACACTACCCGTTCCGGGCTGGACGGATGACTACGAGTGGACGGGGTTTATTCCATTTGAAGAACTGCCTTATGCGTTCAATCCCGAAGAAGGGTACATCGTCACGGCCAACAATCGCTGTCAGCCGTGGGATTATCCCTATCTCATCACCAAGGATTGGGACTATGGTTTCCGCGCGAATCGCATCGTGGAGATGATCGAGTCTGCACCCGGCAAGATCGACAAAGCCTACATCCAGCAGATGCATGGCGATTCGTTTGACAGCAATGCTGAGATTTTTGTCCCGCTTCTGTTGGGAATGGATTTCAAGTTCGCGAAGGAAACCGAAGCCATCGCTTTCGACACCCTGCAAAATTGGGATTATCAAGATCGCATCGATTCGACAGCGGCGGCGGTTTTCAACGCTTTTTGGCGTGCCTTCGTGCAGAATACCTTCAACGACGAAATGCCCGAAGAACGCTACTTCCCAGATGGCGGCTCTCGCTGGAATGAGATCATGCGGCAAATGGTCAAGAATCCCAATGACCCATTCTGGGATGACAAATCCACATTGGATGTTACCGAGACAATGCCAGATATCATCACAAAATCCTTCTCAGATGGCATTGTCGAACTCGAAGGAATCTTTGGTAAAGATGTGAAACAGTGGAAATGGGGCGAGATGCATGCTGCCACTTTCCGCAACTCCACGTTGGGAGAGTCGGGCGTTTCTTTGATCGAAGACCTGCTCAATCGCGGACCCTTCCCCACGGGCGGCGGAGATTCCATTGTCAATGCGACGGGCTGGTCGATACGAGACGGCTACGAAACGAACTGGCTGCCGTCCATGCGCATGGTCGTGGACTTCAACGACTTGAACGCCTCATTGACCGTCCACACGACGGGGCAGTCAGGACATGCCTATCATCCACATTACGATGACATGGCTCCATTATGGGCAAATGTGGAATACTATCCCATGTGGTGGGACCAGGAATCCATCATCAACGATGCGGAAGGATATTTGAAGTTAGTTCCATAGGAAAAGCAAGAGACGGTCATCCTGAAGATGACCGTCTCTTTTTAATTTGCCATGCCGCCCAACCGCCAACCAGAAGACCGACAAAACTTGCAGCGAGGTCGATCAAGTCGAAGGTGCGGGCGGAGAAGAACTGTTGCGAGAATTCTTCGGCAGTGACGATCAAGGCGAGGATCAAACCCACTGAAAGTGCCACCCGGCTTGCGTCCCGGTTTGGAAGCGCGATAAACGCCAATGTGATGAAAAAGTTTAGCAATCCATAAAGGATGAAGTGCCCGAGTTTATCCCCGTTCTCAAAATCATAAAGAACTTTAATGAATGGCGGGATGGCGTCGCGGTCAGCGAGAACGATCACTATGATGATGAAAAGTGTAAAGAATGCGGCAATGTATTTCATAAAAAAACAGGTCGGGCGTTGACCCGACCTGCCTGAGCTCATTACCCAAAGAACTGGCTGATGGACCAGCCGCCGCCTGCAATGAGAAATCCAAAGTAGACAATGGTGGCAATGTTGGAAAGGTTCCCCAACAGGATTGAAACGCCGTCCTGCTGCATCATGCCAATGGCAAGGAAGATGAGCGCTACCGCCGGCAGGGTATTGCTGAAAGGAATCAACCCGAAGGGCATCATCAGGAGAAGCGCCGCAAGGATGAAGGATAGGTTGTTAAAGACAGTCACCAATCCCTTGGAGGTCAGTCCACGCAAACGATGTGGACGGCTGATCTTTTCAAGGCGGCGAAACCAGATGAGGGCTTTTTTGAAGCCTTCGCGCAATTTTTCAGCGGAGAGTTTGCGGGTGCCAATTTTTTCCGGCAGCCACAATTTACGAGAGAACAACCGGGTGATGCCAATCAATAAAATGGCAGAGCCGAAGACCGTGCTGACGCCAGGGATGGAGACCGGCACGAGAAAAATCAGCGAGAGAAAAACTGTCAGCAGCAGCAGGCTGTCTGCACCGACAATGTCCATGATCTCGACCAGGGTCACCTCGGTGGGCGGTAGTTTTTCGATGATCGTCTCGATCTTTTCGCCAAGTGATTCCGTTTGAAGTTCAGATTCTTCGTTTTTTGAAAGGTCTATATTCACGTGATTTCTTTCCTTGAACTTGAATTCGTCAATTTGTATTTTTTGACCGGCGAAGTATACGCTGTTCTTGGATAACGTGCAACCGGGGATTAAGGGCGGATAAGCCAGTTCCCTGCCAGCAGGATCACGGCGCTTCCCACCACGCCCAAGCCGATATCCAACATCCCAAACTTGTACACGCTCCAGCCGAAAAACATACCCGCGAGCTGTCCCACAACAAAGCCAACGATACTGAGCCCCAAAAAGAGAAGTAGACGCCAGCCATTCCCGCCACGTAAAGCGTGGAATAGAGCACCCGCCAACAAGGCAATGACCAGACCAAACAATGCAGCAGGAAGTGTGACCATGTCTCGGCTCTCTTTTCTCCCAGTGAGGCTCATTCAAATGGAAGCGGATTTCGCGCCCGTTAAAGAACGCGAAATCCGTTTGGGTGAAAACTAAGGTTTGAGATGCTTTGCGAAGAAATCAGTGATGGCGTTGTAACAGGTCACACGGTTTTCATATTTCAACACGTCGTGTCCCTCATCCTCAAAGACCAGCAACTCGATGGGCTTGCCCTTCTTCTTCAACTCGCGGACAAGGTCTTCGGATTCAGCCGCCACCACGCGCGGATCGTTGCGTCCCTGAATGACGAGCATTGGCGCCTTCATCTTGTGCAGATGCGTCTTCGGCGAGCGCTCCACCAAATCGGCGCGTTCCGCAGGCTTGGCAGGGTCACCGATGGCGAGTTTGAAATATGGCTTCCATGTCTCAGGGATACGCTCGGAGAACGTGATGAGATCGTACGGACCGAACATATCGCAGGAGGCTTTCCACAGATCGGGATGTAACCCCGCCTGCATCAAGGTCATGTAGCCGCCATAGGAACGTCCCACCACCGCCGCACGCTTGACATCAAGCCGTTTGTCCTTCGGCAGGACTTTGGTCATCGCATGAACATGGTCGAGACGGTCCTGACCACCCCAATCGCGATCAACATATTTGGTATAGGATAAACCATAGCCGGTCGAGCCGCGTACGTTCGGGACGAAGACGGCAAATCCACGCAACGTCAGGAACTGGATAAGCGGCATCGAAAACCAGGCAAAGTCCGGGCGTTCCTGTCCCTGCGGACCACCGTGGATGTAATACACCACCGGGCGCGGACCTTTGAATCCGAGCGACTTGGCGGGAAGATACAATCGTGCTGAGACGCGCAAACCATCATGCGAGATGAACGACGCATCTTCCCCTTTGGAGAGTAAGTTCTCGTGAATACCGAGAATTTTCTCGTCTGTGTGCATGTACAGGTCTTTGCGCTGTTTGCCTTCGATGGAATAGATCTGCGTCGGTGAAGTAGCCGTGGAGAATGAGAAGGTGAACATATCTTCTGCCTTGTCATAATCCAGATGTTCTATCATGCCGCCGTCGAAAGGCTCCTGTCCCACCAAAACGTACTTGAGGTTCATAGTCAATTTCGCTTCGTCGAAGACACCTTCGTATGCCCATGAGCAACCGTCGATATTAAAGGTGACCAAATAGCGGTCATCCTTGAGATGCGCGATGTTCTCCATCTCACCCACGCCGGTATGCTTCACTCCGCGCAATTTGACCGGTGTCACCTCACCCGGTTTCTTGAAGTTGATGTAACCGAGGCTGTAGGTATCCTCAAAGACCGAGCTGGTAACGATGGCGCCTTTTCCACTCGGCGAGAAGACGCCTGCACCCAGCCCATTCAGCGGAACTTGCTCACCCGGCTTGCGCTTTTCCATTGGCTTGCCATAGATGACAGTCATCTTGCCTTTGTTCCAAAGGTAGAAAACGCCATCGCCGACAGAATACCCCGTCCCGAGTAAGAGGCGAGTGTGATCCTTGGAATAATCCCCTACGCCATATCCAAACGGGCTTGAGACAAGTTTCGTCAATTTGCCCGTCTTCAGATCACCGCGATACAGTTCGATCAATGGCTTGTCGCGGCGTTCCGCTTGCAGGTAGACAATGCCTTTTTCGCGGTCACATTCGCCGAGATGCACGCGATATTTGGCAAAGAAATTTTTGAACGCCGGTTCGGGGAACCCACCATCGAGCGGAATCAACATGGGTTGATAATTCTCGTCGCCGTCGCTGTCGATCATCACCAAAATTTGGCGCATTTCTGGGAAGACATAAAACGACTGTCCGCCGATGAGATGCGGATTCTGCAAAGCAATGTGCGGCGGCAAAAGCGGCTCTGGCACACTGCCACCATGATACATAACGTACAAACTCAAATGTCCCGAAAGGTTGCTCAGGAAATACACCCGGTCTTCGGCGTATTGCGGCGCAACAAACAAACGGGCAGACATCAACGACTCAATCCGATAGTTCATATAGTTCTCCTTTTATTCAAAGTTACTATCAATTTCATTATCATCAAAAATATAATGCCATACAACGATCTGGCTACACGCAAACTTTTATTGAATGATTCCTCCACCCACCATACGCTCGCCTTGATAGAAAACTGCCGCCTGACCTTTAGTCGCATCCCGCACGGGCGCATCAAACATGACCATAGCCTGATTCCCGTCCATTGGCGTGACCAACGCCGGGACCTCCTTTGCTGTATAGCGAATCTTCACTTCTGCGCGGAAGGGTTCACCCGGCACTTTGCCACTCACCCAATTGACATCGCGTGCGGTCAACTCGGTTGTGCCCATTTCCTCTTGCGTACCAACT
>JAHDWC010000052.1 GCA_023382575.1 Anaerolineales bacterium
TCAGCACCCGGCGCGCAAGAGGCGCAGGGGTTGGGGTGAGAGACGGTGCGAGGGTGGGGGTCGTTGTGGAGGTGGAAGTTG
Organism: Anaerolineales bacterium; assembly: GCA_023382575.1. GTDB lineage: Bacteria > Chloroflexota > Anaerolineae > Anaerolineales > Villigracilaceae > Villigracilis. The sequence continues at coordinate 82 of JAHDWC010000052.1, forward strand.
CTGCGAGCATCGTTGCGAGCGTCGCATCCATCACTGGCATGGAAGTTGGCGCCAGTGCAACGACCTCTGACATGCAGGCGAGTGTTGTCAGACAAAGGGTCAGGAGAAAAACTCTAAAGCGTGACATTCATCCATTATAAATTTATTCGTCCGATTGTATGATGCAGGCATGGAAACCATGGCTCAGAAATCGCTTCATGAAGAGATGATACATCATAACCATACCGATCCGCACAAGCGCGGCTCGGGGCTGTCGGATTTTATCCTGGGTGCGCAGGATGGATTGGTGAATGTGCTGGGGGTGGTGTTGGGCATCGCCGCGGCGACAAACGATGTGCGCGTGGTGCTGGTGGCGGGACTCGCGACAACCTTTGCTGAATCCATTTCGATGGGCGCGGTGGCGTTCACGACCACACTTGCTGATGCGGATCTATATCAAAGCGAGCGTGAACGGGAGTATCGACACATTGTGCAAGCGCCCAAACTCGAGACAAAAGAGATCCGCGATATTTACGAACGCAAAGGTTTTAGCGGCGACCTGCTCGACCGCATCGTGGAGACCATCACAGCGAACAATGATGTGTGGGTGGCAGTGATGATGGCGGAGGAACATCAACTCTCGCCGGTGGACCGCAAGACAGCCTTCAAAGCCGCCTGGGTGGTGGGGCTTTCTGCTATTGTCGGTTCGTTGGTTCCGATCCTGCCGTTTATGTTCCTGTCGGTTGCCGTTAGTATGTGGATGTCTGTGCTGGTGACAGCGTTGGTCTTATTCGGCATTGGCGTGTACAAGGCGCGTGTGACCGTTGGCAGACCCATGCGCAGCGGATTGGAAATGATGTTAATCGGAACGGTCAGTGCGATGGCTGGTTATCTGGTCGGGGTTCTGCTCAAGGTCCCGCCGCTTCCGTGACGGTTTGCTGAAATACAAATCTGCCAGCATCCCCAAAAAGAAGACGAACAACGCCGCCACGAGCACTTCCGCGCCCCAGCCGATGACTGGGACGAATTGAAGGATCTCGAGGGCGGCGTCTTTCAAGACGGTGGAGAGTCCGTACAGCGCCACGGCTGAATAACCAATTTCCTTTAGTCCGAGGCGCACCTCATGCACCTTGGCAAGATGCACAATCATGTACACTTCCAAGGCGGTCAGCAGCAGCGACGTGCCGGGAATCGGCGCTGTCAACGCGGAGAGACCGGCCGCGATCAGGGTGTAAATCAGAATGAGTTTCATCTGCTTAGAATGAGTTTCATCTGCTTAGAAAATAGAAAACAGCCATCGAAGCAACGGCGAGCCCGAAGCAAAGCACGATTCCCAAAATAGCCCAAACAAACACCCCCGAGCCTTTATCCTCCTGCATGACATCAGAACCCGGCGGCACGAATGGCTTGGAATTCAATTGCGGCTCACGGCTGATCTGCGGCGTTTGTGAAAGTGGATTGTTGTCTAAAATCCCCATGTTTGAAAGCATCTGAAACGCCCCATCCACGCTTTGACGCAATTCTGGTGGAAGATCGTCGAGCGTGTGGATCGTCTTGCCATTCACATCCACCTTCGTGGAATATGCAGAAAGTACATTCTGCACCATGTCACCTTCCAAAAAATCGGGGATGCCGTTGCCATTCGCATCCACAAAGATGTTCATCATTTGCTCGTACGCCTGCCGTTCCTGCGCCGGCATTTCGTCGAGACTGTTATAGGTTTTATCATTAAAGATGATGGTAGGCATGACGCACTCCTTTGCCCCTCAATTTTACACGTACTCCCGCCTCAACCTCGACCCGAAAGCTGATTCAACGTCGCTGATATTTTCTTTCCAGCGAGCGGATGCGATCCATGCGCAGCGAAATGTTCATGAATAATTTGCTGAGATAACGCGCAAAGACTTGAGCGATCTCCTTCTCGTGGGTGGTGAACGGCGAGAACGTTGTCCGCGCGAGGGTGAGCAAGCCCAATGGACCTTGCCCATTGGCCAGCGGAAGTCCCATCCATGAGCGGGTGAAGGGTGGAGCCTCTTGTGAAATCCATGCCGGAACCATGAGCACATCCTCGATGACTGTGGGCTGGTTCATACTCAATACAGATCGGTAAATACTGTACGTTTCCAGGACGGGGCTGTGTTGAACTATCGGGTTGTTGTAGCCGACCAGGTCAGTATCCGCTTCGTTCTTGAGTAAGATGCGAATGTGATGGGCAGGGACAACGCCTTGCAGGCTTTGCACGATCAGGTCGAACGTCGATTTCGCCTCGTTGTTGTCATTTCCTAGAATGATCTCGATGTTATTCAGCGTGCTGACAATGCCGCTCAAATTGTGTGATAGTTGTGACTGGCTGAGGAGCAGCACATACATATCCAATAAGTAGGTGGAACGGTCTTCGAATTCGACGATCACGGGATCGTAAAGATGTTCCTGGGTGCGGCTGAGGGCGAGCCGTACCGCGGAGTTGATGGAGATGTGATTTCGCAAAACGAAGGCTTCCGCTTGCAATTCGCGGCACATATCCTGAATGGGTTTGCGCAGGAATAATTCCACACCATAACGCCGTCCGAGCCGCTCGAACATTTTGTGCCGTGGAATGATGCCTGTGATCTTATTCTCTCTAAGAATGATCGCGCCCGGAACTAATGGGTTGGCATCCAAAAATTCGGCCACGTCTTCGGTCATGGCATAGTAGGGGACGGTGTATTCCGAGAGCGGAAGGTCACCGATGCAAACCGGGACGGGGATGTTCCCGGTTGGGAAAAAATTGAAGTAGTGGGGAACGCTTGTGGTTCGCATGGAAACATTGGCATTATACGAACCTCTACTTAACCATTTTTGAACTTTTGATTAACGACTCGTAAACCCATCTCCTCGAAAGGAAATTGTAAGGACGATGAATGTATGAAGTTATGATATGGTTGCATTGTCATGATGCATTGAAAATATCATGAATAAGATGCTATACTAACTATAAAGGAGAACATACCATGCCAACAATTTCACAAATTGAAGGGATCGGTCCCGTCAATGCAGCCAAACTCAGCAAAGCGGGAGTCCGTGGAACGAATGGACTGTTGAAAATGGGAGCCACCCGTAAAGGTCGCCAGGAACTTGCCAAAGCCACTGGTTTCAGCGCGAAGGTTATCCTTGAATGGGTCAACCGGGCCGACTTGTTCCGTGTGAAAGGCATCGGCACGCAGTTTTCTGACTTGCTCGAAGCTGCTGGTGTCGATACAGTTCCCGAACTCGCCGCTCGCAACCCGGAGGCGCTGCTCGAAGCGCTGACGAAGGTCAACGCGAAGAAGAATCTCGTCAACCAATTGCCGGGTTTGAACAACGTCAAAGCCTGGATCAAGAACGCCAAGTCTTTGAAGCGGATCGTAGAGTACTAGAAATTAAAAACTTCCGATGAAAATCGGAAGTTTTTTTATTTAACCCCTAAGCCGTTGCCTTTAAGACTCGCAACGCCCGCAAGGTCACCCATTTATTCGGCGTCTTTGGCTTGCCATAACTTTGCCAGGTCTTGCCTGTGTAATCGTATTCCATCAACCAGCGACCTTGTTCATCCTGTTTTTCGCGGATGAATGTCAGCGTGTTGGCTAGTCTTTTATCCTTTCCGAATCCCAGACTCGTCAGCGCTTCGGCGATTTGCAAAATATCCGTGACGTAGAAAACGGGGAAGCCGAACTTCCACCAATTGCCGCTTGGTTTCTCTGCCCAACCATTCGGATAATTTGCTGTGACTGGGTCAACGCCAAAGAAGAAGTCAACTCCTTTTTGGATGGCTCGTTTGATGAGCGGCGTCTTTTGTTTTGCGCTTAATTTCCCGAAGGCGAGCATGACCTTGCATCCGCCCCATGCGCAGGGAAGTTTGTTATTTGCTCCGCAGGCGAAGTCGGGTCCGCACTTGCCTGCAAAGTAGCGGACGGGCGCATGCTTGTCTTTCATGGGCGCCACGCCTTCACCCGTAGTCGTCCGCGCCATCCATTCGTAGGCAGATTTCAGGCGCGGGTCGTCGCAGCCCAACTCCGTCAGCGACCACAAAAGATTCCCTTGCAGGCAATCCACTGTCCCGGAGGCTGAGGCGTTCGTCATTGCAGAGAATTGACCGCCTTCGGTCAACGCATGGTCGAGTAGATATTTGCAGCCTTCATCGATGCGTTTATCCTCTTTAGGGCTTGCGCCAAGTTGAGCCAGCAAGAGGAGCGCCCACACGGTGGACTTGTATTTGGGTCCATAGCCTGTGCCGGGTCTTGCCCAATAGCCCTCTGCCTGCATACGGGATAAGACCTTTGCAATCGGTCCCTCCTTGTGCGCTGCCTTCCGCGCGGACTTTAATTCTTTGTCGTCATCATCCAATTCCATCAAATCGCGCAATGCCAAATAACGCACTCCAGGGTCTTGCGCCTCCAACAGCCATGAAACCGAATCTGCTTTTAATTGAGATTGCCAGGACATTCTTCCTCCTTTACTATATCACTATAGCACGATGCGATAGAGATTGCTACAAAAAAACTTCCGATGAAATGGACATCGGAAGTTTTTCGATTACTTGATCTTCGCAAAGGCGCGGACGGGGAAGGTCCCGGCTCCCTTGACCTTTGGCGGGGCTGCCGTAAAGGAGAAACCCTCGTCTGGGATATTTTCCAGATTGCAGAGATGCTCGGCGACAATGATGTCGTTTCGAAGCAGCACCGAATGGACGGGTCTTGTATTGCCGCGTGTGTCGTCGATGTTGTGCGAGTCAATGCCGACGAGTTTGGCGCCGTTATCTCGCAGGTAAATGGCGGCATCTTCTGTAAGGAAGGGATGATTTTCAAAATACGTATCCGTTGCCCAATGTTCCGCCCAACCGGTATGGACCAAGACCGCGCGTCCGCGAACCGCTTTGCCTTTGAAGGCTTCGGCGGTAACAGCCAGACCTTTGCGATAGTCCGCGCGGACGACGATGCCTTCAAGGTCTACAAAATGTTCCAACTCCATTTCGGAGAGGTCTTTGCCATCGGCATACCTGTGAAAGGGACTATCCACATACGTACCAGTATTTGCGATCATTTCGATCTTGCCAATGTGAAATTCCGTGCCGGGCGCGTAGCGCGAGCGCGACTCTTCACGCGTCAAATAATCGCAGATGATCGTGGCGGGTAGTCCCTTGTAGGTGACGAGTCCGTCGTAAATGGTGTGGCTGAGGTCAATGTAGGATGGGTCAACTGAAGAATTAATGACTTGGCGTTTATGCGCTTCTGAAATGATTTCTTTGTTCAGAATTCGCACCTGCCCGACCATTAATAGGCGCATGTCTTTTACGATATAGTCTGTCAATTCCTTGTCAGAAATATCATCGCCGTCAATGTCGAGGCGGAAATCCTGTCCCTGAATCCCGCCGCCATTGGTGAAGTCAATTTCAAAATCGAACTTTACACGTTTACTCATAAAAGCTCCATTAAATTTTATCCTTGCATTTGTTCCCATTCTGCCAATTTTTCATCCATCTCGGCTTGGACGCGATTATATTCCTTGCCGATCTTGATCACCTCATCCGGCTTCACTAGCGGACTCTCCAACTGCGAACTCAAATTCGCCAGCGTCCTTTCCAACTCGGCGATGGTGTTCTCCAGTTCCTGAAGTTGAGCGACCCTTCTTCGTTCTTCTTTCGTATTCGCGTTCTTTGCCTTTGGACCTTCGACCTTCGACTTTTGACCCACGTTCTTCGCCTGTGCCGCCATAAACGCTTCATATTCCTTTTGCTCACGTTCGGCGCGGAGTTCAGAGTATGTGCCTTTGAAAGCGATAAGTTCGCCTTCATTCGGATTCACTTCCCAGATTTGAGTTGCCAGCGCATCGACGAGATAACGGTCATGCGAGATAAGCAGGATGGTGCCAGTGTAATCTTCCAGCACGGACTCTAACACTTCCTGCGAAGGAATGTCGAGGTGATTCGTCGGTTCATCGAGCAGCAATAAATTCGTGTCTTGCAAAGCGAGCTTCGCCAATGCCAAACGTCCACGCTCGCCGCCGGAGAGCATGCCAACTTTCTTGTACACGTCATCGCCACTGAAGAGATACTTGCCCAAATAATCGCGGATCTGTCCCGGCAGCCAGTTCGGCATGACCGAGTCAATTTCCTGCAAGAGAGTTTTCTCAGGGTCAAGCCCTTCGTGCGCCTGCGCAAAATAACCGATATGCAGACTAGACCCCAACACCACTTCACCTGCCAGCGGCTCCAATTGACCTAAGATGGTTTTTAGAAAAGTAGATTTGCCCGCCCCATTCGGACCGATCAACGCGGCGCAATCTTGGCGGCGCAACTCAATATCCGGCGACTTAAACAGGAATTTATCGGGGAAGCCGACTTGCAACGCCCTGGTGCGGATGACCAAATCGCCAGAGCGTTTGTTCGAACCGAGACGCAAATGCAGATGCGGCAACGTTCGCACAGGCGAGCGGAGTCCGCGCACACGGCGCTCGGCTTCTTCCACGCTGAATGAAGACGTAGTCACGCTGACTTCTTCAGCAGTCTCGCTCCATTTTTGATTCAACGCCGCTTCAAACCCGACCTGCTCGATGGCTTGTACCAAGCGTGAGAGGCGCTTCAACTTGCCCTTGGCTTGCAGCGTATTTTGCCCGGCAATGTGTTTCTTGATGTAATCCACTTCCTTGAGCAGCTTTTCCTTCTCGCTCTCGAACACTTCCTGTCGACGGGCGATGCGTTCTTCGCGCTGTTTCAAATACGCCGTGTAATTTCCGTTATACGTCTCATACGCGCCGGGCAGCATTTCCAAAATCACATTGCTGACCTTGTCCAAAAAATAGCGGTCATGTGAGACGATCACTGCCGCGCCTTCCCATTGATTCAGATAACCTTCCAGCCATTCCACCGCGCGGATGTCGAGGTGGTTGGTCGGTTCGTCGAGCAGCAGAACATCCGGTTCCGAAAGCAGGAGGCGCGCTAAAAAGGCGCGCGTGCGTTGCCCGCCGGAAAGATGATCCAGCGAGAGTCCATAATCCTCGGCGCTGAATCCCAAACCGGTCAGCACCTGCTTGATGCGCGTCTCATAGGTGTAGCCGCCGCGCCGTTCGAAATCCTCTTGCAGTTTGCCGTATTGTTCAATGACATCCGGGTCAGTTGCCATCAGTTCTTCGAGGCGATGCAATTCTTTTTGTTGTTTGATTAAATGCTCGAAGACAGAATGACACGCATCCCACAGCGTGCCTTCCATTTTGAAATCGGCTTCCTGCGACAAATATCCGCTTCGGACTCCCCGCGTGCGGGTGACTGACCCCGTCGAAGCTTCATCTTCCCCGGCCAGGATTCGTAAGAACGTGGTCTTGCCCACGCCGTTCGGACCGACGATGCCCAAGCGCGAACCCTTCTCGATGGAGAGGGTCAGCCCGCTGAAGATATCGGTCACGCCGTAGGATTTGGTGAGTGAGTTTGTGGTGATGAGTGCCATGGCTTTTGATTTCGCAAATAAAAAATGCGGATGGATTTTACTCCATCCGCACAGTTATTTGTTGAGAAAACGCTATTCGCTATTACCTATTCCCTCTTCTACTTTTCCTCATCCACCTCCACATGACCTGGTTTCTCCTTGCCCAACTCCAGCGAGCGTTGATAGGCTGCCCAAACTGCGCGGGAGATTGCCGTGCGGAAGCCTGCCTTTTCCAAATAGTACAACGCCTCTGCCGAAGTTCCACCCGGCGAGGTGACCTGATTCCGCAACGTGGCGGGATGTCTCGCCGCGCCTTGATAGTACGAAGCCGAACCTTTGATGGTCTGCAAAACGAGCTGTTCGGCAATGCGGCGCGGAAAGCCCATGTGGACTCCAGCGTCGATCAAGGCTTCAGTGAAGAGAAAAACATAGGCGGGTCCCGACCCGGAGAGTGCGGTCGCCATGTCGAGATAGCTTTCATCTTCCACAAAGACTTCTTCGCCAAGTGCGCCCAACAATTTACGAGTCATCCCTTTTTGTTCTTCGGTCACTTCCTTGGAAGCCGTCCACACGGTGATGCCTTCGCCGATCTGACCGGGGGTGTTCGGCATCGAGCGGACAATGGCTTTGTGCTTCAAGCCTGAGCCGAGTTTTTTGAGCGTCGCGCCAGCAATAATGGACAAGACCAACGCCTCTGGGCGGATACCCTTCAATCCTTTCATCACCTCGGTCAACCGCTGCGGTTTGACGGAGAGCACCACCACATCCGCTTCGTGAATGGCGGCAGAATTATCGGTGGTGTGTTTGATGCCATATTTTTTATGCAATTCTTCGCCGCGGGCTTCATGCGGACCCGAGGCAATGATATTTTTTGCATCGGCAAGTTTATTGCGCAGCAAGCCCGCGATCATGGCTTCTGCCATCACGCCAGGTCCGATAAATGTGATCTTTTTCTTAATCATGAGTCTCTCCAAAAGTGGGGCAAGGCTTGGCTTTCCAACTCTCTGCAAGTTCGAGCGCTTCTCTTGCCACTGCATACATTTTCTCTTGAAATTCCAGCGAATATTGATATTCTAGAACCGCTTCGGCAAATTCTTCTTCGTCCACGATCTCGGCTGGCTTGGGCGGATATTTTGAAATATCAAGTTCGTGGTCTTTGAATTTTAGAATACCGTCTGTCCATTCGGGAGGCGAAGCGACATTGATATAGATTTCGAGCAAGTTTCCACTTGGCTCAAAGACTTCGATCAGGTTATGGTATCTATCGAACCAGTAATATGCGCGCAAGTGATGCTCGATATGAAAGACCCTGCCACCTGCATTAAACACAGGCGAGCCTGCCTGCCCAACTGTGATGATCAACTCCGGGCTGACAAACTCAATGATGGCATTCCAACTTCTATATGTTGTCCCATCCGCCTTGCAGGCGTGGACGTGGATAACGTCGCCAATTTTCAGGGATTGCATGGCGGGTATTATAACTGTAGGGGCGGACGGATGTCCGCCTCGTTTTTACAACGAAAACTGTACCTGATTTAAATAGGGGAAATCACTCGGTGAGATGGGAAGCTTCGCCAATGGCTTGACCGGTTTGGTGCTGCCCCACTCTTCCACCTCGCCGTTGAGCCAATTCAAAATTGGGAAGGGGCGTTTGTCGGGAAAATCCTCGGCATGACAGATGTAGATCATGCCATTCGTGAATGGCTTGTCCGCTTCATTCTTCTTTGGCAACTCAAAGTGATAATATTTGACGCGTTTCTTGCCTACTCCCACACGGATACTTCCATTGCGCGTCAGGTTGTATTTGCCTTTGTCGAGGATGGCAAACCAGCATGCCCACATCGCGTCGGGCGAACAGAAGATCTGCTGACGATTTCCGAATTCGTTGTCATCGCTGCTTTTGCGGATGGGCTCCAACATTTCAAGGTCATGCATGGGCGAGCCATGTGCGACAAATCCGCGCCAATCGCAGAGATAGTTGAGAAAGTCTGCTTTGGGATAGGGTAGGTTGTAAACGATTTGGGTGTTGGGTCCGCTTTGAAGCGCTGAATCAAACAACGCGTCGAAGGCGAGGCGCTGCGTTTCATCCAAAGGTCGGACGTGTCGGATCGCGGGCGGGTTGGGAGTTCCGCGCTGCCTGCGCCACCGTTCATACACGAGATGAAAAATAGGTTTCGCTAAAAAATCTGGGAGCATTATTTGCCAATGTATTGCAGGGCAACGCGCAAACGTTCTTCGACATCTTTGGGCGCGTCTTTGGGGATGGACTGCAACGCGGACTGCGCTTCGATCACCGAATAGCCCAGGGCTGTGAGCGCTGCGAGGACTTCGCTATCATAATCGGCGAGCGCGGCGATCTTGCCAAGCGCATCGACAGGCTTGAGTTTATCTTTGAGATGGATCGCCATTTTTTGCGCGGTCTTTTTTCCAACGCCGGGAACCTTGCTTAGAAGTTCTTCCTCGTCGGCGAAGATGGCGCGTTGGATGGTTTCAAGCGTAAGCGTGGATAACACCGAAAGCGCCACTTTAGGGCCGACGCCATCGACGCCGAGCAGGATGTTGAACAGGTCGCGGTCTGATTGGGATTCGAAGCCGTAGAGAGTCAACGCATCTTCCCGGACGACGAGATGGGTGAACAAAAAGATGATTTCTCCCGCCTTGGCATTTGTCCGCACGGGCGCCGGGGCAAAGACTCTCAGTCCCACGCCGCCCACTTCGACGATGAGGGCGTTCTCTTCGATCTGGGATACTTCTCCGCGTAAGGTGGCAATCATGTTTTTATTTTACCGTAAATAAATTGTAGGGGCGACCCGTCGGGTCGCCCCTACTATAAATTATTCATATCTTGATGTATTCAAATGTGTGATCGCAATTGCCAACGCGTCGGCGGCATCGTCAGGTTTAGGAATCTTCTCCAACTGCAATAAGGCTCGCACCATTTCCTGCACCTGACGTTTGTCGGCAGAGCCATATCCCGCCACGGCTTGTTTGACTTCGTTCGGGGTGTATTCGTAGGCAGGGACGCCCGCTTTTTCAAGCGCGAGCAAGACCACGCCGCGCGCCTGTCCCACGGCGATGCCGGTGGTGATGTTCTTCGAGAAGAATAATTTTTCGACAGCGGCGGTTTCGGGTTTGTGTTTTTTCAGCAGTTTATTGAGATCGTCAAAGAGCATCACCAGCCGCGCAGATGCAGTCTCCTCTTTCGGCGTGGTGATGACTCCAAAACCCACAACGACCAGCTCTCCGTCTGGTAGGAGGCGCACGAGTCCATAACCGGTGGTGGCAGTGCCGGGGTCAATTCCTAAAGCGAGGGTCATGTTAAATAATATAGGGGCGGGATAACCCCGCCCCTACGCAACATTACGCGTTTTCCAGCGCCGCAAGTGCTTCGTCCGACATCTTCACGTTGTGATAGACATCCTGCACATCGTCGAGGTCTTCGAGGTGTTCGACGACCTTCATCACCGAAAGCGTGTCATCCACGCCAAGTTCGATCTCCTGCTTGGCGATGAGACGCAGACCCGCCTCAGCCGGCTGGACGCCCGCTTTGTTGAGCGTATCGGCGATGGTCTTGAAGGCTTCCACCGGACCGAAGATTTCGATCTCGTCGCCGCCGTCCACCACATCGTCCGCGCCAGCTTCCACGCCGAGTTCGAAGGCTTTATCGAACACCATCGAGTTGGAGGGGAAGGAGAAATACGATTTGCGGTCGAACTGCCAGCCCACTGCACCCGCTTCGGCCATGTTGCCGCCTGCCTTGCTGAAGGCATGACGCACGTCCGAGATGGTGCGGTTGCGGTTATCGGTCACACAAGACACCATGATGGCAGAGCCATGTGGACCATACCCTTCGAGCGTCAATTCTTCGAACACGGCGCTGTCTTTATCTTCGCCGGAGCCTTTTTTAATGGCGCGTTCGATATTGTCCTTGGGCATGTTTTCGCCGCGGGCTTTTTCCACTGCCAAACGCAGGCGGAAGTTGGTATCGGGGTCGCCGCCATCGCGTGCAGCGATGGTAATTTCACGTGCCAGGCGGGTGAAGATGGCGCCGCGTTTGGCGTCGGCTGCGCCCTTTTTTCTTTTAATGGTGGACCATTTTGAATGACCAGACATGTCGTTCTCCTTCAGTTATAACCACGCTTGTGGGGATTTCCAAATTTGGCGGGCGGAATTATACCATCCCACTTGCAGGCTACACAAAAAATCCCACGCCCATCGCGCGTGGTCCCGCATGGACAACAATGGCAGGCGGCAATTCATAGATGGGAATCTGCGGTACATCGATCTTGGACTTCAATTCTGCGACAAGCGCCTGCGCCTCAGACTCCGCCTCGACCTGTAACACACACAAGTGAGCGGATTCGCCGCCTTTGCAGTTTTCCACTGCCACCTCCACCAGACGTGCCAACGCGCGTTTCTTCGTCCGCTGCTGCTCGAAGGACTCGACCTGCCCATCCTTGATCTGCAAAATCGGCTTGATCTCCAGCAATTCTGCCAGCAGACGTTTCGCCCCGCCGATGCGCCCACCTTTGGCGAGATATTCGAGTGTATCCACTAGAAAATAGATGCGTCCGCGAGGGATCATATACTCAAGCTTCGCCACGATCTCATCCGCCGATTTGCCCGCCTTTGCCATCTCATCCGCGACGAGCACGAGCGAGCCGAGATTACATGAGATGGTCTGCGTATCCACCACGCGGATGTCCACATCTGGGAATTCCTGCGCCGCAGTTTGCGCGGAGCGGACGGTTCCACTGGCTTTGCCGGTCGGCGCGACGATGACAACGCTTTCACCAGTCTTCTTTGCTTTTTCAAAAATAGGATAATACAAGGGAGGTTCGGGGGCGGCGGTCTTTGGCAGAGACTTCGAGGCTTTTAGTTTTTGTAAAAATGTAGCCGTGTCGAGGTCTTTGTCGTCGTGAAAGGTTTCTTCTCCAAACATGACGATCTGCGGAATCAGTGGGATGCCCCGCTGAGCGAGCAGGTCACGCGGCAAGCCGCAAGTGGTATCGGCAACGATAATGGTCATGATAGCCTCCGTTCCTACTATTGTAGCCAGCTTCGATGGACGTTTTTACTGCCAAAAGAACTGAAAACTTTGTTACAAAATAAAATCACTCATCCCATCCCCAATAGACGTTTGCCCTCGCGCAACTCTTCGTCATAACGGGCTTCAAGTTCCGGGTTCGAGCCGCGCAGCCCTTTAACGACCTTCTCACTCCACAGCAAATATTCCTGTTTGCGTTTGAGTGACCAATCCGCAGGCGGGAAGCGAGTGATGTCGTGAATATTGCAGAGTTTATCCGCCAGTTTGAGCTGCTTGGCACGCAATGATTTGTGCGAGGCAGTCTCGATCTGCAACTGCTTGCGGATTTCCTTGGGCAGGCTCTTGTCATCTGTGACCTCAAGCACCAAACCCAACACGTCCTCGCCAAACTCCCGGCGGATCTCCTCCGGGGTGGCGTCGGTGTCTTCGATGGTGTCATGTAGAATGGCAGCCGCGAGTAGCGCTTCGTCACGCACGCCGCCCACAGACCACAATGTCTCTGCCACCTGAATCGGATGGTTGATATATGGCGACGACTTCGAGTCGCGGCGGCGTTGATCGTTGTGTTTCTCCGCAGAGAACCGCATGGCTTTCAAAATGAGACCAAGTCCTTCGTTCAATTTTCCAACTCCTTGCCATACGTACGATGGACCTTGTAAAAGTCGATGCCGAAGTTTTCAAGGTCGCGCCGCATGGCTTCATTTTCCATGCCGATCTGAACCACCTCGGCATGCTTGAACTGCCCTGATTCTCTCACAGATTTAAACATTTCGCTGTAAAGGATTGCCATGCCGCCCGAGCCGCGATATTCGGGAAGCAAACCCGCGCCGTTGATATCGAGCCAGTCTGTGCGCTTCATTTCTTGCAGAAGGCGGATCCACCCAAATGGAAATAATCTCCCCTTTGTCTTTTGCAGCGCTGCGGATACATCCGGATATGCCAGCAGAAAACCGACCGGTTCTTCGTCTTTCATTACAATTTTGATCAGTTTCGGGTCGGCGAACCAGAGAAGTTGGTCGGCTAATGCGTTGGCTTCTGCATCGCTGATGGGAGCGTTACCCGCCGTGCCGCGCAGTGCGCCATTGTACAAGTCCTTCAATTTTGGGACGAGTGTACGCAAGTCGGAGCGTTTTTCATAGCGGGCAATGTGAAGCCCACGCCGCTGTTTGATCTTATCTGCCAGAGCGTGGATGCGTTCGGGAAACTGAATATCCGTGCCAATGTAGCCAGAGACGGCATCGCGCAAAGGATGAAATCCGCTGGCTTCGATCAGCTGTGGATAATAGTTTGGGTTGTAGGGCAAGCCAAAGGCGGGACGATGTTGAAAGCCTTTCACCAGCAGACCGAATCCATCCATGGGCGTGAAGCCTTTGGGACCGATGACTTTGGTCAAACCGCGGGAGCGTGCCCACTCAAAACCTGCTTCGAAGAGTCCTTGTGCGGCTTCAAGGTCGTTTTCACACTCGAAGAGATAAAAGAAAGCCGTCGCTTCGTGATTGAACTCATTGTAGGGACGATTGTCCAATATAGCCAGCCGACCGATGGGGCGGGTATTTTGGTAGGCGATAAAAAATGCGGCGTGGGAATGTTTGTAGAATGGGAAACGCTTCCGGCTGAGTCGGAGGCGTTCATCCATTTGCAGGGGCGGTACCCATTGAGGAATATCTCGATAGATGGAAAACGGCAGGCGGAGGAAATCATCCACCTGTTTTTTGTTATCGAGGTCGATGCGGGTAATATGCATAAAAAATATTGGGACACGAAACCGTGTCCCAATGTGGGTTACATGGACTTGGCGCGTTCCGCCATTTGGTCGCGCAGGTGTTTGGTGTCTTTGTCGATGGTGAAGATTGCGCCGAGATAGAAGAAGAAGCACAGCACCCATGCCACAGTGCAGATGAGCACGATGGCGGTTTGCAGGCTGATGGCGTCAGCGATGACGCCGGTGATGATGGGAGCAAAGGCCGCACCGGCATTTTCGACGAAATATTCTGTTGCCTGCGCCGTCGAGCGGACCTCAGGGGCGGTCACGTCATAGACAGTGGCGATGACGTTGGCAGAGGAAAGCGGCATGAAGATGGCGGTCAGACACATGAAGATGAAGAATTGATTCCGCGCATCGATGGGGGTGTTCATCGCGAGATACAGGAAGAGTGCGCCGAGTAAAACGCCCACGCTCGAGACGATGATGCGTCCCTTGTTGGTGCGCTTGAACGCCATGTCACCCAGCGCGCCGCCGACGAAATATCCCGCAGCGAGAATGAGGATGACTGGTGCCATAGTGAATAGAATGCCGTTCGCATCGTAACCGCGTTCTTGTTCAAGATAGGCGAAGAAGAAATAGGTGATGACATTCCACGGGAAGACGCCGGCAAAGCCTTGCAGGAAGACGAACCACATGGTCTTGCGTTTGAAGATCTCCTTCGCCTCTGCCCACGAGAACTTGAAGGTTTGCATTTCGGTCATGTTCTCGAATTCGGGTTCGGCTTTGCCGCGCGGCATTTCCTTCACGCCGAAGAAGATCAATACGGCGATGACCAATCCCAGCGAGCCAGTGATATAAAAAATGGAACGCCAGCCGCCAATGGCAGGCGCGACCATCAATGCAAGGACCATGCCGACGAGATAGCCAATGGGCTGTGCCAACTGCAAAATGCCATAGACTTTTCCGCGCAGGTTCGGACCGAAATAATCCGCGATCAACGTGTACAAACCGGGATAGGATGAATCGTCGATGCCAGTCGAGGCGCGCGTGACGAGGAATCCGCCAAAGCTTTTGACAATGGCATTCAACCAGGTGGTTGCGCCCCAGATCAACGACGCCAGTGAAAGCAGTTTGGCGCGGGCGTAATGGTCATATAAATATCCCCAGATCGGGTAAAGGACGGTGGCGACGATCAGTGCGCCAGAATTGATCAACCCCCATTGTGTATTGCTAATTCCAAAATCTTCGCTGATCTGCACTTGCAGCGAGCCGATCATCAACTTGTCGGTCTGGTGCAGCAACATGAAAAAGAAGAACACGACGACCACGAACCAGCGATAACGTGAATGTTCCTTGGACATGAGTACCTCGGGTGGATGGAATACCCTAGTATCATGTTTCATGTTTTAGGTGTCAAGAGTCTCTTCTGAGATGATATCCTGCGCCATTTTTTTCAACTCATCTGCATTCGAAACTTTTGCCGACGTAAGATATTGCTCCAGCAGATCCAACGGGCTGAGGCTGCTCACCACCTGTCCCTCTGGAATGCGCACGCGCGACTCGATCTGCGGGCGTTTAACGAGATGCAATTCAAACGCGCCCTCGGCATATTTTCGCAGCGCGGATTCATCGATGAGCGCATCCCATTCTCGCGGATATTCAACCGAAAGGCGGATGATCGCCTCAGACATTTCCTTGGGCGTGGGCAAGGCGTCTTTAAGCGTTTCGGTCACGTTCTCGCTGGAACTGAGAACTGCCCGGCGGTCTATGAACTTTCTCACACCTGTGAGTTGAATCCACTCTACTTCGGTGTCGCGTCCTTTTTCCACATTCGCAATGACGAAATAACGGTCTTCCTTCGCCTCACCAAAATCGACTCGTTCAATCGAGCCGGGATAGATCACCGGCGGCTGGTTGCCTTCGTTTACATCCTGCGGCTTGTGGATGTGACCCATCGCCACGTAATTGAATTTTTGGTTCTTCACCAAACTGCCAGATAACACCAGGTCATTGCCGAGCATCACCAATCTCTCACCGCCGAACTTGGCGCCTTCAATGGAAGCGTGGGCGGTCAACACAATCGGTAGAGACGAGTCACATTCTTCCAACCAGCCATCAATAAGGTCCGATATTCGAGATTCGATATTCAAGTAAATTTCGGATGGATTTTCCGCGCTCATTTCGAGATTCGCCATCAGCCCGGAACGAGCCACCCACGGCATGGCGATGACTTGAATGGGCAGACTCCACAACTCGTCTGGTTTGAGAAGCGTGGGCGCATCCAATACTTTGACGAAGGGCACTTGTAGAGTCTTGAATTCCTGCAAGGCGTGGGCACGTCCAATGGCGGGAGAAATATCGTGGTTGCCAACCAATAAAAGCGTGGGGATCTTCGCCTGCGATAAACGCATGATGCGTTTGCCCCACTCGCGTTGAAAGGTCGGCGAGGGCGAACGATCTTTGTAGGCGTCGCCTGCGAAAATGACCATATCCACTTTGCGTTCGATGGCGGTATCGACGATGGTATCGAGCGATTTGAGGAAGTCCAATACACGCAGCGGCAAACCGGAGGCAGGGTCATGCCGTCCGTAGTTAGCCATGTCGATGTGGGCGTCGGCGAAATGAAGTAGTTTCATCAGGGCTGGATTCCCAATTCCTGCAACGCTTGCACCGCCGGGAACCAATCGGTGTGGACTTGCAGCGCGGCGCGATAATCTTTGATGGCAGCATCGGTATTGCCGATCATGTAATAGGCACGTCCGCGCCAAAGCAGGGACTCTTCCAGCGTGGGCGTGGAGATGGTGTCGTTCAGGGTGGTGTTTGCCAGATTGATGACGTCCTGATAGCGGGCAGAATAATAGTAGGCAAAGTAGGGCCCGGTTTGATACCACATCATGCGGAAGGGACGATTGCCTTCGGCGGTGTCCCAACTGCTATATTGACGAAAGGCTCGGTCGTAGGCAATGGAGGCGTCTGAGTATTGATTCAAGGCGACGTG
Source organism: Anaerolineales bacterium (assembly GCA_023382575.1). Classification (GTDB taxonomy): domain Bacteria; phylum Chloroflexota; class Anaerolineae; order Anaerolineales; family Villigracilaceae; genus Villigracilis. The sequence continues at coordinate 17,247 of JAHDWC010000052.1, forward strand.
ACTTGTCCCTTTGTTGAACAAGGCAAAGAAAAGATTATTTCCTTCCAGGCTTTCTATTTCTTCTTCTGCCATCGCAAGTGCGTGTTGCGCCGCCCATTGCTCATCCGCCCACGGACCGAGGATGCTCAATACTTCGCCTTCGCGCTCCATGGGATAAACCACCATGAACAAATAATTGAAGGAACGCCAGCCATCTTGATATTCTTCGTATTTACTGAGCAAGTCCTTGCCGGGTTTGAGGTACGCATCCTGCACGATGAAGCCACCACGCGCATCGTCATAGCCGGTGGTGAAGAGATAGTGACCAAGCCAATCGATCTTGCCGGTGTAGTCGCGTTCGTAGTAGCCTTTTTCCACGACGACAGGGAAGCCTGCCGCGATAAGGCGTTTGACCAACTCCATGTCGCCGCCGTAGCGGGAGAGGGCGCGGTACTCGGTGGTCTGCGTGTTGACGAAGTCCACCAGTTCATATGGCATGACGTTCTTATCGGGAAGTCCGCGTTCGATGAAGTTCTTGCTTGTATCAGGTGAGCCGGGTTTGATGACTTTCGCCACATCGTCGCGGTCTCCGTCCCAACCCCAGAAGTTAAGAGCCATTGTGAGGTTGGCGGGACCGCAATAATTCCAGCGTCCATGTTGATCCACATAGATGACGCCGGGCAGGACTACTTTGGCAGGAATCGCTGTCGGTGTGATGGTCGGCTTGGCAGTGGGACCCGGCCTCGGCGTCGATGTGGAGGCGGGCGCTTTGGGAGTCAATGTTAAATTCATTTCGGCGCGCGCCGTTCCAATCGCCGTTTCAATGGTGAGGGGATTTTGTTCGCTTGGTTCGAAGACGGCTTCGCTGGGTGGGTTGAAGAAATAAATGACGCGGGTGCGCAGGAGTTCGAATTGGGTCGAGATGCGGTTGCGGATCGGCGGTAAAAGTGCGATGAGGATGCCGATGGCGACGACGCCAGCGATCAGCCAGCGTTTATCGATATTTCTAAGTTTGTTCATGGAAAAGATTATATAACAAAAATACCCCAAAGGTTTTTGGCGCCTTTGGGGTCTAAACTTTTTATTATCTTATTCTTTGACTTCGCCGTCGATCACATCGCCGTCGCGCGGTGCGGAGGGTCCGCCTTCGGGTTGGGGCTGTCCCTGTTGACCCTGAGCGTACATCTGCTGACTGAGGGCGTGGAAGGTGTTCTGCAATTCTTCGGTCAATTTCTTGATGCGTTCCACATCATCGCCTTGTGCGGCTTGCTTCAATTCGTTGACCTTGGTCTCGATGGAAGCCTTCTCAGCCGATGGGACTTTGTCGCCAAGTTCGCGCAATGCCTTTTCAATTTGATACGTGAGATTATCCGCATCATTCTTGACCTGGATCACTTCGCGGCGCTTCTTATCGGCGGCTTCGTTTTGGCGCGCCTCCTGAACCATGCGGTCGATGTCGCCTTTGTTCAGGTTGGTTGAAGCGGTGATGGTCACCTTCTGCTCCTTGCCTGTGGCTTTGTCTTTCGCGGTCACATGCAAGATGCCGTTCGCGTCGATGTCGAAGGTCACTTCAACCTGCGGAATGCCGCGCGGTGCCGGTGGGATTCCGTCGAGGCGGAAGCGTCCAAGGCTCATGTTGTCCTGTGCCATCGGGCGTTCACCTTGCAGCACGTGGATATCCACAGCGGTTTGGTTGTCCGCAGCGGTGGAGTACACCTCGGTCTTGCGGACCGGGATGGTGGTGTTGCGTTCAATCATGACGGTCATCACACTGCCCATGGTTTCCACGCCGAGCGAGAGCGGGGTCACATCGAGCAGGAGAATATCCTTGACTTCGCCGCCGAGCACGCCGCCTTGAATGGCAGCACCAATGGCTACGACTTCATCCGGGTTCACGCCTTTATTGGGGTCTTTGCCATTGGTGAGCTTGCGCACCAAATCTTGAACCATGGGCATACGAGAAGAACCACCCACCAAGACCACTTCATCGAGCTTATCAGCGGACAAGCCAGCATCCTTCAGCGCGGCTTCAAAGGGCTTGCGGCAGCGCTGGAGCAGGTCTTCGGTCATCTGCTCGAATTTGGAGCGGCTGAGTTTCAACTGCAAATGTTTCGGACCAGAGGCATCCGCGGTGATGTACGGCAGGTTGATCTCGGTTTCCATCACGGTCGAGAGTTCGATCTTGGCTTTCTCTGCGGCTTCGCGCAGACGCTGCAATGCCTGACGATCCTGGCGCAGGTCGATGCCCTGATCCTTTCGGAATTCGTCGGCGGCCCAATTGGTGATGCTCTGATCCCAGTCATCGCCGCCGAGGTGCGTGTCACCGTTGGTGGCTTTCACTTCGATCACGCCTTCGCCCACTTCGAGGATGGATACGTCGAACGTACCACCGCCCAAGTCGAAGACGAGGATGGTCTCATTTTTCTTTTTGTCCAAGCCATACGCCAGCGCAGACGCTGTCGGCTCGTTGATGATGCGCAGCACTTCCAAGCCTGCGATCTTGCCGGCATCTTTCGTCGCCTGGCGCTGACTATCATTGAAGTATGCGGGGACGGTAATCACAGCCTGTGTGACCGGCTCGCCTAAATACGCCTCAGCATCTGCCTTGAGCTTGCCCAACACCATCGCGCTGATCTCCTGTGGAGAGTATTCCCTGCCATTGACGGGAACTTTCACGCGCACATCGCCGGTGGGTCCCTGCATCACTTGATACGGAACCATGCTGCGTTCAGATTCGGTCTCATCGTAGTGACGCCCGATGAAACGCTTGATGGAGTAAATGGTGTTATCGGGGTTGACGACAGCTTGTCGCTTGGCGGTTTGCCCGACCATGCGTTCGCCATTCTTGTTGAACGCCACAACGGACGGACATAAACGTCCGCCTTCGGCTGTGGTAATCACTGTAGGGGAGCCGCCTTCCATAACGGAGACGACGCTGTTGGTCGTACCGAGGTCAATTCCTATGATTTTGCCCATGAGAAATCTCCTTTACCCAAATAAAAGTATTGTGTTTTGGGTGCTTGTCTGTTTGCTTTCAATTGTCAAATCTTAAGCCATGAATGCAAGAATTCTGTTAACAACATGTTGGTTTTGAATAAAAAGAGCCGCCTACTTGGGCGGCTCTCGTAACTAAATTGATGGATCAAGGCTGGGCGATATCGAATGACTTGACATTGACCCTGATTGGCAGAACGTTCAAAGATGATATGTTGAAACCGACCTCACCTTCTCCAAAAACATATGTTCTATCCGTATAGGTTTTCACCTTATCGCCATTGATGAACATCGTAATGGTATTTCCGGAACATTCCAAACCGTATTCATTAACAGCTTTGCCTTGCTTTAACGCATTTGTACCGCCGCTATCCAATGTGTTGTAACCGCCATCATAAGCATACAAGTACCACACCCCGCCGCTCTCAACACTGAACTCGTACCATTGGGCATTGTCATAATCGAGGCGGCAAACCATACTCACATTATTGTTGTTTCTTCCAAGATTCTCAGCTACCATGGTAAGGCGAACATCCTTGTAGGTTTGCAGGTCATAAATATGGTATACGTACAGATCCAATGCGCCTAGATCAAATGTTAATCCATCCCCATCCTGGAATATTTGGAGATCATCATCATTATCCTCGCCCGGACCTGTTGTATAGTAATACCACTGATCCAGGTACGCATCGCTTTCAAATTCTTCGGTGAAGAATTCCTGTTGGGCAATTGTAGGGGTATCCACTGGAGCTGCCGTATTCGTTGGTTTCTGGGTGGGGGCAGCTACCGTATCGACCTGAAGCGGAGGAAGTGTGTTAACGGGTACCTCCGTATCTTCAGAAACAGGGACAGCATTGCCGCTCGTCAAGGTTGCACAAGCAAGGCTTGTCAATAGGATAGCAATCATAAATAGGGTGTGTAAACTCTTTTTCATCAAAAATATCCTCCTTCAAGAACTAATTCCATCTTGATCTCAGTATAGCAAATAAATGCTGTCACCTACAAGGATAAGTATCCTAACTATTGACTGTCAACCTTCACCCATTCAAACACGCCAGTCATCGGGGCGTCTGCGAACGACGAAGCGGTGATGCCGATATAGCCTTCGGTCAGACCATAGTTCGTGACCTCCAGATTGCGGATCAGCGTGCCATTGGCATACAAACGCAGGAAATTATCTTCGCAGAAGAGTCCGATCTCGCCACTGACGCCGCCAATTCTGCTGTCACCGCTCGCGATCGGTTTATATTGAACAATACCATCGGTTAACCATTCGCCGATCAGAACGCTGTACGTTCCATCACTGGCGACGTTATATTCAAACCAGCCAATTGATTCGTCATAGCGGCAGATCAAACCGACCGAACCGCTCGGGTTGGCGGAAACGGTCGCACGCACAAAGACATTCGAGTATGTATTTACAGTGTGGATCCCAACAGCCCATGTGTCTGCTGATGAAATGTCCACGCGCAAAGAGCCATTTTCAACGGTCTGCGCTGGCGGGTTTCCGCCGCCCGTTTGCAGAAAATCCCAGTATGGCGAGAGCATGTCAAATTCATCGCTGAAATAGTAGGGAGGTGGCTCTGGTGTGGGTGGAAGAGTGGCGGTGGCGATAATTTCCGGGGTGACAGTTACCGCCTCCGGCGTGGGCGGAAGCGTTTCTTGAGTCGCGGTAGCTTCGATCACAATAACAGCTGTCGGCGCGGGCGTTCCCATCGTGCAGGCGGTAATAAAGAAGACAAGGAATCCAGACAGAAGATATTTTTTCATGGCGCTTTTTATAACACAAATGCCCAACGCGATGGCTTGACATTTGTGTCAGCTAATGTAGAGACGTTGTGGCCATAAACTCAATACAGCCATTACGGATATATTTGTAAAGAATGAAAACAAAACACCCAGCCCAAAGCTGGATGTTTGCAAGGTGGAGATGCCGGGAATTGAACCCGGGTCCGAAAGACTCGACCCTCGGAAATCTA
>JAHDWC010000053.1 GCA_023382575.1 Anaerolineales bacterium
GCGACATGGTCTTTCCACTGGATATGCTGCCGAACTGGATGCGAAATATAGTGCCTTATCTACCTGCCTATCCTGTAGTGCAACTCGTCCGTTCTGCCTTGCTGGAAGCCACGCTCGATCCCAAATGGGTGACGCACTTGCTCCTGCTCGCCGTCTATGGCATCGGCGCGACCTTTATCGCCGCAAAGTTGTTCCGCTGGGAGCCGAAGACGTAAGTTTGTAACGTCCCGCAGATTGGAAAACCTGCGGGACGTTGAGCCGTAATTACTTTCCACTTTCCCTCTTCCAGAGTACACTTTTGATATGGCAGAAACTCGCCCAACTCACTTATCCAACAGTGAACTCCCAATACCTGACCAACACTTTGAACTCTATGGCAGGTTTTGGAGTGTAGCATCCTTATTGATATTCAGCCTTGCCGCCGTTGCAGTTCTCATTGCCAATTTAAATGAACTAACTTGGCGCGAGTGGACGGTTGCAGCACTGTCTATTGGGCAGGGGCTGTTATATTTCTTCTGTATCACGCGTGGTGGCTGGCCCGTCTCACGTCGAAATCTTGCCTTGTATTTCGTTGGTGGAATTTGCATGTGGGGCATGGCAAGTTGGCTTGATCCATTCCCATGGTGGCTGGGTTTCACATACTTTGGCCAAATGTTTGGATTATTGCCGCTTCAGGCAGTCATACCTGGAACAGCCATCGTCACGTTTCTGCTAGCCCTGATCACTTCGGATTGGAATCTCAGGCAGATACCGCTTGGCGCCGCAATTGGATTCACATTTCAATGGCTGGCGGGAATCGCGCTCTATCTGTTCATCTACAATATCATCCGCACCAGCGGGGAGCGCGCCAAACTCATTACCAGCCTGGAAGCCGCCCAAAAAGAATTGGAACTTGCCCGCCAACGCGATACCGAACTGGCGACTCTTCAGGAACGCGAGCGGCTCGCCCGGGATCTGCACGATAGCCTTGGCCATGCGCTGGTCGCCATCTCAGTTCAACTGGAGGCGATTCAGCGCCTCTATAAAGTGGATCCCGAGACTGCTTCCGCACAAGTGGATGAACTCAAGCATCTCACCCGCGCCAGCATGGATGACCTGCGTCGTTCCCTTGCGGGGTTGCGCGCGCCCGGACTCGGCGAACGGCGATTGAGTGAAGCCCTGCAAGCCTTAATCGTTGATATGGGTCAACGCGCACATCTTGAAATTACGTGTCATGTCGCGGAAAGTGCAGATCAACTCTCCCCCACACAGGCAGAGACCCTCTGGCGGGTTGCTCAAGAGTCTTTGGTAAATATCGAGCGACATGCGGCCGCGCGTACTGTTGGGCTTCAACTTGAAATCAGCTCCAATTCCGCAAGACTCTCCATCCAGGATGATGGACTTGGTTTGCCACATGATGCAGAAAAGCAGCCCGGACATTATGGACTGCGCGGAATGCGCGAACGTGTGGAAGGGCTCGGCGGCACATTGACATTATCCAGCAGCGGCAACGGCTCACGCGTCGACGTGGAACTGCCCATCCTCTAAAAGGTTTTTCTCACCCCATGCCTGACCTCATCAAAATCCTACTAGTTGAAGATCAGACTCTGATGCGTCAGGGGCTGAAAACGATTCTCGATCTCGAACCAGGCCTGCACGTCGTCGGCGAAGCGGGAGATGGTGAAAATGGAATCCTGCTGGCGCTCGAACTCCGTCCCGATGTCATCCTCATGGATGTGCAAATGCCTGTGCTCAACGGGGTCGAGGCGACCGCCAAACTGTGCCGTGAATGGGCACAGGCAAAGGTCATCATCCTCACCACATTCGACCGTGATGACTATGTGTATCAAGGCGTGCGCGCCGGGGCGATGGGGTATCTGCTCAAAGACACACCAGCTGATCGATTGATCCAAACGATCCGACGGGTTCACGAAGGCGAAGTTTTCATCCAACCAGAGATCGCCTCACGTGCCCTGCGCGAAATGATGCGCCCGACTACCTCGACGATCGAGACGCTTTCTGAACGCGAAAGAGAAGTGCTAGTCTTGTTGGCGCAGGGTGCCTCCAACAAAGACATGGCAGAAAAACTTTTCATCACCGAAGGCACGGTCAAGAACCACGTTTCGAACATTCTCGCCAAACTTCAAGCAGAGAACCGCACCCAAGCGGCGGACATTGCAAGGAAACAGGGATTGGTGTGAATCAATTAGTTCTTAAATAAAAAGCACCTCCGGGGAACCCGCCTGGAGGTGCTTTCAATTCTATTTGACTTCTATCAAGACCGCCCTCACAACCCTCCTGAAACGGTAGGTTTCAGTGATTGGGTTATATCCCTGACAGGTAATGAGGGTAAGGTAGGAATGATCCTGCAGAGACTGGAAGGCAAAGTTGGTTGCGTACGGAAGCGCCAGTTTGGACTCGCGAATTTCATACACATACTTCACGCCTCCCATGTGGAGGATAATCTGGTCTCCATACTTGAGAGACTTCAACGCTGAAAACGGACCATCCAAACCATTGGCATTGGTGACATGCGCTGTCAATACGGAATTACCATTCCAAGAGGGGAAGGCGGTACCGTTGAGCCAACCGGTGTTATTACCAAGCCAGGAGACATCCCAATCTCCACTGGACAATTGAGGCACACCTACAATGGTCGATTTGACTTTGAGGGATGGGATCTCCAGCGACAAGTCGCCCAGTTCAGCATATGCGGCACTGGCAGGTTGAGGCGGCAAGACGGTGATTTTGTTCGGGGAAAAGCCAGTATTCGGTAAGGCAGAGGCGCTGACCTTCATCCCGCCTTCTTCAGGATCCTGGGGAGTATTGCCGGCTGTTGTTACGACGAAGTCAAAGGTATAGTCACTGCCTGGGAAGCCGCCAAGGGGAGTGAGAGTCAGATCGACGATCGAAGTGGTACCACAAATGAAGAGGCGATAATTTCCAGTCGCTAATGGAGCGGCAAGATTGACCTTGGCGCTGGGTGGTGGAGTAAAGTAATCCACACTCGCGACCGACACTTGTACATCATCAGCAATCACACCGCCAAAACAGGAAACCGTATCTGCAGTTCCATTGGCGCCTTTTTCGATGAGGAGGTAGTTGGCAGGATTGGTGACATCATCAGGGTCTGCATTTCCGGCTGGGTTGTTGACCTCTTCACTAAAATACACCATGAAATAGCCTGGACCTGTTGAGTTATAGGAGGCTTGTAAAGTTGTAGTGATCACATTTGGGGATGTGGTGTCGTAGGTAACGACATTATCCGCACTGGTGCTGGCAAGGTTATCGTTACCACCAAGGTCCTTCACAACACCGGCGATGATGGAGGCTGTGACGGTGCCGCTTGTGGTCATGCCGGTGACCTGGATTTCAAAGGTGGTGCCATTATTGGGCGCGACTTCTGTCACGTTGGCACTGACTGCCCCTGCTGTGCTGGTGAGGGTAATGTCAGCAGCGGTGAAGGTGGCAGTATCGATGGCTTCATTGAAGGTGGCGGTGAAAAGGATCGGTGCCGAACTGGTTGGGTCTGACTGTCCAGCACTTTGTTCCACAGTGACTGAGGGGGCTGTTGTATCGTGGATATAGTTGATCACCAGTCCCGGGATGGGGTCATTTCCATTTCCAGCCGCATCACTCGCCGCTGAGACCGGGATGCTGACGGTGACAGTGCCAGTTGACGTCATACCGCTGATTGCAATTTGGTAGGTGGTGCCATCGGTGGGCGCGATCTCTGTGATCACAGCGGAGACAACTCCGGCAGAACTGGAAAGTGTGACATCCAATGCGCTATCCCCAAAACCGGTGACAGGCTCGTTAAAGGTTGCGATGACGTTGATGGGGGAAGTGAAGGTGGGGTTGGAACCAGACAAGGTGAGAGTAGGAATGGGGCGAATGGTATCCACCGTCCAGGTGTAAGAGGCGGGAGTCGGATCAGTATTGCCGAGCGCGTCCTCAGAACGCACCTCGAAAGTATGACTGCCATCAACCAATACTGGAGTAGTGAAGGGGCTGATGCATGCCGCAAATACGCCTGCATCCAATCTACATTCGAATGTGGCACCAAGGTCGGTGCTGGTAAAGGTAAAGGCGGGAGTCTGATTTGAGCTTGGGTTGCCGGGCTGTCCGGTGATGCTGGTATCCGGCGCACCTGTATCCACATTCCATGTGTAGGCTGCCGGGGTCGTGTCTGTATTGCCGAGTGCATCGGTGGCATGCACCTCGAAGGTATGGCTGCCATCAGTTAACACAGGTGTAGTGAATGGACTGGTACAGGCAGTAAAAGTGCCAGTATCCAATCTGCATTCAAAGGTGACTCCGCCTACCCCGGCACCATCATTGCCGGTAAAGGTGAAGCTGGGCGTGGTATCCGCGCTGGGATTGGTGGGATTCGAGGTAATGGTGGTGTCAGGCGCTATGCCATCCACCGTAAATGTATTGGTGTTGGAATCAGGGCTGGTATTTCCAACGTTATCGTTGGCACGGGCTCTGACGGTATGAGGTCCATTGGAAAGTGCAGAAGAAACTGTGATACTCCAATTTCCACTACCATCCGCTGTGCTTGTAGCATTAGGGGCTCCATCCACATAAAGAGTAATGGTCGCACCGGGTTCACCAATGCCAGTGACTGTAGGGGTGGTATCGCTAGTGAAACTACCATTGGCAGGGGTGAACACAACCGGGGCAGGAGGGGAGGTCGTATCAACTGTCCACGTGTAAGAAGCAGGAGTGCCATCCACATTGCCGCCTGCATCGACAGCCTGAACCCGGAAGGTGTGGCTGCCATCTGTCAGTACCCCAGAGGTATATGGAGAGGTGCAAGCACTGAAAGCACCACCATCGATTGAACATTGGAAGGTGAGACTACCTGAAGGCGTGACATTATCTGTGCCACTAAATGTAAAAGGGGCAAACGAAGAGCTGCTGGGATTGCTAGGCTGTGAGGTAATGGTGGTATCTGGCGCGATGAGATCCTGCAAGGGAGTAATGGTAGCATCACTGGTACCGCCTACAGCTGGGTCATCGGTCAGGTGAGAAGATACGGTAGAACTGCTGATCGTTCCCTGATTGCTGACTTGGGAAGCGCTGACAGAATTATCTACTGTGACCTGAAAGGTAATGGTGACTGCCTGCGATGGATCCATATCACCCAGCGATATGTTGACGGTCTCGCCGCTGGCACGAGCGGAGGAAACACCCAGGGAGGAGATCAGGTCACGGGTCCAGGATGAGGCGGTATTTTCCAGCGACGTCAGCGCCTCCTGCCAGACTGGGGTCTGGTCTGCGGCTGCCGCGGAAGTTTTATCCAACTCTGAGGCGAGGTCCGCCTGGCTGGGCAACGCAGCAAAACTGACAGTGGAGCATGTCGCATTTAAATAAGAACCAGTGTCGACGGAAGCCGTGGCGGGTGGGGCTGTATCGGTGCCAATCACAAATGTTTGTGCTTGTAATGCTGTGGCGGGTGAAGGCGCAAGCCCCTGAATTTGGAACGTGGTGGGCGTGACATAGCGATCTAAAACGTAGTCAGCCAGTCCAGCGGGACCGCCGCTTATGTTATTGCCGACTACATTGACACACAGAAGGCTGGTTTCACCAGCTGTGTTATTTCCGCTGCGCAAGAACATGCCCGCATAAGATGTTGTTGAAGTTGTGCTGGCGGTATTGTTTACGACGCGGGCATGCACATCACCCATGCCTGCCTTTGATTCTATGATGATACCGACATCGCCAAAGTTGTTGACCGTATTACTGTTGATTTCCGTCGTGATGTTGCCATCGCCGGTGGAAATCACATTGATGCCGCTTGTATTGATCAGTGTTGGGTTGACCGTAATGGTATTGCCGCGAATGTACCCTTCCAGCGTCGCTCCACTGCCGTTATTGGGAGTGGAGTCGTTTGCAAATATCCCGACTTGAAAGTTTGTGCCGGTCATGGTGTTGTTGCGAATATCAAAATCAACATTGGCGGTGTCTGAGGCGGTCAGGATTACGCCATATTGATTGTTGGTGAAGGTGTTATTGCCGCTATTGCCCCCAACATTGATCTTGGTGATGATGCCAGTTCCCTGAATGGAAGCACCAATACCGGCGTACCCGTTGTTGCTGATCGTATTATTCTGGATCGTGATGATTCCGAAGGATCCGCTGCCGGGAAGATTGAAATTGATGCCATCAAAGCCCGATGGGGCAGCAGTGATCGTACTATTAGACAAAGTGAAATTGAGTGGGCCGACTCCAGTATTCGAGACGTATATACCATGCCCGGTGGTTGGGTCGATCGTGCCGCCATTGGAGGTGAAGCTGCCGCTATTATTGGTCAGTACAATACCATTTGCGCCTCCACTTGAGGAAACGCTGTCAAACGTCACCGCCATTGCGCTACTGCCGCCGGAAAGGCTTACGCCAATTCCGCCAGTATTGTTTACCGAGACATTATTGATTGTCAATGCGCCAACACTGAACCCGCTAACACCTGTACCTGTGTTGGTGGTGACGTTCAGTCCGCGCACGGTATTGCCGGAGGCAAGAACAATGTTTGCGATAGTGGGGCGGGTGCCGGCGGCAATGCTCAAGTTTGGAGAAACTGTAAGTCCCACGCCTTCGCCGATCAGTTGCTGATTGTTTAGCAAGGTAAGAGTCCCGGCGTATGCACCAGAACCTGTATCAATAAAGATGTAATCTCCAGCCTCATCTGCGGCAAGTAAATCGAAGCTCGTAATGCTGTTGAATGGCGTGCCGGAGCGCCCATCTCCAAAGCCGACAGCAGTATTGTTGATGAACCAGACTGGTGTGCCTACTGTAATACTGACCGTGGCTGTATCTGTAGCATTGTCGCTATCTGCAATGGTGTAGGTAAAAGAATCCGCGCCGGAGAAGCCAGGCGCGGGATTGTAAGTGAAGCTACCATCTGCATTTAAACTAACATCGCCACTGTTGGTGGATGCGCAGGTAAATGGGGCAATTAAATCTGCACCGCATCCGCTTACAGCCACCGGACCAGTTCCATCGGGATCATCATCGTTGACCAAGACGCCTGAGCCGGGGGGAACTGTTAACAGGACATTGCCCACTGTGCTATATCCGCTGTCATTGCGCGCGATTGGGGTGGTATGGACAGATCCGGCAACCAATGTCGTGTTGGCGTCGATCGTATCTATGAACAAGACTGCCAATTGTTCTGTCAGGCTGACGTTTGTAATGTCCACTGTATATTGGATCGTATCGCCGGTGTTGACCTGCGCATTCCCATTCATGTCAAGAAAAAGACTATCTGTTTTTGTCGCCGTGAATTCTCCTGCGGCCAGGGTGTTTTGAATGCCATTGACCAGAAGAGAAGCTGTCAATGCCAGCGCTAAGGCGGGGGGGATGCGTAAAATAACGGAAAGCAGGCGATGCTTGAATGACAGTCTCTTCATGAATTTTCCTCGGTTGTTGGATTGTCAATAATTTCAGACCATTTTACGCTAAATTCACCTTTTATGGAATAAAGTGCCTTCCCCTATTGAGAAGATTGAAATCTTTACTTTACGATTTCTGTCTATAGTCACCGTATAAACTAAAGTATCAAATCCGCTGCTTTAGCAAAAAGACTGGGCATCGCTCCTCAAAATGAGGTGACTTCTTTATAATTCCTCGACTCCAATTCGTAAATCTTCTAAGTACTCCATAAATTTCTCTTCCCAATCATTGAGAGAATTAAGATTAATTCGTTAACCCAGGGAAGAAAGCTCATGTTTTACTTAATTCCTATATGATCATTGCACGTAATAGGAAATCCAGCTAATCATTTGTCACAAATTTTCATACATTTTGTCAGGTTTCCGATAAAAACTGCTCTCAAAAATAAAAAAACAATGCAAAATAAAGGAGAATAGCTTTTACAATATTCAGGAGCACCATATATGGAAACATTAAAACGCTTGGTTTCAAGCCATGAAGATTGGCTACTGCGGCGCGTTGTTCAATACGCCATAATCCATTAATACACGCGCTACACCTCCACATTGATCGAGGCGTGGCGCATCTCAATCCAGTCGTTGAATGTGGCTTTGTTCAGTGCTGTTGCCTCCGGAGAAGCGGAAGAGCAAATAAGTCTGGATACGCAATTTAACGAAACCGTCATCGATAAGTTCAGCATTGAAGAAGTCCATAAACACCGCTCACGCGGGATAACCCTTGGAATGTTTTTAGGGCTGGTCAAGTATTACCGTCGCAGTTACTTCGATTTGATCCGCGAACAAAGTTTCACCCCGCATGAAGAAAGAGTCTATCTGGAATTTCTCGAGCGGTTCTTTGACCGATTCGAGATTGGCTACAGCGTGGAATGGAATTCCTTGAACGCGAGTCAGGTTGCCGATGAGCTGCGCGAGCAAAACCGCGCACTCACAAACGAAAAGAACAAATATCTGACGATCTTTGAAAGTCTGTATGACCCGGTCATCCTGCTCGATCATGGCAACAATATCGAGAACATCAACCAAGCCGCAGCCGAATTATTTCAAGAATATGACCTGCCTGCCCATCGATATTACGATCAGCAACCAGCCGACCAAGCCTTCCCGTGGATGGCAGTCGAAATCACAGGCTTTGCCCAAAGCGCCGAGCAGGAACTGGTGGTTGTTAAATCGCTGCAAACAACCCAGGGAGAGCGCCACTTTCAGGTCAAGATGAAGCGCATGCAGGATGTCAGCGAAAAGTACCGCGGCACCGTGCTCATCCTAAACGACCTGACCGAGCGCATCAAGAAGGAAGAAGCCATCACGTTAAACCGCGCGATTCAGAAATGGGTCAACACTCTGGTGGATATCAGCCATAGAATCTCCAGCGGCATGGACACAGATGAAATCCTGCTGATTGCAATGGAGTCGATTTTCAATCTGGTGCATCCTGAAGCAGCAGTGCTGGGTCTATGGGAAAGTGACGGAAGATTCGCAATCCGTTATCGTGTCACAGCCTTGGGACCCGAGAAAGTCAACTTTCATTATGTACCTGCCAACAACGATCCAGAAACCATCACCAGCGCTGTGGAGTTTCCAATCCCGCAGAAGAATGCCCATCATATTTTCCCCATCCTGCTTAAACAAAATGAAAGAGTAATCGGCGGGTTGTGGGTGGGACGGGAGATAAATTCCCCATTTAATCCATCTGATCAGATCGTCTGCGAAAGTCTTGCCCAGCAGATTTCCATAGCCATTGAACATGCATTAATGACCGCGCAATTGCAATCAAGCGCGGTGGTGGAAGAACGTGCCAGGCTGGCCCGTGAAATGCACGATGGGCTATCACAGATCCTGGGCTTCCTAAGCCTTGAGATGCAGTCTCTTGAACTTTTGGTCAAGCAAGGCAAGATAGACGAAACACTGGAAGAACTAACCAAGGCGCGCACCCGCATCCGTGATGCGCAAGCGGAAGTGCGCGAGAACATACTAAACCTGCGAACAGCCCTGACCAACGATGGAGAAGTCATCCCCTTCTTAAGGGAATACATCCAGGAATTCGAGTTGCAGACGGGCATCGAGACCCACGTGGAAGATTCAGCCAGTGCCAGTGTACATCTGGCATCCATGTGCGAGGTGCAGCTTGTTCGCATCATACAGGAGGCATTGACCAATATCCGCTTGCATGCGGATGCAAATCATGTCTGGGTGCGGTTCTGCCAGGAAAAGTATGGTCTGGGAGTCAACATTACAGTTGATGGAATCGGTTTTATAGAAACCGAATTGAAAAAACATTTTGGATTGAAATCCATGCGTGAAAGGACCGAAAGCGTCAACGGCCGAATTGTCATCGAATCGCAGCCTGGGATGGGGACCCGCATCTCCCTGTGGCTTCCAGTAGATTCTCAATCCCATCAGGAAAAGACCCATGCCCAAGCAATTACCGCTTAGAACGATTGTAGCCGACGATCATCGGCTTTTCCGCCAGGGATTGATCTCTTTAATGAATGCCCGTCCCGATCTTGTGACCGTCATTGGCGAAGCAGAACACGGAGCAGAAGCCGTTGAAATGTGCGAACGTCTCCACCCCGACCTTGTGATGATGGATATTTTGATGCCGCAAATGGATGGGCTACAAGCCGCAAAACGCATATTGGAACTTTACCCAAATACTGCCATCATCATGCTGACTGCATCCACCGCAGATGAGCATCTGGGAGATGCGATTGACCTTGGCGTATCCGGATACCTGCAAAAAAATCTGGATTCCAACGAATTATTCGACCTTGTCCTCGGTATTACCGATGATAAAGTTGCCATCACTCATGCTACCGCCTCGCAAATCATGAAGAACATAGGCTTTGGTCGCAGACGTCAAAACACCCCGGTAGAGCAACTCACCAGCCGCGAGTTGGAAGTCCTTCGCCTCGCTGCCACTGGGATCAGTAATCCTCAAATTGCGGCGCGCCTGCAAATTTCTGTTAACACGGTCAAGGCGCACATCAAAAGTATTTTGGATAAGCTCAATCTGGAAAACCGCACCCAACTTGCCGCCTACGCCACCCGCAAAGGACTAACTACTCAGGAGGATAATAACTAAAACTACCCAACCGGGTAATGCCAAAATTATCTACATGCAGGATGCACAGGATGGGGAAAATTGATAAATTATTTGTGAAATCTTTCTCAAATAATTAAATGTTTCCGGAGCATCCATGTCCGATTTTATCCAAAGTATCCAACAACTTAGCATATTTTTCTTTGCAAGTGATGCCAGTGGGATGAAAACAGCATACACAGAATTGGCAAGAATCCACCCCGCCCCCACTGTGGATGATTGGTCTGCGGTGGAATTTTCATTTAACCGCCTCTTTGTCGGACCTCGAGCCTTGCTCGCCCCACCTTATGCTTCCATCTACCTTGACAATGACTCAAACCGTGTCATGAACGAATCGACCATGCAGATCCGCCAATTCTATGGGCTGCTTGGGTTGGTCTCGCCCTGGCTCAACAAAATTCCCGACGACCATATCGCCCTCGAACTTGACGCGCTTTGGCAGATTGAGACCGCCTTAAGCCACTCTGACTCGCCGCAGTTACGCGACATGCGCGAATACCTTTTGGAACATTTGCAAATATGGCTACCAAAATTCCGGCAGCGCATCCGATCCATTGATGATGTACATCCGGCGATCCTCCACATCATGGATGTGCTTCAACAACTCCTGCTTCAGCAGACGTTAACAACAGCGCTGCAAAACGCTGATTAATTATTTTGTGAAAGGAGGTTTTCATATGCAAGAAAAACATGGTTCAGGTAACAAAAATATCCAACAGACCCTCGGTAATAAGGTTTCACGACGAGATTTTCTGAAAATGATGACGGCTGTTGGAGCCATTGCCGCTTTGCCTGGCAATGGACTGCTGCGTCGGGGACCTGAAGCGAGCGTCATGCCAAGCACAGGCTACGAGGGCAAGGATGCCTATCAGGTCTTCCATAACGCCTGCCCGCGCAACTGCTACGACACATGCAGTATATTGAGTTATGTCAAAGACGGGGTGCTGAAATTCGTCGAAGGCGACCCCGCCTCAACGTTCACCCGAGGCGGATTGTGCGTCAAGGGCTATTCGTACCCTCGCTCGGTCTATAGTCCAGACCGCATCAAATATCCAATGAAACAGGAGGGACGCGGCACGGGGAATTGGGTGCGCATCTCCTGGGATGAAGCGCTGGAAACCATCGCCAAAAAGATCCTTGAACTCAAGGAACAGGATGGCAGCCTGCTCGGCTTGGGTATGACCAAATATTCGGGCAACTTCGGCATCACTCACTACGGTGTCGAAGGCATGATGTCTTCACTTGGGTACACCACTCGCTTTGTCGGCACGCCTTGCTGGCCCGCTGGGATCGATGCGCAAAACTTCGACATGGGGAACATGTGGTGCAATGACCCCGAGGACATGGTGCATAGCAAGTACATCATCATTTGGGGTGCGAATCCGAGCATCAACTCCATTCACTCGATGAAGTATATCTATGAAGCGAAACGCCGTGGAGCCAAGGTGGTGGTGATCGACCCGATCTTCACCCAAACCGCTGCCAAAGCCGATGAATACTGGCAGATCAAGCCCGGCGGTGATGGCGCTCTTGCCCTTGGAATGGCGCGTCATTTGCTGGATAAGAAATTGGAAGATAAAGCCTGGCTTGAAGAAAATGCTGAAGGCTATTCCGAATTCGCTTCATATCTGCGCCGCGAAATTACCGTGGATTGGGCAGCCGAGCAATCGGGCATCCCTGTGGAAAGAATCAAGCAGATCACCGAAGAATTTGCCTCTGTAAAACCCGCTACTATTTGGCTGGGATATGGCTTACAGCGCCACGTCAATGGTGGTGCAAACGTCCGTGCAATCGACGCCTTTGTTGCCATGACTGGTAATATCGGCAAAGTCGGTGGCGGCGCTCGTTACGGTCACCTCTTTACCTGGGGCTTCAACTACAACGCGATGGTGCAATCGGCTCCTGAGGGTTCCATCGGTTATACCGGCGAGACCGGACCGATGGGCGAGTTTGATACGGGTCAGGGCGGGGATGCGGCAAGCTATACCGACCGCGCTTTCAATATTAACAAGATCGCGCAGGAAATTCTGGATGCCACCGAGCCGCCTGTGCGGATGTTATATGTTGCAAACAAGAACGTCCTCAGCCAGGATTTCGACCGCAACAAGATCATCGAAGCCTTCAAGAAACTCGACCTGATCGTCGTGGCAGATTTGTTCTTCAACCCAACTGTCGAACAGGCGGACATCGTCTTGCCGACCACCACCCTTTTTGAAGACTGGACGGTCAACGTTTCATACTGGCATTACTGGATGTCCATCAACGAACAGGCAATTACGCCGATGTACGAAACCAAATCGGATATCGAGATCGCTTCGGCTCTCTCTGCCAAGATCAACAGCCTCAAAGCTGGTTCCTGCACCTTCCCTGAAAACATTGATTCCAAAGAGATGATGATTAAAGAATTCAACGACGGCATTTACTCGCTCTTTGGCATCGAATCGTGGGAAGATTTGAAAGAAGGCGCTCACAAAGCCAAACTAGCTTCTTCCGCTTCCTGGTCGGACAATAAATTTGGCACGCCATCCGGCAAGTATGAGTTCAAGTCCGCCATCGCCGAAGAATACGGTCACTCGGCACTGGTCAAGTACAAGGCACCGCGTGAAGCGTACGCATCCTACCGCCTGCTGACGCCGCATTCCATGTATGGACTGCACTCCCAATTCCAGAACCTGGATTGGATGCTGGATTACAACCCCGAGCCGCTGGCATACATCCACCCGAAACTGGCACGCGAAAAGGGTCTCGTCAATGGGGATACCGTCCGCGTGTACAACAAGACGGGTGAAGTTCAACTCAAAGTCAGCGTGAACGATATTGTTCCCGCCGATACGATCTTGATGTATGAAGCCTGGTACGGGCAGAAGAATCCTTTCAATGTCAACATCCTCGTGGATGATGAGTCATCTGACATGGGCAAATATAAGACTGGCGCGCCCGGCGTCGCCATCCACGATCAATTTGCCGAGATCGAAAAGGCATAGGAGGAACCCAATGACCAGATACGCTTTTTCCGTCAACGCTGAGTTGTGCATCGGCTGTTCCTCCTGTGGAATGGCGTGCAAGAACCAATACAATCTCGACCCTGGTATGG
Organism: Anaerolineales bacterium; assembly: GCA_023382575.1. GTDB lineage: Bacteria > Chloroflexota > Anaerolineae > Anaerolineales > Villigracilaceae > Villigracilis. The sequence continues at coordinate 13,628 of JAHDWC010000053.1, forward strand.
TCTGGCGCAAGGTGTACCCGCTCAGTGAAGAGATCTACCCGCATAAAGACCGCGCCTTCTATTCTTTGGCTTGCAATCACTGCTCCCAGCCTGCATGTCTTGAAGGCTGCCCAGTCGGCGCATATACCCAACGAGATGATGGCATCGTTGTCCACAACGAAGACATCTGCATTGGCTGCCGCAACTGTTTACGCAACTGTCCGTTCGGTGCGCCTCGCTATAACGAAGCAGAAGGTCACGTAGAAAAATGCAGCATGTGCTGGCAGCGCATCGATGAAGGACTTTTGCCTGCCTGTGTGCAAGCCTGTCCCACCAATGCCCTGACGCTTGTCGACCTCGACGTGGATGATGTTTCGGGCACAGTTCAATATCCGCCCGGCTTCCCCTATCGCCCCGACCTTGAGCCATCCACACGCTTTGTGCTGCCTGTGGCTCCCAAAATCGTCCGGAGGGATGTGTAAATGGATACCCTTCTTGAACTCCCGCTCATTCTGTTCACCCTGCTCACACAACTTGCTGTTGGGCTGGCGGTCTTCGCCGCCCTGCGTCAATGGATCACTATTGAAGGTTCATCTGTCAAAACACGCAACGAGTGGATCGCCATCCTCGCCTTGATCGGTGTGGGTGTGGTTGCCGCCTTCTTCCATCTTGGCAAACCGCTCGGCGCTATTCGCATGCTGGCAAACATCGGCACAGCCTGGCTTAGCCGTGAGATTCTCACATTTGCTATCTTCGGTCTGCTGGCTGCCATCAGCCTGTACTTGGTCTACACCAAAGCGGCTAACGGTTGGATGCTCAAACTCACCGCTCTTGTAGGCTTGCTGGCAGTCTTCACCACCGGCATGGCATACGCGGGCAAAGCTATGGATGCCATCAACAACCTGATCCCGTTGGTCTTCTTCATGCTCACGGTCTTCACACTCGGGCCCGCAGCCGCCACGTATTTTGTGGAAGAGAAAACTCATGCGTTGTTGACCTCCATCCTGTTCCCCACCTTGCTGGCAAGCCTAATCGTCCGCTTCGTTGTACCGTTCATCTGGCTCTCCGGCAATGCAGTTATGAACACCACCGGACAGAATTTCCTTGCTTCTCCTTTGCATTGGCTGCATCTTGTCGCCTTGCTGACAGGCTTGATCTTCGTCCGCAATGGAAAGAGCATTCCCACCTGGCTGCCCATCGTTCTGTTGATCGGTGAGCTATTGGGACGCATCGCTTTCTTCGCCCTGGTTGTCACATCTGGCGCCAATCTCGGCGGGGTTTATTAGTTCATTCTCCTTTTGGCGTGTCCCTCGTAAAGAGGGACACGCCAACTGAAAGCGAGAAACGGTGAAGAGGTCATAAACAAACGCGAAACCAAGCACGAAACCATCCATGAACAAGCCACTTTATTTATGCCGGGCATGTGCCGGTGAGGCGTATTATCAAATGCCGATTCCACAGCTAATAGGGCGTATATCCTGCTCCTCCAGCATTTCCAACGTCAAGGATTAGCATGGATATTAAAAAGACCTCTCTTTTCTTTGCCATTATGATCATTGCAGCAGGCTGTACATCTGCACCTGCCACTGTCGCCCCTACAGAAAACCCTGATATTCAACCTGCAACATCCACACCGCTTGGGGTATATAAATTCACCATTGCCGCCAACAGTGACTGGTACGCTGAAGGAAGCGGTTTAAGTTCAGAGATCAACGCGCAAATCCCCACTATCTTTTCTAACGTAAAAGAAACTCAAAACCTGATGAAGAGCGTAGATCTCCTAACCTCCGGCAAGGCTGGATTGGCATTTGTCTACGATTATCATGTTGTCCTTGCTAATCGGGGAGAGTTGATGAGCGCCTTCCCAGACGCGCCGACAGAAAAAATCACGATCAAATGCGGCACAGAGATGGTGCGCCCCATGTTTCCAGATTACGCTGAAGCGGCGCGCATCGTACTGCCCTTATATGAAGAACAATTGCATATTGTCGTTTTAGAAACCTCTGACATCACATCAGTTAATGAACTCAAAGGAAAACATATATCCACTGGTGAAGCGGGTTCAGCAACGGAACAGCAGGCAAGGTTCATCTTTGCCGGGCTGGGGATTGATTGGGAAACTGAGTTCAGTCATGAACAGCTTGATCTATCCACGGCAATTCGTGCTCTCACAAATGGAGAGATCGATGCCATTCTGTGGAGTGGATCTTCTCCTAACACAGAATTATCTGAATTACTGAATGAACCAAACGCAAGATTCAAACTGATTCCCATCACCGGGGATGAAGCGAAAATGATCTTTCAGGCTGCTCCGGGCATTTTTCATCAGAGCAAAATTTCTGCAGGGTTGTATAGTTCGATTCAGGATGATGTAGAAACAGTAGCAACGACTGTTGTTTTAGCGGCCATGGAGGATTTTCCAGAAGAACATTCATCACAAATCCTGAAAGCGTTCTACGTTCCTTCATCAGCCGAATGGAAAAGCAGGTTGTCCATCAGTCCGGAACAATCCATTGCTTTATTGAACTCTGAAGCCCAATCCTATTTACACCAAGGCGCAGTGGATTACTTTACCGAACAAGATGTGTTGAGGTAGGCAAGGATATCTCATAGCAATGGATTTTATGTCATTCCAAATGTTGTAATGACAAGCATAGCCCTAGTATTGAATATTTCGGTTCTGCCTACTTTACAAATTACAAGTTTGTTTCGACCAAGTTATCGACATAGCGACTGGGACAACTGCGAATAGAGCGACCTAAAAACTCAGATATTTCACTCGTAAGCCAACACTTCATTAATGGTCAGGCGGGCGGCGTTACGGGCAGGGGCAATGCTGGCAAAGATGGAAAGAATGACCACGACACCCAGCCAGAGCAAAATGCCGAGTGGGGTGAAAGTCAGATCCATGGGGGTACCGAGCGCAGCACTGATGATGCCCAGCAGACTGTAGCCAATCGGGAAAGATACGCCAATAGCCAGCACCCAGGTGATGAGACCAATCACCAGCCCTTCGATGATGACAGATTGCATGATGACCCGATCCACAGCGCCGATGGTGCGCATCACGCCGATCTCACGGGTGCGCTCTAAAACGTTGATGCTCATTGCACCGGTCAATCCCATGCTGCCGACGAAAGCTGTCAGTACTGCCATGATAAGCAGAAAAACGATCACGACGTTGATGGCAAGCGTTGCTTTCTGACGTAAAGCAGAACCGGATTCAACACTTTGCACAGCATAATTTTGGCGGGCCAGATGAGCATCTATGCTCCGAGTAAGTTCAAGATTGAATGCTGAATCGTGCTCACGGGTGATGATGCGATACATGGTTGTGCGGTTGGCATGTTGATTTTGCGCGGCAATATAGTCAAAATCGGCATATGCCATCGGATCCCCGAACATGGCAAGGAAGGGAAAGACACCCACCACAGTCCAGGATTCTTCACGTCGTCCGGGAAGTTTGATCGTCAGTTTGTCACCGGGTTGCAAATCAGGATAAACCAAATACAAGCTATCAGACACTACAATTGCGCGTTCTTCCCCCGGTAACAGCCAGCGCCCAGCCACGAGTTTCAGATCAAGCAACTGCGTATCCTGCGGCGGGGCGATGATGGACAGTTTGCTGACGAGTTCATCGCTTTCATCCCAGATCTCACCCGAGGCGATAGCCCAACCCTCCACCCCTTCCACACCGGGAATTTGATGAAGGGTTCGCCGAATCTCATTCACACGATATGGCTGGCTAAAGTTGACCGTGACATCACCCATGTAATGTTGTAAAAGGCTTTCCATCACGCTGGTTAGCGAATCACGTACATTGAATACGGCGATGAAGACAGCCCCAGCCACGGTCAGTGTGAAAAGGGTCAGGAGCAGCCGTCCACGTTTGCGGAAGGTGTTACGAAACGAGAGCAGGACAGGGCGTGAAATCCAACCGATCCATCGGGCGAGGCGGCTCTTGCGATTCGAGGTCGGTTGATTGTTGGGACGATAGTTGCTAATGGCTTCCAACACGCTGGTCCGCGCTCCATTGTTGACGGGGACAAAACCGGCTCCCAATGGAATCAAAATGGCGATAAGGGTTTGAGCCAGAACTGCAATGGGGACGATACGAAAACCTTGAATCACCGCGCCAAGCAAGTACCCCATGAACGAAGCCAGCAGGTAACCAGCCAGCGCCCCAAGCGGAATGGCAATGACCAGCGCGATCAGACCATATGCCATCACCAACACGAGGTACATGCCTAAAATCTGACGGCTGCGTGCGCCAACTAGTTTCATCACACCGATCTGCCGCAACTGTTGAGCTAATAGTGCATTGAGAGTGTTGACGATGAGCGAGGTGCTCAGAACAGTGATCAACGCGCCCAACGCACCCAATACGCCGATGATGATGAGGGTGATGTCTGCCATCGGGTGTTCGTTGGAAAGCTGTTTGTCTACACGGTAGACTGTTCGATTGCTCTTTTCCACTTTGTCTTGCACATTCGCAGCCACTTGTTCAATAAACTGGCGATCGCCGCCATCTGTCACGGTTAGGTAAAGCAGGTTATAGCGACCATCCAACCCCATCGACCGCAGAGTCTTGGTCGTCACAAACACCAAGTTGGTCGCAGCCGGATCGGGAGTGGAGGTGGTCTGGTCAGATACCAAACCCGCCACCCGCAAGGCGTGAGTGGAGCCATCTGGCAATTCGAGATGGATAACATCGCCTGCATGAAGTCCGCTGATGTGCATCACATCTTGGCTGATGAGCGCCTCGTCCGTTTCGGCGACACCCACACCCTCCAAGGGGGTACGCAGGTTGATGTTGCTTTCCAAATCTTCCAGCCCCACCAATGTCAGCTGAATCCAATCTTCCGCAGCGCGTCGCGCCCGAACCGGAAGAATGAAGCGCCCCTCTACATCCTTCACACCCGGCAGGTTGGCAATCGTCTGGACGAAATCCTGTTCAAACGGATCTGTTGTCACCTCAATGTTGGGCGGATTGACCGCAGCATAGCCATGGTTAACGTCTTCATTCATGATCACATAGGCGCTGATGATCATGCCAATTGCAAACACGCCAGCAGCAATAGACGCAACCACCAGTCCGGTGCGGGTTTTGTCATTCCATAGATCAGTGAAGACTTTGCTCCAACGAGGAGTTAACAGATTGGGCTTCGATTTAGTATTCATTGGTCAGTCTTCCTTCGTCGGTTTTCGGCGAGACGGGTTGTAGCTATTTCGCGAATGCTCTGGCGCGTCAGCGGGGAACCATCAATCAAATCAAAAAATAGTTTCTTGGGCAGCAAGGCCAATTCCGCGCCCTGCTCGGCAGCGTGGACATGTGCCACAGCCTGCCCGCCCTGCATCAGTTCCACTTCACCAAAAAATTGTCCGGGGCCCAAACGTGTCAGCCCCACTTTTTTGCGGAATTTTGACTCCATGATGACATCAACTTCACCATCGATGACGATGAAGAAATACTCGACTTCTTCTCCGCGCTTCAAGATCACATGACGTGGAGCGACTCGCCGCTTTTCGGCTTGTTTTGTCGCTTCGAGCATTTGCGGGTGACTCAGGTACGGCAGAGCGCGCGCCACAAGCGGATCGATGATCTCCCCATCCGAGAGGATGATGGTTTGGTCAGTGCGTTCTGTGATGGATGGGTCATGCGTCACGATCAGGATGGTTTTGCCTTGTTTTGCCAATCGCTCAAAGAGTTGAAGCACAGTCTCTGCTGAGCGGCTATCCAGATTGCCGGTTGGTTCATCGGCCAGAATGATGGATGGATCAGTGGCGATGGCGCGTGCAATCGCCGCGCATTGTTGTTGTCCGCTGGAGACGGCGGTAGGCAGTTTGTGTGCTTGATCTTCCAGTCCAACCATCTTGAGCAGTTCCAACGCCCGTGCCGGACGTTCGTTGAACGGGTACAGGTCACAATAATCCATTGGGAGCATAGTATTTTCAAGCAAGGTTAGCGTGGGGAGCAATTGAAAGAATTGGAAGACCACGCCCATATTTTTTCCGCGCCACAAGGCGCGTTTGCTCTCACTCATATTGTAGATATGCTCGCCGCCGATCAACACCTCGCCACTGGTGGGATGATCGATGCCCGTTACCATGTTCAGCAGGGTGGATTTTCCGCAGCCGGATTTTCCGACAATGGAGATGAACTGTCCATAGTTGAGTTGCAGGTTGATGTTCTTCAGCGCATGGAATTTTCCCGCCGCATTCTCGTAGATCTTTTCCACATCATGCAAGATAATGGCTGCCGACCCAGAATTCTTCGGCTGGGTGCGTGCTCCAATTTTCCCAACGGAGAACAATTGCAGCGGGCGTGTGCACGGATGCGACTTGGCTGAGTCTGATTTTGCCGGGGCGCTGACAACGCCATCCGCGATTTTCAGGCGACGGGTGAAACGTGGGGAAAAGCTCTCATCATGTGTGACCATGACGATGGTCTTGCCCTGTTCGACCAGTTTTTCAAAAATTTGCAGGATGGTTTCAGCGGTGACACTGTCGAGGTTGCCGGTGGGTTCATCGGCGATGATCAGGTGCGGGTCGTTGACCAAGGCTCGGGCGATGGCGACGCGTTGTTTTTGTCCGCCTGAAATGTGCGCTGGGATCTTATGGGCATGGTCGGCGAGTTCAACCATCTCCAGCAACTCGATGGCACGTTGTTTGGTGATGAGCGGACGGTATCCGCCAAGAAAATCGGGTGGAAGCATGACATTTTGGAGCAGGCTGAGGGTGGGCATCAACTCAAACGATTGATACACGATACCCAGATGTTCGCCGCGCCATTGCGCCAGCTTGTCTTCGCTGAGAGTGTGGATTGGCACGAAGGGTGCAGGCACGTCATTGCCCATCCAGTGAAATAAAATTTCACCTGCGCTGACGGCGCTCACTCCGGCGATCATGTTAAGCAGAGTGGTTTTGCCGGCGCCAGATTTTCCAGTGATACCCAAAAATTCACCCTGATGGATGTCAAGGTGAACATTATTAAGCGCCATAAAAGGCTCGTCACCGGCAAGGTAGGTTTTAAAAACCCCCTTCATTTGGATAATGAGATTGTTGGTCATTTGTCTTTTATCGGTTGGGATGAAAAATAATCCAGGGCACGGTAGATCAGGCGAAACAAGGTTTGGCTGTCTTGCTTGCCCAGATGCTTGACCAGCCCAGTGAGATGTTTTTGCATGTCAGCTTGCAGAGCGTTGGCGGTCTGTTGTCCTTGTTGCGTCAGGGCGATTAACACCACGCGACGGTCACTGGGGGAAACCCGGCGTTGAAGGTAACCTTTCGCCTCAAGCGGATTGACCAGATGCGTCACCCCGGCGGGTGTGATCTGCAACATCGCGCTAATTTCAGAGACGGAGATGGCTGGCTTTTCCGCAGACAGATTGATACCAAGCAACAGAAGCAGTTCATATTCGCTGTGTGTCAGGTTATCCGCGTGCCCGGGAGTCAAACGCAAACGCGGGAAGCGTTTGGCAAGTTTTACAATATCCTGGATAAGAGTGAGGGAATCGAATTCCTGCATGAATGGTTTCGGGAACTCCAAATATTTTAGTATATAAATATTTTACCAACTAAAACATTTTTGGCGACACACAAATTTGTTAGAAAGTGTAGGCGCCATCGGGTGAATCGCAGAGCGCATTATGGGCATCTTAACGTCATGTCGCATCGGGAATCGGCAAGCCATGAATTGTTAACTGGTTTCAAATCTCGCAACCATGAGGCTTTCCTTCCGTACATCTCTATGAATGTGCAAACAAACACAAATAAAGGTTGTGAAGAAGAAAATGGAAGCGACAGCATCATCAAGTGCCTCCCTAGCGGCTGAGATCACCAAGTCAGCCAGCAAGCAGACATATTACACAATCCGCTTTTTGGCAGATCATGACCGCATAGGCGATGCCTATCGGGCGTATGGTTATTTCCGTTGGGTGGATGATGTCATCGACACAAAAACTGGCACCCAAGAAGAGAAGATCGCATTTGCCGAACGTCAGCAAGCCTTGCTAAACGCTTGTTACCGAAATGAAATTCCCAAGGGACTGTGTGCCGAAGAGCAAATGCTCGTGGACCTGATTCAGCATGATGCCGAGAAGAACAGTGGATTACGCATGTATCTTCACAACATGATGGACGTGATGGTCTTTGATGCGAACCGACGTGGAAAGATGATCTCACAAGTGGAATTATTCGACTATTCACGGAAGTTGTCGGTGGCGGTTACAGAGGCGTTGTACTACTTTATCGGTCACGATGACCCGTCCCCTCGGCATGAGGCGCGTTACATGGCCGTGACTGCCGCGCACATCACACACATGTTGCGAGATGCTGTGGAAGACATTGAAGATGGTTATTTCAACGTGCCGCAAGAGTATTTGCAGATGCGTGGGACTTCTCCGCAGGATCTACGCAGTCAGGCGTATCGTGATTGGGTCTGTGGACGTGTGCAATTGG
>JAHDWC010000054.1:0-17869 GCA_023382575.1 Anaerolineales bacterium
CATCACCATGATCCGCTTGCATCCCCATCATCTATCATATTACGGCGAAGGTGTTGGCGGATTACGAGGCGCGACGAACCTAAAACTGGAGACGACCTATTGGTGCGAGACCTATAGCCTGGCGCTGCCGATTCTCAACGAACGCGCGGAGGCGGGAGACAGCATCTGGACAGACCCGTGGAGTCATGATGTGATGATCTATTATCAGACAGTGGGGCGGCTGCGGGATGATCTGGTGATTTTGGCGCCATCAAAAGTGGAAAGCGTGTTGGGATGGCAAGCTCCTGCGCCGGTATCCATTCCGATGCAACAAGCGGATTGGTATTTGTTCCAGCATCGTCAATCGACATTGGGATTCGATGGCGAGGACAGCTCCATTTTGCGGACATTGGCAGGCAAAGAAGTGGTGTACGAATATCGCTTCGATGACATTCCGCTCTTCACTTTATATAAGTGAGGCGGACTCATCCGCCGATATTTTTCAGCGCCTCGCGTCGACTCAGCGGATGCAGTTCCTTCGTGGCTTTGACGAATTTTTTCACAGCGCTGGGATTGGTCCACGCGTATTGTCTTAATGCCCAGCCAATGGCTTTGTTGATGAAGAACTCGTTTGAACCGAGGTTTTTTTTGATCAACTCACACAATAGCTCGAAGTCAGTCTCTTCCTTGTAGGCGAGTTGGAACAATAAGGTGGTGCGGCGCAGCCAGAAATTCTCGGACTTGCGCCATTTTTTCAGATATTTTGCCTTGACCTTGGGATAACGCTTGAACATTATGCCGACAGGGTGCCCCGCGATGGTATCGACCGTGTCCCACCAAGATTTGTGAGTGATGAGATGTTCGAGGGTGGCGATGAAATCGGCTTCCAGTTGGGTTTCCATTTTGCCGATCAGGCTGGTGGCGAGATATTGAAACTCGCGTTGAGGCAGATCCCATAATTCGCGGACAATGACATCGAGATCGGTGATGGGCGGCAAACCGTTTTGCTTGATGAAGTCTGCCTGCAAGGTTTTGAATTGCGGACTCTTAATCCCCAGATATTCGAACTGGTCGCGCATATATTTCTTCATCGGACCAGCATCAATTGGGTTGGCATTCTTTTCGAACAGTTCTTTCAACGAACGAACATATGCATGCATATGATCCTCCAACTACTTCGCCCCTTCCGGCGGAATATAACGGACAGTCCAACTGCCGTCCATTTGGTTGGTTACGAATGAATAAGGCGAAGCGACGAAGATCCATGTCCGCCCAGGCTTGAGCGGAATGGGGTTTCCATCCGCATCCACAAAGTAGATGGGGCGCGCCTGTCCGGTCTCTTTTTCATAGTCGCGTGCTTTCGTGCTCCAACGGATGTCATATTTCATCCCATCGCGGAAGAGATAGGCAAAGCCGCCGTTTCCAAGCCCCATATTCCAATCGATCAACGTCGGAACGAGTTCGCCTTTGAATTTAAAGACTTCCTGATCCACTTCCAGCACGATGATGTTTTCGAATTGTAATTGGCGTCCGGTCAGCTTATCGATTTCGGCATGTAGCACACCGGCATTTTCCTGCGTGGTATCGTCCACGTAGCGCCAATACGAACCGGAGAGCGGGTCATACACAAACGCGGATTGATTACGATACGCCACATAGGTATTCACGCGATTCGCCACCCAGCCGCCTGCAGGGGGAATCTCCGAAAATACATTGCTGGCATAGTTGAAATCACCCGAACGAGTTTCACGATTTTCTTCCGCGAGCGCCTTCATTTTTTCGATGGTCACCATCGCGCCGCCGCTCGCTTCATCATGCGGGACGAGATAACACTGCGGGAGCCTGTCTAAAATCTCAGGTGAAGCAGAGGCAAAGACAAAACATGAGTTGAGGAAAAATTCATGAATGTCCATGTAGATCAAACGTCCCGAGCGGATGGGTCCCACCTCAGCGGGCGGCATTTGAGTGGCATCGCTGACGGGTTGACTCACTTCTGCAGATGGGATCAAGCCTGCGTCCAGATAAAGATGCGCAGCTGACACGCTCGCATCCGCCCGACCCGAAGCCTGATCCACATCACTATCCAAGTTCTCATCCCCGACGTCCTTCTGCGTGAAGTTTAGCCACGCCGGAAGTTTAAACTCGACGATATAGCTTCCCGGCTCGACGTTGAAGCCGTAGTATCCATTTGAATCGCTGACAGTTTGTTGAAGCAGTTGATTGGCGGCATCATACAAATTGACACACACCCCGCCGACGCCTTTTTCGTAATCGTCCTGTCTGCCGTTTTGGTTTTCATCCAGCCAGATGCGATTGCCCAACAAAGTAGATGTTTGTACGAAGGGTTCACGCCGTACGGCGCAATCGCCAGTGATGGGAATCTCTGGCTCGGGGAACTGACCGTAGAAAATGCCAAGGAAGCGGGTGGCGCCTTCGGTGATGTAAAACTCGAAGATCCATGGCGCGAACGATAACCCCGATTGCGGACGAGCCGCCACTGGAAAATGCGAAATGGACATTGCCATGGCAGGTGTATTTAATAGATTGGAATCTTTCACTTGCAAACCTGTCAGCGGGTTGACGCCTGCCGGAAATGCTTCGATATCTGACCCATATGTGACAGGCGTGGATAATCCCTGGGGTGTGGGGGTAAGCGTTGGCAGTGGTGTGCCAACCGTCGCTGTGGACATTGGCTCTGAGGGAGAGAGAGGCGCTCCTTCAGAACTGCAGGCGATGATGAAGATACCGATAAGTAAGAGGGAAATTATTTTTTCTTTAAATCGTCGCATTGTGTCTCCAAGTCGATCTGTCCCCGCTAGGAATTTGAAGGAAGGGCGATACATCACCCTTCCTTTTATTTTTCGAAGGCTTGTCGTACTCGTTGATAAGTTTCCTCCAACGCTTCAGGCAGAACGCGCGTCTGCCCGACCGAAGACATGAAGTTGGTGTCACCTGCCCAACGCGGCACGATGTGAATATGGACATGTCCGAGCACGCCTGCCCCAGCCGCTTCGCCAATATTGACGCCAACATTGAAGGATTGCGTCCGATAAATTTCGCGCAAGATGGTCGTACAGCGCGACGTCAGTTCCATCATTTCGGCGCGCGTCTCGGGATCCAATTCCTCCAAGTTGGGGGCGTGTTTGAATGGAATGACCATCAAATGCCCGCTGGTATAGGGATAGCGGTTGAGGATCACGTATGCATTCTTTCCGCGGAAGGCGATCAGGTTTTCCGCGCTGTCTGTTTGGGCTTGTGCATTGCAGAACACACAGCCTGCTTCTTTGTTGTGAGATTCGATATATTTCATACGCCACGGTGACCAGAGATGATTCATGGTGAGATTCTAGCAGAAAAGTTCAAGGTCCAATGATCGGAAATGGCAACGTCAGGTCGGAAGAGGGATTTCCGTTATATAACGCAAAATAAAAAAAGAGATCTGTATAGATAATGACCACGATCAACGCATAGGCAAGGCGCTGATTGCCGCTCTCGAAAAGTTTATCGATGGGAAGCGCCACCAACCAACAGATGGCTGGGATCGCTCCGATAAAGTGAGTCGATCCGGGAGTGCCATCGATCATCACGCCTCCGAGAATCGTCACAATCAACAGCCAGATCAACGCCAGATAATGCTTTCGGTTGAAAGCGAGGAAAATGCCCACCAAAAATAGAATCGATGCAAAGCCTACTAAAAATGGGATTTCAGGTTTGTAAAAACCAGTGATCTCTGGGTGGAAATTATACGCCCCAAAGGAATATTCAACCTGATGAACGAAATAATCGCGGAAGGAGATTTCTTCGCCCCGCGAATATGCCATGATTGCCTGTGGAGTCCATCCGCGGACGAGAGCGGCACGGTCAAAAAAGTATTCTGGCACGAGATAAGCAAACACAACCAGCGGAGCCGCAATCACAGCCGCCATTGCGATCATTTTTGCGGAATAGATCGTCAAGTTGAGGCGATCCTGTGTTTGACGCCACAGTCGTACAAACAAAATTGTGAGCAGAATGACCACGAAATATCCGCCACTGTACACGTACGCGGAGAATCCCAGACAGACTCCTGCCAAAACCGCCGCGCCGGAATGCTGTTTTCGCCAGCCAAGCAGGAACAGGCCTATCGTCATCGGAAGGAATAGAGTCGTCCAAATGTTGCTGAGCGCCAAACGTGACCAGTGAACATGGTAATGATAGACGGACATCAGAAGCGCTGTCAGCCAGGCGAGACGGATGTTGCCAGTCAGTTCCTTCATCATTAGGAATGTGCCCAAGACGGCCATTGCCCCGGCGATCACGCTGAAAATTTTCACAGCAGAGATCGAAGGTCCGAATAGATGCGTACTGATCCAAAAGAGGTATTTATATAAGATCGGTTGAGAGTCCAACCCGGTGCGGAAAGGGTTAATGAACAGCCAGGGTTGTTCTGCGTTTGGAATATGTAAAAGGGCAAATTCGATATATCCCGATTCGTCAGGATGCAAGCCGGGAGGCAGACTATCAAGTTGAACGCTTCTTAAAAGGATGGAAACGAAAAACAGTAGAAGGAGTCCACCTGCTACGGGCAAGTTTCTTTTTACATCGAATAGCGGACTCTGTCGATTGTTGGGATACAAAGCGATAAAACACAGAAAGACGAGATACCCCCACAAAAGGATGGGAAACAGATTGACAAAGACATCTTTTGCATATCGAAACCCAATCCAAAGGGAGATTATAATGGTGAGAAATGCAATGCCTACCTGCCTGGAGCGTTCCTTTTTGCTCCAGAGGAGATTCCACAACCTGACGATAAACTGGAAGATTGAAGTCATTTTGCGTGACTAAAATTTTACCAAATCCTCTTCCTTCATTTTTCATTGACCTCTAATGCAGCCCAGCCTTTTATCCGAAACTCTGACCGTTTCTCAACTCACCTTCCGCATCCGCAAATTGCTGGAAGAGAATCCCGAATTGCAGGATGTGTGGGTGACCGGGGAGATTTCCAACCTGTCGCGGCCCGCTTCGGGTCACATCTACTTTACGCTCAAAGATAAAAACGCTTCCTTGCGTTGTGTGATGTGGAAGACCGATGCCCTGCGCACGCGCCCAAACTTGCAGGAAGGCGCCGCTGTTGAAGTACATGGACGCATCGCTGTCTATGAGCCGCAGGGACAATATCAACTCATCGCAAACCTGATTCAAGCCAAAGGCGAAGGCGCACTCTTTCAGGAATTTTTACGACTCAAATCCATGTTGGAGGCGGAAGGTCTCTTTGACCCCGAGCGCAAACGAGCCATCCCCGAGCATCCGCGTGTGATCGGCATTGTCACTTCTGCGACGGGTGCGGCGCTGCGCGATATGCTCAACACCATTCGCCGCCGACAACCGCTTGCAAAGGTCATTCTCGCACCATCGCCCGTCCAAGGCGTGGATGCGCCGCCTGCGTTGGTGGATGCCATTCAAGCGCTCAACCCAAAAAATCCCGATGTGATTCTCGTTGCGCGTGGCGGCGGCTCCATTGAAGATTTATGGGCGTTCAATGATGAGCGTGTTGTGCGTGCTGTGGCGGCTTCGCAGGTTCCGATCATCTCTGGCGTTGGTCATGAAACGGATTTCACGCTTTGCGATTTTGCCGCTGACTTGCGCGCCCCCACTCCCACAGCCGCTGCGGAATTAGCGACACAAACGACTTTGGATGACCTCCGCTTTCGACTTTCTGCTTATCAATCGCGTCTCACAGACTTGACCTCGAACCTGCTTGCTGACCATGAAGCCTTGATCTCGTCCCTGGCGACCCGGCTCAAGTATGTCTCTCCCGAACGAAGGATTCAATCCGAGTTCCAACGACTTGATGAGTTGTCCCGTCGCGCGTTTTCTGCGTTGAATCATCGCGTCCAATTACAGTCTGCCCGCGTAGATGGAATATCCAAACGCTTGAATGCGCTCAACCCGGCGGGCATCCTCGCGCGCGGATATGCTATTATCACTCGCAAGTCAGATGGCAAGATCGTCGGCAAGGTCTCACAAGCGCATGGTGAGATGAACGTTCACGTCAGCGATGGCGAATTTGAAGTAATAAAAAAATAATGTCATTCGCGAGAGCGCTCATTTACTGAAGAGGCTCTCTTTGGATGGACATACAGGAGTATGCATGGCAAAGACAAAATCATCCCCAAAACCGATTGAAGACCTGACATTTGAAGAGTCGCTTGTTGAGTTGGAGCAGATCGTCGAAGCATTGGAAGGGGAGGCTTCGCAGAATCCGCTCGAAGATGCGATAAAACTCTACGAGCGCGGGCAGGCTCTCGTCACGCATTGCGGCGCTTTATTGGATGCCGCTCAACTCAAAGTGCAGAAGTTGGCTGGTGAGTCGCTGGTCGATTTCGAGGATGAACCTGAATGAACCTGCTTGATGTTTTTCAAAACAAGGTTCTGATTGCGGTCTTGATCGCGTGGCTGTTGGCACAGATTTTGAAAATTCCCACCGAGTATTTGCGATCCCGCCGCTGGTTGTGGACGATGTTCCTTGCCGCGGGCGGGATGCCTTCGTCTCACACGGCGTTGATGGTGGCAGGGACCTTGGCGGTTGGTTTGTATCATGGGTTTGACAACCCGCTATTTGGGATTGCGGTGGCCGCCACGATGATTATTGCCCACGATGCGGCAGGAGTTCGGCGGCAGGCGGGTAAACATGCCGAGCGTATCAATGTGTTATTTGAAGAACTGCTTCATGGTCATATCTGGAATGAAGATGAATTGAAGGAAGTGATCGGTCATACTCCGCTGGAGGTTGTCGGCGGTATCATCCTTGGGCATTTGGTTGCCATCGTGCAGTGGATGGTTTGGAAGTAAAAGAACATCCGGGCTTCGTCAGCTCGGATGTTCTTGTTTAAGGGAGTTATGATTCTTCGGTGGGAGATTCAGTGGATTCTTCTGTCGGTTCTTCCGTTGGAGCAGGTTCTTCGGTGGGTTCCTCAGTAGGCTCTTCAGTCGGCTCTTCTGTGGGTTCAGGCTCCTCAGTAGGTTCCTCTGTCGGCTCTTCCGTTGGTTCCTCGGTCGGCTCCTCTGTGGGTTGAGGAGTTTCACTGGGAGTTGGGGTAATGGTGGGTGTAGCCGTCGCTGTCGGGGTGGGGGATGCGGTTGGTGTGGCCGTTATCGGCGATAAGGTGGATGCCTCATCGGGGAGATCAAAATCCGCGGCCAGGCTTGGTCCAAAATTACATGGTTCAGGACCCGGGCAGTGATTTCCGCCGGGCAGCCAACCTGAATGGTTTGTGATGGTCACATCGGCCAGGTTGCGATATACCGCTCCATCACCGGCAGGTTCTTCAAACACGATCTCATAGGGATAACAAAACGTCTCTTCGGGTTCAAGGATGGGATGCTCGCTCGTGTCAATCGGAACGGTGAGGAACGTCAAAAATTTTTTACTGCCGGTTTTGTATTGGACGCTGTCGAGAATCTGCAAGCCTTCGGTAGGGCGCTCGCCTCCATTTGTGACGCAAATTTCGCCTCGCATGCCGACGACTTCTTCGCCCTCGTTGCGTCGTTCTCTAAACCCTGTGGCTGTTTTTTCGGCAGAGAGGGTTGTCCCGGCTTTTTGGTCGGGAGTGGGCGTTGGTGTCAGCGTGGGTGTTGGTGATGGTGTCAAAGTTGGCGTTAGGCTGGGGGTGATCCAATTGCCTGTGTCAACAGAACCTTCAACGGGTAGACTTTCAAACCATAGGGCACTGGATGATCCGATCAGCAAAGAGATGACAATCAACGTCGCTCCGCTGAACAACATGAAGTAGTGAACCTGCTTTGAAGGGGATCTGGACAGTTTTATTTCTCGAAGGTGTCCCATCCCATCAGCCTCCTGACACCGATGGATACCCATCCGATCTTGGGGATGGCAATGACCATCTTGCCGCCATATTGCGCTTCCTCCACGGGGTCATCGGGCAGGTAGATGTTATCGCCTTGCGTGATGAATTGCACCTTTCCGCTGTTATCTCGAATTTCGATGACACGATGGAGGACGCGGTTACCGCTCTCTGTATAGTACAGGATGATGTCGCCAATCTGCACTTCGCGTGCGGGCAGGTCTTGTATTACGGCGACATCACCGGCGTAGAGCGTTGGATTCATACTGATTCCGCTGACCAGATAGGGACGCACGCCGAACAATCCCATGTTGAACCAGATTAGCAGAACCGTGATGATCGCCACCACGATCCATGAAAAGGCGACCTGTCGCTTCTCTTTCTTCTCGGAGCTTTCTGCAGTTTTGACGGGTTCTTCTTCGTGGACGGCGATGGACTGATTAATGAGAACAAGAATAATTGCGGGAATGATCGTCCCGATAAAGGCTTGGACCATCCAGGTCATTTTCGGGAGGACGGGCATCAGCCATTCGAACAATCCCATAATGATGCGATAAATAAATGAAGCTAGCGGACCGCCTATCCATGCCAGGTAGGTAGCCAGCAGATTCTCTGCAAGCCGTGGCAGGAGAAGTTTTCCGCTGATTACAAAGGCGCTTTGCACATCTTGAATGGCAAGATATACGCTGATGGGGAGCGTAAGTGCGGTGAAACCAAGCGTCACAAGGATGAAAGCCAATAAGGTCATTCGTTTTGGGGCATGGGCTAGTAAAAATCCCCGTGCCATTTCCATCCCGCCGATATAGGTGGCTAGATACAATAAGTTCCCAAGCACTTGCGGAAATTTTTGAGTGTAGGGAGAGTCTCCGAATCCGAAGATCAAACCTGCGATGAGTAATGCGGCGATCTGTGCGAGCCCGGCAATGAAAGATAACTGAAAAAGAATGGCTGTGAATGGCGGCTTTTCCGTCAATCCATATTTCCAGCCCCACCACGCGCTGGCAGCGACAAGAATCCATAAGAGCGGGATTACGAGATAATAACGAATATTGGGGTCGATCCAAAACAGGGAGGAGGTGTTGAGCAGGATGTACATCAAGATCAGCCCGGCAATGGTGACGATCCATGCGAAGGATGCGCGCTGGATGAACCATTTGGTAAGGCGGCGCACCGGCAGTTCGGGGGCGGCGTCTTGCGGGGTTGATAGGATGGGTTGCGAGGATTGGGCCATTTTTGCTCCTTGTCGATTCGTGTGAAGTCCCGCAAGGCAGAGGCTCCGAAGAGCCTCTGTCAAAGTGCGGGATTCTCCCTCAATATTCAGTTGTCACGGCGCGGCGTTCAGGCATTCTTCAAGGGTGGCAGTCTCGTTCCATTGGGCGATGCAAACGAGTACGTCGAACTCATAGGTGTAGTTTTCAAGTGCGGGTTGTTCCACATGATATTGGACGCTGGCTGCGTTCTCACATTCGTAGCCGTCTGGAGCGGGGCAGGGCTCCAGTTGTGCGCCAACTCCATCCCAATACTTCACCCAAAGTTCACCATCCTCGGCGCCGTTCTTGCTTGCCAGTTTGAAGTTCTCAGCGACCACTTTGTATCCGCGAATGATGATCGGGACAGAACCCGTGTTCGCAAAGTGGACTTCACAGTTACCCCAATAAGAAGGATAACCGTTCTGGATGGTCAGATGGATCAGACGTGGGTCTTCCTTGTCTATCGTGCAGGAAGTGGACCCCACATCCTTGCGCGGAAAGGTGGAGGGATAAGGATATGGCCAGGGTAAGCCATAATCGGCAGGCGTTGGGTCGAGCGAACCGGGCATCACATCGGTACAAATGCAGGAAGTCCACTCGCCGTAGACTTCGCCGGTATACACTATGCCGTCGATTTGCAAAATTTCAGACCACAAGCCGTACGCCACACCCAAACCTGCCAGCAGGAAGATCAATCCTGTGCTGAGCATGAGCAGGGGAAGTCGCTGTTTCATCACACGCCTCCTTTCGAGGGGAGTGTATTTCTTTCGTAGGTAGTGACATCACCCTGAGAGCGATGTCACTACCTGTCAACGACTTTCAGAGGCTACTCGGTCGGTTCGGGTCCAAGGTCGGGGACGATGTCACAGTTGGTGGCTTCCAGCAGTGTGGTGCCGGTGGCAGGTGCTTCGTTCCACTGCAGGGCATCGATCGTGAAGTAGAACTCATACTTCCCATTCTCATCCACGCCATCCGCATTGGTAAAGTGGACCAGGATCGTGGCATACACGTGCTCTCCCGGGTGGAGTTGATACCAGCTCGGATAGCATGCCTGCACCTTGACCCAGTCAGGGGCTTTTCCTTCAGGCCAGCTGACATGGACCGGAACGGTACCAATGTTGCTGACATCGAACTTCACGGCGCAATGATAGGAAGGATAGGCGCCTTCAACTTTGATCTTGATGCCTTCCTTTCCATCGCTGGTGGGATCATAGTCATAGGCTTCTGCATAGCACTCTGCATATTTGTCCTTGACCCTGGGTTCCCACATGGGGATTCCATTCACTTCCACCCACTCTGAGACATACGGGCCCGAGAAGGCGACATCAACTTCACCGGTGTACACCGTGCCGCTGATTTCCAGCTTCTCAGACCACAAGCCATACGCAACACCCGAGCCGGCAAGCACCAGCACGAGAATCAGCGCGAGGCTGATAACGGGCAAAGATTTGCGAGACATGACATTCTCCTTATGATTGTCATTCGGTGAATCTACCGTTTCCGGCAGTGAGAAATTTGTGGGGGCGATCCACACAAAACGCCCGGTTGGTTACCTCCTTTTCGGGCACCTGGTCAGTCTCGTCTGCACAGAGGCGCTGACAGGTCCCCAGAGATTGTGTCGGAGCCCCGCCAGGCTCCGTTTAATCCACAAAATTACTATAGCAAATCAAACTTTTAGAGTCTTATGAAAATTCTTTGAATTTCTTTGAAGCACGTAAATCACCTCCCCAATAAAAAACGAACAGCCGGAGATCTCCGGCTGTTCGTTTTCGCCAAGGCTAGTTTAAGCCTGAGGAATCGCTCCGTGGGGCAAACCAATATCCGCGTCCCCATTGGGTGTGGATGTATTGGTGTCCATGCCCACCATTGCTTAATTTCTTGCGCAGATAGTAAATATAAAGAGACACCATCGCCGGAGAATTTTCAAAACCATCGCCCCAAACTTCCCGCAGTAGCTCTCGCTGTGGGACGACGTTACGTTGATGTTGGATGAGCACGGTCAACAAGTGAAACTCAGTGGCAGATAGTTGAATTTCCCTGTCATTCAATACCACCGTCTGCTCCTCAAAGTCCACGATCAACAACCCGTCATCGTATGAAGCGAGGACAGGCAACTCTTCAGGATTGTGACTATTCTTGCGGCGGATCAATGCCTGCACTCGGGCACGCAATTCTGCATTGCTAAACGGCTTGTGGACGTAGTCATCTGCCCCCATGCGGAATCCGCGCAACACATCAGCGTCGCCGCTTTTTGCGGTCAGCATCAACACAGGCACCTGGGTCATATCGCGCAGGCGATCACAGACCTCAAAGCCATCCATGCCTGGCATCATGATGTCCAAAATGATCAAATCGGGGTGCGCATCATATGCTTTTCTCAGCCCATCCATCCCGCTGTAGGCTCGAAAAACTGCATGACCATCCTCTTTCAAAATCATGTCTAATAAATCAACAGTGTCAGCATCATCGTCTATGATAAGAATTCGACTACTCATGTGCCCTTCCCGCGAGTCTAATCCTATATTCATTTTCTGAATCCCACCCATGCTACAATGAAATTGCACAGAGGCGCTGCAAGGTGCCCTGTACCCCGGTCAACCGCTATTGGCCGGGATTTTTCTTTTGTGGGAAATCGACAAAAATACTATAGCACAAAGGCAGATGCGATACAACACACGCCTTTTGTACGAATTCCCGCCTCTTTCTTCTGGAAGGAAAGCTGACTCTGCCCGAATCAGCCTCGTCCCAGCCGGCGGCGGACCATTCCAATGATGGAAGCGATCTCTGGCAGACGCACAGCAACCAACGTCCCAAAATAGATAGATCCGCCAAGCGCCACTCCCACCGGGACAAGAATCCAAACGCTGAGTTCCTTCCCAAATGTAAGCCACCCGAACAATGCCAATCCCATCAGGATTCCCGCCACGCCGAAATGAATCGTTCCGCGCAAAATGTGACCACCCTCGATGCCATTGAGTCGTTTGCGCATCATCACAAACAGGGCAGTCGCTTCCAGGGCCGTTGCCAGCGAATTTGCCAGGGCCAGTCCACCCAATGGATACCACCCAATCGTCTCAAAATAACGCGAGAATAAAAGGCTGAATACCACATTCAAACTCATGGCGACCACCCCAATGATGACAGGTGTCTTTGTATCATGTTGGGCATAGAATGCGCGCGTCAACACTTCCATAATGCTATGACCGACCAGCCCAGCCGCATACCAGACCAATGCCCAGGCGGTCATTTCAGCGATCGTCGCGTTGAACTCGCCACGTTCATACAACAGCGAGACGATCGGCCGCGCAAGCAGGATCAGCCCTAGGCTGGCTGGAAGCGCCAGCATCAAAACTCCCCGCAATGCAGAAGCCAATGATGAACGCATTTCATCCAACTTCCCCAGCGCATGTTGCGCGGAAAATGTCGGCATGGCTGCAATCGCCACAGACTGAGCAATGGCAGCCTGCGCCATCACCATCAGTGCAAAGCCATACGAAAGGCTTTGGATACTGCCTTCCATCATGCGTGAGCCAAGATTGTTGTTGACCCAAAAATTCAACTGTACGATCGCCGCACCAAAGACGCGCGGTCCCATCAACTGAAAGACACGCACAACATTCTGGTTTCCCCATCCCAATGAAAACGAGAATTCACCCTTGAGTTTTAACAAGGATGGGATTTGTATCAACAGGAACAATCCTGAGCCGAGCACCACGCCCCATGCCAGACCATAAATCCCCATCCAACGCGAAAGGACCAGCACGCCGAAGATCTGTCCGAGATGATACATGGCAGCTGTGATCTGCGGAATGAAAAAGACTTGATGCGCGTTGAGAATACTAATCACCAAGCCGCCGATCCCAAACAACACCGCCGAGACAGATTGAATCCGCAACAGATCTACCGTCAGAGCAAAGCGTGCCGGGTCTTCGGAAAGTCCTGGCGCCAACAGGTATCGGACGATTTGCGGCGCAAAGATCGAGACCAATAATGCAGCAATACTTAAAGCCAGGGTGACAAGATTGATCAACGCCGAAGCAAGTTTCCACGCAGAGGCGCGCTCATCCTTTACCAACAAACCAGTGAAAGTTGGCAGGAATGCCGAGCCAAGTGCTCCAGCTGCGATCAGTGTGAACAACGTCTCGCTGACACGGTTGGCTGAAAAGAACGCATCCAATTCGCCTGCCGGGAAAGCATCTGCTACTAAAATGCTGCGGATCAAGCTGGCAATTTGCCCGAAGACAATCGCGAACATCACCGTCCCGGCCGCGCGCGCGATCTGTCGATTTGCACTCGAATTCGTATCTGTCATAGCGGCGAGATTATAATGCCTTTATGAAACGACCTCTCATCGCATTTCTCACCCTTGTGATTTTGATTCTCGCCTGCGATTCGTCCACTGCGACAGGTACGCCTCAGACTCCGCCGAACACGAATCCTGCAACGGAAGATTCTTCCACGCTGACAGAGATTCCCTTACCCGCTGGCTTTGGTGTGGACGGTGGTTGGTTCGAGTTATATTTTACAAATCCGCAGAGTCCGTTGTCTTCTCAGATAACAGGCGGCATTGACAAGCCCATTGCTGAATCGATTGATGCTGCCAAACTCAGTGTGGATGTGGCGATTTACAGTCTGAGCTTGAACAGCGTCCGCAATGCGTTGATGCGCGCCCATGACCGTGGAGTGCAAGTCCGCATGGTGATGGAAAGTGACAACCTTGGGCGGACCGATCCGCAAATCCTGAAAGATGCGGGCATTCCCATTTTAGGTGACCGCCGCGAAGGCTTGATGCACAACAAGTTCATCATCATCGATAATTCCGAAGTGTGGCTGGGAACCATGAACCTGACTGATTCTGGAACCTATGAAGATAACAACATGATGATGCGTATCCGCTCGGTGAAGGTGGCGGAAAATTTCACCAAGGAATTTGAGGAGATGTACGTCGATGACAAATTCGGCGATAATATCGCGGCAGAGACTCCTAATCCACGTGTAACCGTCGATGGAACGCCTATCGATACCTATTTTTCTCCCGATGATGGCGTGCAAGCCGTCCTCGTGGATATTCTCAGCGCAGCGCGTGAAAGCATTTATTTCATGGCGTTCTCATTCACTGCTGACGAATTGGGCGAAGCTATCCGCGAACGATCTCAATCGGGTGTAACCGTGGCGGGGGTGATGGACGAAGATCAGGTCAAGTCGAATGCGGGCACTGAGTTTGACCCGTTCAATCAAGCAGGCTTGGATGTGTATCGTGACGGCAATCCCGGACAGATGCATCATAAGATCATCATCGTGGACGAAGAGACAGTTATCTTCGGCTCGTATAATTTCACCAACAGCGCCGAAACGCGCAACGACGAAACGCTGATGGTCGTCTACAATGAACAGATCGCAGCCCAATTCCTCGCGGAGTTTCAACGAGTGTATGGACAGACGAAGTAGACCTATTTGAATCAAACATCACAAATACGGCTTCCCAGAAAATTGACCCGGGGAAGCCGTAACTTTTTACCCCTCCATGCGACTATTGAGTTGTAGTCAATCAAACTCAGAAGAGGTGTAAAAATGAAAAGGATGTCTTACGTTTTCTTTCTCGTGCTGACCCTGTCAGCCTTGCTTATCAGTGCTTGTGGAGGAACTGCGGCGGTACCAACCGGGACCTCAACGGGTTCGGGCAAGCCTCAGGCATCATTGGTTCAGTTCACCGGCGTGATCGAAGCCATCGAAGGCGACCAATGGACGGTCAATGGGCAGACCTTCACTGTTGACGCATCTGTCCTACGGGATGGAGCCTTCAGTGTCGGCGAGTCCGTCAAAGTGGAAGCCGCAGTCCAAGCGGATGGCTCCGTAGTTGTGACCCG
The DNA here is from genome assembly GCA_023382575.1 of Anaerolineales bacterium. Classification (GTDB taxonomy): domain Bacteria; phylum Chloroflexota; class Anaerolineae; order Anaerolineales; family Villigracilaceae; genus Villigracilis. The sequence continues at coordinate 14,944 of JAHDWC010000054.1, forward strand.
CGTCGAACGCCCGTCGGACGACGATAACTCGAATGATGGTAACTCCAACGACGATAATAGCAATTCCAATTCCAACGTCAATGCCAACAGTAACAGTAATGACAATTCGAATAGCAACAGCAACTCGAACAGCAATTCAAATGGCAATTCGAACGATAATGGCGATGACGATGATAGCAATAATGACAATGACGATAATTCCAACGATGACGACGATGATAGTAACGACAACGGCAATGATGACGATGATAATAACGACAATGACGATGATGGTGGCGACGACGGTGATGACGATGACAGTGGCGACGACGATGACGATTAATTTTCCTCGCTAGTTTTATAAATTGGATGGGTCGTCTGGCAAAACCAGACGACCCCAATTTAATCACCCCTGATAAACAATCCCATGTATAAACGCATCCTTCCTCCCGTTTTGCTTTTTCTCGTATTCTTCGCCGGGATGTCCGTCGTCCAATTCTCCACACCCAACCTGCCGGATAACGATGGCTTTTATCACATCAAACTTGCCTGGCTGATGCGTACGGAAGGACTAAAGCCAGATTTTCCCTGGCTGCCTTTAAGCATCCTCAACGAACGTGAATATTATGACCATCATTTTCTTTTTCATGTAGCGCTGATCCCTTTTACATTTGGTGACCTGCTCGCGGGTGCAAAATGGGCGGCAGTGACATTTTCCGCGTTGGCGTTCATGGCAGTTTGGTATCTGTTCCACCGTCAGCGGATTCCTTTTGCCTGGTTGTGGGCAGCCGCCCTTCTCGGGGTTTCTGATGCGTTTCTTTATCGCATGTCCATCACCCGCGCTCAATCCCTTTCATTGGGTGTGCTGGCTCTCGGGCTGACGTGGATGCTGGAAGGTAAATACAAACCTCTTGCGGTTTTATCGTTCTTTTATGTTTGGATGTATAACGCGTTTCCATTGATGTTGGCATTGGCGGGATTGCAAGTTGCAGCGGCTTTCATCCTTGAGCGGCGCTTGGACTTTCGTCCTGTCATTTGGGTGGGAGCTGGTCTCCTTGCCGGCTTGATCATCAATCCGTATTTTCCAAATAACTTGATCTTTACGTATCATCATTACCTGCCAAAATTGATTGACATGGAATCGATTCGTGTTGGTAATGAGTGGTATCCATACGATACCGGGCAATTGTTAGATAATTCCCTGCCGGCATTGGTGGCTTTCGCATCAGGAATCTTCGCCCTTGGTTTGAGCGGACGCAAGATGGAGCTGCGCACCTTGATGGCATTATTATTGACTTTGTTTTTTGGGTTGATGCTATTCAAGGCGCGTCGTTTCGTGGAATATTTCCCGCCCTTTGCATTGATCTTCACGGTGTTTGCCTTTGCCCCATTATTGGAACAAAAACAGGAAGTTGATGGTCCGCGCTGGCTGACGTATTTTCCACGATCTCTCCTTATCCTCGCTGTGATTATTGGCACAATGATAAGCATCCCAGCCGCACAGGGACAGATTTCGAAGTCCAAACCTGCAAATTTATACGAAGGCGCTTCGGACTGGCTGGAAGCGAATACGCCAAAGGGAGCACGCATCTTCCAGACAGATTGGGACGACTTTCCACGTCTGTTCTTTTACAACACCCACAATACGTACCTCGCTGGGTTAGACCCAACTTACTTCCAGATTTATGATGCGGATTTATACAATGAGTGGGTTGCCATCACTCGCGGCGACGTGGAGATGCCATCTGAAGTCATCCGCTCGCAGTTTTTCGCGCGTTATATCCACACTGATCTGGAGCATGATGATTTTATCCGTCAGGCCGAAGATGACCCCGGGTTGCGGGAAGTCTATCGAGACGAGCAGGCAGTCATTTATGAAGTGTTGGAAAGATGATAAGATAATGCAGGGACAGCTTTGTTCGAAAAATTAAATGATCAGGTGTCTATAAATCGAATGACTGCCACGGATGGGCAACCAAAGATCGACCTGCGAGGACTGAATGCACACGTCATTGGCGCTGTGTATGACCAGTATTTCTCCGAGGTGTATCGCTACGCATTGTATCGAGTCGGCGACCCGACTCTCGCGGAAGATATCTCCAGCGAGGTTTTCATCCGCTTATTGGAAGCGGTTCAAGCCGGACACGGACCCGATTCCAACCTCAGAGGCTGGCTGATCGGGACTGCGAGTCATATCGTGACCGACCATCTGCGGAAAAAATATCGCCGCAGTGAAGAGGAAATTCCCGAATCATTGCCAGACCTGAATCCGGGTCCTGCTTCTGAAGTGGATCAACGCGAACAGAATCGCTCCATTCAGAATGCATATCTAAAATTAACGCCTGAGCAACAGCATGTCCTTGCCCTGCGTTTTGGGCAGGGATATTCGCTCGAAGAGACCGCAACTCACTTAAACAAGAACGTGAATGCAGTCAAGGCTCTCCAGTTCCGCGCGCTGGCTGCTCTGCAGCGCGAGATTGGCGAGGTGAACGATGAATAATTTATTTGATGCCTTGGAAATCTGTTTGCAGGAAGTTGAAAGCGGAAAGGATATCGAGTCCGTCCTTTTGCGTTACCCCGACCTTGCGGATGAATTGCGTCCGATCCTGAAGACTGCTGTCAAAGCGCGGAAGATGTCTGCGCCGGAACCTGCGCCAGAGGTGGTTCAACGTGGGCGGGCGCGTGTGCTGCAACATGCAGCAGAACTGCGCGAGGTAAAGTTTGCGCCGCGCCGCCGAGGAATCCCTGTCTTCCAACGGCTTGCCTTGTCTTTTGCATTGCTGCTGTTCCTGCTTGTGAGCGGCACGGGAATTTTGAGTGCATCCGCTTCCGCGTTGCCAGGCGAGCGGTTGTATTCCGTCAAGCGTGGTTGGGAAAAAGTGCGCTTGTTCTTCATCTTTGACAGTGAAGCACGCGAACTGCTGGCGGACGAATTTGAAAACGAACG
>JAHDWC010000054.1:17879-18255 GCA_023382575.1 Anaerolineales bacterium
CATGCAAGTTAATGACAAATACTATGTTTCAGGGGTACAGGTCTTACTTCCGGCGAATATTTCCGCCCCGCAAAATGGCGCGCCAGTTATCGTCAGTGGGCGGACGAATTCACAGGGTTTCATCGAAGTGACCAGCATTGAGCTGCTTCCAATAGGGTCGGTCGTGCCGCCTGGTGCACCTATCGAGTTGGAAACGCCGCCTCAAGCCACACCCGCTGTCCCGTCTGTAAGTGAAGCGACAGCCACGCCCATGTTCATTTCTCTGCAAGGCACGCTTCAATCCATTTCGTCGACGGTATTGGTCATCAATAATATGAGCGTGTATTTGCAGAACGCCCAGATCAACGGACAGTTGTGCATTGGCGCGAGTGTGACC
>JAHDWC010000054.1:18269-21960 GCA_023382575.1 Anaerolineales bacterium
GATATTACGCTGCCGATGGCAAGTTTATGGTGGTTGAGGTCACTGCCAGTGGAAGTTGTGAAAGTACGCCGTCTGGTTCAAATTCAAACTCAAATAATAATTCAAATGAGAATGAAGGCAATGCCCCAAACGAAGACAATGAAAATAATAGTAACGATGATGATGACGATGATAATGGCGGCAATGATAATGAAGACGATGGGGAGGAAGATGACGACGATGATGATAACAGCGGTGGGGATGATGATGACTGAGCAAAGACTGCGAGGCGACCCCTCGCAGTTTTCATTTGTCATTTGCCTTTTGACCTAAAATCGGGTAAATTAAACCCTAGCACGTTCGTTCTATTTCAATGATTCAAAATATTGCAGGATTGCATTTAGGAGAACACGCATGACTGAATCCACTTTTTATCTGGGGCGTTTGTTCGACGAAAAGACGGCGAAACTCACCGCCAAGGATCTCAACTACGACTCGGCCGATCTGACGACTCATGCCGTTGTCACCGGTATGACTGGCTCCGGCAAGACTGGCTTGTGCATTGCCTTGCTCGAAGAAGCTGCACTCAATGGTGTGCCTGCCATCATCATCGACCCTAAAGGTGACTTAACCAACCTGCTCCTGCACTTCCCTGAATTGTTACCCGAAGATTTCAAACCGTGGATCGACCCGGAAGTTGTCCGCCGCGCGAACAAGACGCTCGATCAGGCCTCCATGGAAGCCGCTACGTCCTGGCGTAATGGCATCCAGGAATGGGGCATGACCCAGGAGCGCATCCTTGACTTGAAGAACTCGGTCAAGTTTTCCATCTTCACCCCCGGCTCTGATTCCGGGATTCCCGTCAGCGTGCTTTCCTCTCTTGCCGCGCCCGAACTCGACTGGGAGGAAAACCGCGAGGTCCTGCGTGAACGCATTTCCAGTACAGTGACGGCTTTGTTGGGCTTGGTCGGAATGAATGACCTTGACCCGATCCGCTCGCGTGAACATATCTTGCTCTCAAATATTTTCGAAGAACATTGGAGCAAAGGACAGGGCATCGACCTGACGGAACTCATCCTGCAAACGCAAAACCCGCCCTTCGACAAACTTGGCGCATTTCCCGTTGACACTTTCTTCCCGCCCAAAGATCGCATGGAATTAGCCATGGTGCTCAACAACATCCTTGCCGCGCCCGCCTTTGAGGCTTGGCGTGAAGGACAATCACTCGACATTCAATCACTGCTCTTCACTGAAGACGGCGTGCCGCGTCACAGCATTTTCTATCTCGCGCATCTCTCTGACGGCGAGCGCATGTTCTTCACCACGTTGCTCCTCTCCGCCGTCGAGACTTGGATGCGTACTCAAAAAGGCTCCACCTCACTCCGCGCCCTACTCTACATGGACGAAATTTACGGCTACCTTCCGCCCACGGCGAATCCGCCTTCCAAACAGCCGTTGCTGCGCATGTTAAAGCAAGCGCGCGCCTTTGGCTTGGGACTTTTGCTCGCCACCCAAAACCCCGTGGACATGGACTACAAAGCCCTCTCCAATACAGGCACATGGTTCATCGGCAAATTGCAAACCGAGCGCGACAAGAACCGCCTGCTCGACGGTCTCGAAAGCCTCGCGGGCGGCATTCCACGCGCCGCAATGGACAAACTAATCTCCTCCATCGGCAAGCGCGTTTTCGTCATGAACAACGTCCACAATAAAGCCCCGATCCTTTTCCAAACCCGCTGGGTGATGAACTTCCTTGCCGGACCGATGACGCGCAATCAGATTCGTGACCTCAACGCTTTGGCCGGCGCCGAGGAAGAAGCGCCTCAAACTCCGCCGGAGCCGGTTGCCTCATTCCAAAGAGAATCCACCCCGCCACCCGTGGACCATGTCCAGCCAATTGCCGTCCCAGCTTCCACGCCGGCGCAACCCAAAGTACAGACTCCAGCGCGCAGTTCAACATCCACTGCCTCTGCTGCTTCCTCTGTTAATAACGGGAGCATGACCAAGCCTGCACTGCCTGCCGGAATCCGCGAGTATTATCTGCCGCAGAATTACAGCCTACCCGAAGCCTTCAACGCCGCCGGCAAGACTCAAGCCTATGGCGCCAGTGTTCAAGGTGTGATCTACCGCCCAGTATTGTTGGCGTCGGCCCAAGTCCGCATCCTTGACCGTAAATATGGCGTGGATGCCGAAGTGACCAAAACCGCCTTTGTCGAAGCGTTGGATCGGCGCGGTATTGTCCGCTGGGAGGAGTTTCCCTATGCCGGACCTTCGCTCGATAGATTGGAAAGCGGACCCGCTCCTTCGACCAAATATGGCTCCATTGAAGCGCCGCTAAACGACTCGAAGTTGATGACTGCCCTGCAAAAAGATTTCACCGACTGGGTCTTCCGCAATTCGGCGGTGACAGCGCGAGCGAATACGGCGCTGAAAGTCTTTGCCGGACCAGACGTCAGCCAGGCGGATTTCATGAAAGCCTGTGCCGACACTGCCCGCGATGCGCGTGACAAAGAGATCGAGAAGAAGACCGCCGCCATCGAGAAAAAGATCAAGACCCTTGAAGATAAATTGATGCGTGAGGAACGCGAATTACGCGAAGATGAATCCGAGTTGCAGAGCCGCAAGATGGAAGAATATGGCACGCACGCCGAGAACGTCATCGGGTTGTTCACTGGCTCCCGCAGCACGCGTAAACTGTCGTCGTCGCTTTCGAAGCGCCGTATGACGGAGAATGCCAAAGCCGAAGTGGAAGAATCCGTTCAAGCGATCAATCAGTTCAAGAAGGATATCGCCGACTTGCAGCGTGAGCGCGACCAACTGGTGACCGAGATCAGCGACCGTTGGGGACGTGTGGTCAGTGACGTGAGCGAGGTGACCATCAACCCGAAGAAAACGGATGTGTACGTTAACATCTTCGGTGTGGCGTGGAAGCCGTTCTACGTGGTGGGCGCAGCTGGTGAGACGTTGGAACTGCCAGCATTTGGCGCAGAGTAGTTTTGACTTGTGTGAAGGCAGGAGGCGAACAGCTTCCTGCCTTTTTATTTTTTGTAACGAAATCCACCCTGACTGCATCTAAAGAGACATGAATATTTTTATTTTGTTGCTATCGCTTGCCTTGTGGGGTGTGATCCATTCCATCCTGGCTTCACATTTTTTCAAAGATATGGTCCGCGGGATGGTGGGGAAGCAGGGTATGCGCTTTTACCGCTTCGGGTACAACGTTTTTTCGGTCGTTAGCTTTGCGCCGATCTTGTATCTGATGTGGATCTTGCCGGACCAGCCGGTGTACCAAGTCTCCACGCCGTGGAAATACGTCATGTTTGCCGGGCAGGGACTGGCGGCGGCGTTCCTGCTGATCGCGCTTCTGCAAACCGACACGTTGTCCTTTATCGGGTTGAAGCAGTTTTTTGTCGAGGAAGAGGACGCGGGTCAGTTGGTGACGCGTGGGTTATATCGCGTGGTGCGGCATCCGCTCTACACGTTCAGTCTGCTGTTTCTGTGGCTGACGCCCACGATGTCGGTCAATTCGTTGACGTTATACCTCGGTGCGACCCTGTACATTCTCGTCGGCGCCTATTTCGAGGAGCGGAAATTACTGCGGGATTTCGGCACAGCCTACGCAGACTATAAACGCAAAACTCCCATGCTGATTCCCGGTTTGCGCTTTGGTGAAAAATAGTTCAATTTCATTTTTAAAAAATGTTAATATATT
>JAHDWC010000055.1 GCA_023382575.1 Anaerolineales bacterium
TGCCAGCACCTATGGCGTAGGCAAGAAATTGGGTAAAGACCTTTTCAAAACAAAGGATGGTGTAGAACTCTTCTTCTACGACGAAGAATCTATCAAAGAAGAATTTGAGCGATTTGGATTGGTTGAGGCAACAATAGTGGAGGAAGTCCCAACAACGAAGTTTTGGAAGATCGTGTGTCGAAAAGATGATGTTGCTTCCGAGTCAGGTTAGTCGCGTTTTCCCAAAACGCCAGCCAACAATGCGTCCCGATGGTGCTGGGGTGATAGGCATTCCGTCTCCGCTTAGCGAGTCCGTCCGGCCCTGGTTATCGAGACATACCCAGAGCTTATGCCACGAAGTTAAATACATTTGAGGAAAACACCCAAAAATGGTCAAAAAATCTCTAATCATATGGGGACTTTCGATTCTTCTTACATCCTGTAAGCTGGATCCCGTCAACAGAACGATTAATTATCAAAATCCAAATTCGGAATTGATCAAAGCGCTGCTGACCGAACAGGAAGTATCCGACATCTCAAGTGAGTTCTCCTGGTATGACGTTTATTTCACGCAGCAGCAAGATAGGTTAGACCTCGATACCTCCTCTCGATATGAAGAGGTACAAAGTGCCTACTTCGGAACCTTTCAGAACTCAGACCATTCTGTCATGATTTTCCATACGATCCACAAATATGACGCGCCTATTGACAAAGACAAACCAACTGAATTCCTGCTTGGCGGCATCACAACCCTTGGCGCAATCACAAGTTATGTCCCTGATATATCCGCTTCAGGAGAGGTGGCATCGAAGTGTTCAGTAGAAGTAGAGACGGGTAAACAGATTTGTGATGTCCATGTCAAGTATCAGTATATTGAATCAGGTGTAAATATTACTGCTTATAATATTGGACAAGAGACGATGGCAGAGTGGCTGAATGCCATCATCTCAACTGTAGAACCGCGAATCATGGCACAAGATTTGGGCGAATGATATTCATTACAAAATATAAGTAAAAATTTAATACTATCAGGAATTGAGTAAGCGCTTTTTTAGGAGAATGAGTCTGAGGTTCACTTGGCGGGCTTTATCCACAAGCTATTGGGCGTAACAATCAGGATAGTGCTGAACAAGATGGGTGCATCAAGATGAATGATGATTCTGCACATAAAAGTAATTGGGAGATTGCCGAAGCCGTTTTTGGGATCCCGTTTCTGGTGAGCATTGTTTTTCACTTCCTCATCCCATTGTCTGTGCCGCAAGGAATCTTGAGGCAAATTCTCATCCCTGTGGGAATTGTGCTGGTCAGTATTGGTATCGGTTTGATCATTCTGGCTCGTCGTGAGTTTGCCCGTTACAGTCAACCTACCGACCCTGGGCAGCCAACAAGTCAGGTGATCAAGACGGGCGTGTTCACACTATCGAGAAATCCGCTCTACCTTGCTAGCAGCATTGTCTTGCTGGGACTTTCACTTGCTTTAAATCTACTTTGGGCTTTAGTCACACTTGTATTTTCGATTATTATTTGTCATTATGTTCTGATCGTTCCTGAGGAGAAGTATCTCATGGCGAAGTTTGGTCAAGAGTATCGAGAGTACAATATGACTGTCCATAGATGGCTGGGTCGTAGGCGATAATTTACGGCAGCATCAGTTCCAAGTCTTGTTCTGGCTGAGGTTCGCTCGGGGACTTTGTCCAATAGTTAGAAATGTCAAACGACAACAAACTTTTCCACAGGGATGATGCGGTTGTGCGTCATCTCGAATTTTGTACGATAGGAGAACTGTATCAACAATGTTAAGAGGACAAAAAATCCTTTTGCGTGCCATCACCAGAGATGACCTTGAGCGTCTGTGGCAATTTAACAATGATGTCGATGTGGAATTGGCTGGCGGCGGAGATCCTCCCATGCCGCAATCTTTGGCGCGCCTCCAGGCAGAGTACGAAAGCGATGCCGCGAAAGGCGGAAGAGACGGGGCAAGGTTTGCCATCGAAGCGGATGGAATCTGTATTGGGCAATGTGCCTTGTTTAACTTCAATGAGACGGCTGGGACTTGTGAACTGGGCATCACGATAGGGGATAAGGCTTATTGGGGGCGCGGCTACGGCCGTGACGCAATTCAGGTACTTCTTGATTACGCATTCCGTCTTCGTAATATCCGCCGCGTGTATTTGTCTGTCAATGGCAACAATCCGCGTGCGATACAAGCCTATAAATCTTGCGGCTTTTTGGAAGAAGGACATTTGCGGGCGCACGTTTGGAACAATGGACAATACGTCGATTTGGTAATGATGGGTTTGCTGCGGGAAGAATGGCTTGGAGCGAAGGAGTAGCTCAGGCTAAAACTGCATCCGCAAATTACGCATTTGCCCTAACTTAAAGGATATATCTCATGACCCAACCCACTGCTCCTGTTTTTGAATTGCGCGTGGCGCTTACCAGCCGCGACTATGAACGTCTGGTCAAATTCTATTGCGATGGTCTCGGCATCGAACCGGCAGCGATCTGGAACAACGACGGCGGCAAGGCAATGATGCTCAATATGGGCAGCGCCACCCTCGAATTGTTCGACGAGCGGCAGGCGGAAGTCATCGATGAGTTGGAGGCGGGCAAACGCGTCAGCGGACAAGTGCGCTTTGCCCTGCAAGTGCCCGATTTACACGCCGCCATGGAACGTCTGCTTGCCAACGGCGCCACCCTCGTCCACCCGCCAGTCAAAACCCCGTGGGGCGATACCAACGTCCGCTTGCAAGACCCAGACGGAATGCAGATCACTTTATTTCAAACGGAACAAACCAACTGACATGCTCACAATCACAGGAACCGAAGAATGGAAATCCGCACACCCTGGCGCAGTGATCGGATTGCTGGAAGTCTCGCGCGTAACGAATAATCGCGCCTCATCCTCGACGTTGGATGATCGCAAACGTGAAGTGGAGTCTCGTCTGCGGGCGAAGTACAAGGACTTCTCGCGGCAGGATTTCCTGTCCATTCCAGCGATGGCAGCCTACCAGAAATATTATAAGAGATTCAGCAAGACTTATCATGTATTGTTGCAACTTGAATCGATTGTGTTGAAAGGCAAAAGCCTGCCAAACGTCTCGCCGTTGGTGGATGCCAATTTCACCGCCGAGGTGGAGACGCTCGCGCTCACAGCCGGGCATGATGTCTCCAAGCTGAGCGGCTCCATCGTCATGGATGTGGCGCGGGCAGGGGATCAGTTCACGCAAATGGGCGGAGCGGTCAAATCCGCGTTGGTGGGTGACATGGTCATGCGCGACGAACTTGGCATGTGTTGCTCCATCATCCACGGGCAGGACGAACGCTCGCCGATCACGCCTGAGACGACGCATGCGCTGTATGTGGTGTACGCGCCCTCAGAGGTCCCAGTGGAAGCGGTGCAGGCGCAACTCCAAAAGATCGAGGAGCATATCCACTTGTTCTCGCCGGAGGCGGTCACCGAGCAAAGCCGACTGCTGTTTGCCTGAGTTAAAATCTAATACTCCTCTTACGCCGCATTGACAATTCGCCGATGCGGCGTTTGTTATAATCTCGTTCATCAGACCTGACAGGTCTCGAAGACCCGTCAGGTCTTTGAAAGGACAATACCCCTATGATGCGATTTGACCGATTTACAGAGAGAGCCCAGGAGGCAGCCCAGCGTGCCGCGGAGATCATCCAACGCTATGGGCATAATCAAATTGATACTGAACACATCCTGCTGGCGCTGATCGAACAGCCTGGCGGGGTGATCCCACAGATTTTAGAAAAACTAAGTGTCAGCGCCCAAGCGTTGACTGAGCGGCTGGATGCCACCCTGCGCGCCAGCCCCAAAGCCAATATCTTTGGCGGCGGGGCGGGACAAATTTTCATCACGCCGCGTGTCAAGCGGATCATCGACCTTGCCAACGAAGAAGCCAACCGCCTGAAAGACGAATATATTTCCACTGAACATATCTTTTTGGCGATTCTCACCGAGCGCAACACGCCTGCGGCTCGTATTTTGGAGTCCGCTGGTTTGAGCCGTGACCGCGTCTACGATGCCATTCAAGACCTGCGCGGCGGACAGCGTGTCACCGATCCGCAAGCAGAGACGCGTTACCGCACGCTTGAAAAATATTCGCGTGATCTTACGCAACTGGCGCGTGAAGGCAAACTTGACCCGGTCATCGGACGCGATAACGAGATTTTGCGTTTGATTCAAATTCTCTCCCGCCGCACGAAGAACAACCCGGTTTTGATTGGCGAAGCAGGTGTGGGTAAGACTGCCATCGCTGAAGGGTTGGCTCAAAAAATTGCAACCAATGACGTGCCGGAGATTCTCTCAGGCAAACGCGTGGTGGCGCTTGATCTCGGCGCGATGATCGCCGGGTCCAGATTTCGAGGCGAGTTTGAAGAACGCCTCAAAGCTGTGATGGAAGAAGTCCAACGCGCGAAGGGTGATGTCATCTTAATGATCGACGAGTTGCATACCGTCGTCGGTGCGGGAGCTGCTCAAGGTGCAATGGATGCGAGCAACATGCTCAAGCCCGCGCTGGCTCGCGGCGAGCTGCAATGTATCGGCGCGACGACTCTCGACGAGTTCCACAAGCACATCGAAAAAGATGCCGCACTCGAGCGTCGCTTCGCGCCCATCTATGTGGATGAGCCGAGCGTGGACGACACCATCAAGATGCTGCATGGTTTGCGTGACCGTTATGAGGCGCATCATAAAGTGCGCTTCTCTGACGAAGCCCTGTCTGCGGCTGCTCATTTGGCAGATCGTTATGTGACGGATCGTCACCTGCCTGATAAAGCCATTGACCTGATGGATGAAGCCGCTGCGAAATTGCGTGTCGCTTTGTATTCCATGCCGCCCGATTTGAAGGCGTTGAAAACTGAAATTGACAAACTCGCCGCGGAAGAAGAACAGGCTGGTTTGGAGCGCGATTACGAACGCGCCGCGCAAAAGAAAGCCGAACGTCTGCGCCTTGAACAGGAATACACCGGCAAACGCGATCATTGGGAAGCCGAACATCATCTCGACGAAGTGGTGGATGTGAATGACATCGCCGCCGTCGTGCATCAGTGGACGGGTATTCCGGTGACGCAAATGCTCGAGACCGAATCAGAAAAACTCCTGCACATGGAAGCGCGTTTGCATGAGCGCATCATCGGGCAAGAGGAAGCCATTCACGCCATCTCGGATGCCATCCGTCGCGCGCGTTCTGGTTTGAAAGACCCGGCTCGACCTATCGGTTCATTCATCTTCATTGGCCCGTCTGGCGTGGGCAAGACCGAGTTGGCGAAAGCTCTCGCGTGGTTCATGTTCGATGATGAAGATGCGCTGGTGCGTGTGGATATGTCCGAGTATCGCGAACAGCATACCGTCTCGCGGCTCTTCGGCGCGCCTCCTGGATATGTTGGCTACGAAGAAGGCGGTCAACTCACTGAAGCCGTTCGCCGTAGGCCGTATCGCGTGGTGCTCTTCGATGAGATCGAAAAGGCTCACCCTGAAGTGTGGAATGCGCTTCTCCAAATTTTGGATGACGGACGCCTTACCGATGGTCAGGGCAATGTGGTGGATTTCCGCAACACGGTTCTGATCATGACCTCGAACCTGGGCACCGAATACGTGAGAAAGGGCGGCACGTTGGGCTTTTTGTCTGGCAAAGCCGAACCTTCCGAACGTGAATCACATGACAAGATCGACAAGGCGCTCAAGGCGGCCTTCCGTCCCGAGTTCATCAACCGTATTGACGAGATCATCATGTTCTCGCCGCTCTCCATCGAAGAGATGGAACAGATCGTCATCCTGCAAATGAAGGAAGTGCAGGACCGACTCAACGACCACAACATCACCGTCCAGTTGACCGATGCGGCGCGTTCATGGCTGGCAAAGGAAGGCTACGACCCGGCGTTTGGCGCGCGTCCGCTGCGACGGGCGATCCAGAAATATGTCGAGAGTCCGCTTTCGGTGGAATTGCTCGGCGGCAAGTTTAAGGATGGCGCCGAAGTCGTCGTGGATGTGGATGCGGAAGATAACAAGATCGTCTTTCAAACGTCTACGTCAACTAGAAAGAAATCCAAAGAAAAAGTGAACGCATAGTTGAAATCCGCACCCTCGGGCGAAACAGTCCGGGGGTGTGATGTTTTATGAGGAAAACCAACCCTCATGCAGGGGCTCTGACCCGAATTTCCTAATCCGCTTTTCAGCGATAGGCAGTATCATCGGACAATCTTTAAATTTATAAGGACTATCCATGGAAAATTCACAGAATAAAACAGGCGGAACGGTCGGACTTGTAATTGGTATCTTCGCGCTGCTCTGCCTGGCTTGTCTCATCTTGGCGGGGTTGGGCGGGTTTATGTATTTCGTCATGACCAGCTCAACGACTCAAATTGATGAGCCAGACTTTGTTACGCCATTTACTTCCACTGAAGAGCCGGAAGTGACGCGTCCACCCGTTGAGTCGGTTTCGGGAGAAACCATCGAAATTTTGGAAAACACCATCGTCCCCATCAATGATCCGCGTGAGTTGGCGTGTCGTTTGAATGGGTTGTGCGATGTCCCGGAAGTGGTGGCCACATCCGCTGCGCCACGCTCGGTGGGTGAAAAACAAAATTTCTGGGTACACAACCTCGATACCAACGTCAACAATGAGAAGCAAGCCACGCTGCGATATGTCACGCCGCATGTGTACTTCTGGGTGGAAGATGGCGTCGATGTGAAAGAATCCGAGATGAAGGCGCTGGTGGATACATTCGAGAATGAGATCTATCCCACCACACGCGAATTCTTCGGCAGCGAATGGTCACCCGGCATCGACGGGGATGAGCACATTTATATTTTGTATGCCACGGGGTTGGGTTCCTCGGTGGCGGGATATTTCTCCTCCTCCGATTCGACGCATCCGATGATTCAGGAATATTCCAATTCACATGAGATGTTCCTCTTTAATGCCGATAACACTCCCATCGGCGGGGATTATGCCTATTCGGTGCTGGCGCATGAGTTCCAACACATGATCCATTGGAACAATGATCTGAACGAAACTTCCTGGTTGAATGAAGGCTCATCTGAGTTGGCGGTACATCTTAACGGCTATCGCACCGGCGGCTTCGATTGGACTTATATCATCAACCCTGATCTGCAACTGAACGATTGGCCCAACGACCAGAACGCCACGTCCCCGCATTATGGTTCAAGCTTCCTGTTTGTGACATACTTCCTCGATCGTTTCGGTGAGGAAGCCACACAGTTGCTGATCAAAGATCCTGCCAACGGATTGGATAGCGTGGATAACGTGCTGGAACAGATCAGCGCCACAGACCCGCTGACGGGGAATCCCATCACTGCGGATGATTTCTTCGTGGATTGGACTCTGACCAACTTCCTGCTGGATAAATCCATCAGTGATGGGCGTTATATCTACGGCAATTACTCCGAAGCCCAACGCGCTTCCGCTACAGAAACGTTGTACGACTGTCCGCAGGAACCCATATCGCGGTCAGTGCATCAATATGGCGTGGACTACATTGCCATTGAATGTGCAGGCGATTACACCATTCAGTTCACTGGCTCCACGGCGACCAAATTGCTGCCTGCTAATCCGTACTCGGGTGAATATGCCTTCTGGTCAAACAAGGGCGATGAGTCAAATATGACGTTGACGCGCGAGTTCGATTTCACAGAGGTGAGCGGACCCATCGAATTGTCTTACCGCACCTGGTATGACATTGAAGAGGATTGGGACTACGTCTATGTGGAAGTCTCTGAAAACGGCGAGACGTGGGAAATTCTCACCACGCCTTCGGGGACGGGCACTGACCCGAGCGGCAATTCCTATGGCTGGGGTTACACGGGCGTGACAAGTGATTGGGTTGAGGAAGAAGTAGACCTCTCTGCCTATGCTGGGAAGAAGATCTTCGTCCGGTTTGAATACATCACCGACGCCGCGGTGAACGGGGAAGGCTTCATGGTGGATGACATCTCGGTCGAGGCGACAGGCTACCAGTCCGATTTTGAAGCGGATGATGGCGGCTGGGCGGCGGAGGGCTTTGTGCGAGTCCAAAATGTGCTGCCGCAGACCTTCCGTCTGTCGCTTATCCTTGCCGGTGACTCTGACGTGACGCTGATCCCGCTTAATGACGATCAGACGGCGGAGATTCCGATCTCGCTCTCCGGCAATGAGACGGCGTATCTGGTGGTCTCTGGTACGACGCGCTTCACGCGTGAAGAAGCTGTGTATCAGATCGAAATTCGATAAAGGATGTGATTTGGAAATACCCCGCGCATGCGCGGGGTATTTCTATCAAAATTGCAATTTTGTCTTGCTATTTCTTGCCTTATAATTTTGACACAATATGACCAATTCTCAGACACCTCGAGGCAGACGTACGACTATTGCAGTGCTGGGCGCACAAATCAACCGCGTGTGGGGCGGGGAGTTTATGGCGGGTGTGTTGGATTCCGCCCGGGCAAACGATGTGAATGTGGTTTGTTTTTCTGGCGGGAAGCCGGTTTCCATTCCCGCGCACGATGGGGGGCGTTCCTATGGTTTATATGACTTGATCAAGCCGGGGCAGTTCGACGGCATTTTGCTCGCCGCCGACATCGCCCACGGACTTTCCCTCGATGAGATCGATAATTTTTGTCGCTCGTTCTATCCCATGCCCATCGCATCATTTGCAGTGCCAGGCAGGGATGTCACCTCTTTTATGGCGGACAACGAAGGGGGGATGCGTGCCATCCTCCGCCACCTGATCGAAGAACATCAATATGGGCGCATCGCCTTCATCCGCGGACCTCAGGGACAGGTCGAAGCTGAACAACGCTTCCTGATCTATCGCGAGGAATTGCGGGCGCATGACATCCGCTATGAGGAACGCCTCGTTTTGGATGGAGATTACTCTCCCGAAAGTGGACGCGCCGCAGTCCGCACGTTGTTGGATGAACGCGGCATGAAAGTGCAGGCAATTGTCGCTGCCAATGACCGCATGGCTTTCGGCGCGTTGGAAGCGCTTCAACAGCGGGACATCCCCGTGCCGGAGCAGATCGCCCTGACCGGCTTCGATGATGTCAGTGAGGCGCAGTCGATGGGCGTGCCGTTGACCACTGTGCATCAATCCTTCTTTGATGTGGGCAGCCGCACACTCGAAGGTTTGCTGAAGCGCATCAAAGGCGAACCTGTGGAGGATGTGAACATCCTGCCTTCGCAATTGGTCGTGCGTTGGTCGTGTGGTTGTCAGCCGGAGAGCGTGCAGCAAGCCATCGTTCTGCCGCGCGAAGTGGCGCATACTGGACGTTTGGAAAACAAACGCAATGCTGCGATCCGCGCTTTGTTTGCATCAGCAGGCATCGCTGAAACTGACCCGTCGAAGGCGATGTACGAAGATGCCTTCGGACGGACATGGGATGTCTTCCTTGCCAGCCTGCGCGAAACCGACAAGAGTGATGCTTTCCTCAAAATGGTACAGACTACGGTGGAAGTTTTGCAGCGCAAAGGCTTCGACTATTTCACCTGGCAAAATGTATTCTCCACTTTCCGAAAATATGCGTTGGGCGGAATCACCAGCACTACCACCATGCTGCGTGCGGAGAATCTCTTCCAGCAGGCACGGATTTTGGTGGGCGAACTTTCACAGCGGGCGCAGGCATATCGCCGCCTGCAATTTGAAAAACTGGAAGAACTGCTGAACAATTTCAGCTTCTCGATGGCATCTGCCATGTCATTCGATGCCATTGGTGATGCGATTGTCAAACACTTCCCGATCCTCGGGCTGGAACGCTGGTATGTGATGTTCTTTGGAGACGTCAGTTCGCCGGGCTCGATCTCGTCTCCGCCGCCGCAAAGTTATCGGCTGTTGCTGGAATATGAAAAAGATCGCTTCAGCATCCCGCAGGAAAAGTTTATGCCTGCTACCGGACGGCTCGTGCCGCGCGGAAAGACTCCCGAAGATCACCGTTATGATGCCGTGGTCATGCCGCTGGCATTGGCGAGCAATCGCTTTGGTTTCATGTGGGCTGAGATGGGTCCCGAAGACTGGGACATTTACGTCCGCGTGAAGAATCTGCTTTCCAGTGCGCTCTTGCGGACGATGCTTGTCCAGCAGCGTGAGCAGGCTCAAAACGAAGTGGAACGTCTCTTGCTTGAGGCACGTGATCGCGCCGCGGAACTTGTCCGCGCCAGAGACGTGGCGGAAAAAACCGCCGCCCAAAATGCCCGCCTTTTCGAAGCGGAACAGGAACGTCGTCGTGGGGCCGAGGCGCTTGCGCGTTCGGCGCGTCAACTTTCCTCGCTGCGGACTGTTGAAAATTTACATTCTCAAATCCTCGATCAACTGGGACAGGTTGTGCCGTACGAACGCGGCATCCTCTTCATGGAAGATGTGAACGGCAATCCGCATCCGCTGGCGCATCATGGCATGCCCGAAGACGCGGACTTGCAAACGTTCCGCTTGAAGATCAAAGGCTTGGATTTTTACACCACGGTTGTGCGCAAGGGCGAGACGCTCCTTGTGCGCGATGTGACTTCTGCCGAAGGTTGGTCTCAGCCTGAGTGGCTGCCGCTCGACCACTCCTGGTTGGGCGTGCCGTTGTACTCGCAGGGCAATGTCATCGGGTTGATGATTCTCAGTCGTGCCAATCGCTCCTTCTCCGATGATGATGCGTTGCTGATCACCACTTTTGCGATGCAGGCCACAGTCGCGTTGGAGAACGCGCGTCTTTATCATGAGATGACCGACATCAATCAAATGATGGAACGCATGGTGGCTGAGCGCGTGGAAGAACTCAACAACGCCTACAAAACGCTCGAAAAACATGACAAGAATAAATCTGCGTTCATTCAGGTTGCAGCGCACGAACTGCGTACGCCGCTGACGGTCATCAAAGGCTATCTTGGCATGCTACGCACAGACACGTCGATTCAAACCAATCCCATGTTGATGGAAGCGATCAACGGTGTGATGCGCGGTACCAATCGCCTGCACCAGATCGTGGACAGCATGCTGGATGTGACGCGTCTTGAGGGTCAGGTCATCAACCCGCATATTGAAACGGTGAATTTGGGATTGATCCTGCGCCTCATCCACAAAGATTATGTGGATGATCTCGCGCATCGCAACTTGACCTTTGTGATGGATGAAGGCATTCGAGCGATTCCGCCGCTGTCAGCAGACCCTGAATTGCTCAAGAAGGCACTTGACCATGTCATTGTCAATGCCATCAAGTACACGCCCGATGGCGGGACGATCACCATCTCGGCGCGTGTGGTGGACGATCCGCGTCTGGGGCGGATGGCGGAGATCCGCGTGAAGGATACCGGCATTGGCATCGACCCGGAACATCACAAGATCATCTTCGAGAAGCTATACCAACTTGGGCAAGTCCAATTGCATTCCTCCAGCCGGACCTATTACAAAGGTGGCGGCGCTGGGTTGGGGCTTGCCGTCGCTTCTGGAATTGTCAAAGCCTTGCAAGGCAGCATCTGGGTCGAAAGCACAGGCAAGGACGAGGAGAAATTCCCCGGCAGTACTTTCTTCATCCGCCTGCCATTGGCAAAGGAATAACTTGTTCAATCAAAGACCCGCTCATGTGAGCGGGTCTTTATATTTTCACTCAGAGTTTTTCTCGTTGACCGAATTCTCTTTGTTCGCAAAGATCGAGTCGATCTGTTCCCGCAGCGGCGAGAGGATGCCAATATGCATCAGCATCAGGGCGGAAATGGAGATCATCACGAGGAAGATGGTGAAATCCCCGACGAGCATCCAGCCATTCGCATCGGATGTAAAGACATAGCGATACACGATCACGAACAATTGCAGCACGCTGAGAAGCAACAGCGGAATGGCAAACGGGCGCAGGTCATGGTTCTCCACCAGCAGATGCAGACAAATGAGCACGAACAATCCACCCAGCAGGATGATCAAATACGACCAAAATCGCAGCATGTCATATTGCTGCATGAACAGCTTTTGAATGATCTTGAGATAAAGAACGCTGACTGCGATCAGGCATGCCCAGGCATAGATATTGATCACCATCGGGTAAACCAGATTGCCAAACGAGCGAATGCTGGTCAACCCTACTCCCCAGCCGAAGAAAAATGCCAACCCCAAGACCAGAACCTTTACGAAAAGACCATCCAGGCTGTTTTTGAGTCCATCGTCAAATATGGCGACGACGAGTTTGGCGGCGCCCAACATGGCGACCGAAAGCGCCGCCAAACTCACCCACATGGTGACGACGCTGAGCATGCCGCGCGTGTCCAAGCCGTTCTTGCGCGGAGGCTGGGTATTTCTCTCCTTGAACGGCGGGACGTGCGGAAGTTGTTTGGGCGGAATGGCCATGTGCGAATCTCCCAACCTTTTTGAAATCGCTAATTCATTTTTTCGCGGAAGTCATAGATGCCGTCACGAAGCGCCCATTTGGATTTGCACGATGGGCAGAATACGTGGTCGCTTTTTTCCTGTAAGGCGGCGCTTCCACATTCTGGACATTTGAAGAGGTCGAGCACGTTCATGGGAACCTCCACTGACTGCGCCTGGCTTGCGGCTCTGGCTTTGACGAACACGCTGGGCGTGAACTGCCACAGATTCCCTGTCGGCTGGAAAAAACCGTCCAACGCGGCCAGCCATTTCGCAGGGATGAGGCGCTTCAAAACGCCAAGCCGAAAATGCGAGACAGTCAGCGTGTTTTCGATGCGGAATCCCAATCCGCCCAGCCATTGACGGATGGCTTTGGGGTGGAAGTCGAAATTCAGCTCGACGAATTCCACCGGCTCGAGCGTGAACGGATTCCATGTTTGCCTGCCGAGCAGGTAACGCAGAATGGCTTTGAGGTTAAGTTTGTTGGCGAATTCAAGGATAAAGACCCCGCCTGGCTGCAAAATGTTCCTGACCTGCGTCAATGCCTTGGGGGCGTCTGCCATGTGGTGCAGCACGCGGATCATCGTGGCGGCGTCAAACAAACGCTCACGGAAAGGCAGCCGATAGACATCTGCCGCGACGTAGATGTATTTTTCAGAGCGTCCCAAACGCTGTTGGG
Organism: Anaerolineales bacterium; assembly: GCA_023382575.1. Taxonomy (GTDB): domain Bacteria; phylum Chloroflexota; class Anaerolineae; order Anaerolineales; family Villigracilaceae; genus Villigracilis. The sequence goes on from JAHDWC010000055.1 coordinate 13,010, forward strand.
CCTGGGCTAGCTGCGTGGTCGAGTAATCCAAAACGACAATACGTTCGAAACCGGCATAACGCGGTGTGTTTCGTCCGGCACCAGCGCCCAGTTCGAGCATGAGCTTGCCGTTTGGGGGCAGCATCCGCTTGAGGGCAATGGCTTCGGCGCGGTCTTCATATTCGCGCCCGCCCTGCTCCCAAAAAGATTGCTGGTAATCGGAGCCTTCGTAATTACAAACGGGGGGGTGGGTCATGTGAATGATTGTAAATGAAAATCAAAGCCGGATAGCGGGCAATTCTACCCAACTACCCAGCTTTGAACTTGACGATTAACCGACTATCGACCTATGGCGCGATAGGTGAATCCCATTTCTTTCATACGGCTGGGCTCGTAAATGTTGCGTCCATCGTAGATAATCGGGGATTTCAGGATATTTTTGACCTTTTCAAGGTCGAGTTGCTTGAATTCGTTCCATTCGGTGACGACGATCAGCGCATCACACCCCTCTGCGAGTTTGTACGGCTCATCGAACATATCCACTGCCGGGAGGATTGGGCGGGCGACTTCCATCGCAACCGGGTCATACGCGCGGATTTTCGCACCCGCTTCGACGAGTTCCTCGGCAATGGTTATGGATGGCGCATCGCGCATGTCGTCAGTGTTTGGTTTGAACGCTAGCCCGAGCAGACCAATGGTCTTGCCCTTTAGGCTGCCGCCCACCATTTGCTCCACGGCTTTGACGGCTTCTTTGCGGCGGTCATAGTTGACATCCATGACGCTGTTGAGGATCTTCGGGTTGAGCCCCTTTTCCTTGGCCATGAAGGCGAGCGCCTCCACATCTTTGGGAAAGCAAGAGCCGCCCCAGCCCAGACCCGCATCCAGGAAATGACGACCGATGCGGGCGTCATAGCCCATGCCAGCGGCTACTTCCTTCACATCCGCGCCGACGCGTTCGCACAGGTCAGCGAGTTCATTGATGAAGGAGATCTTGGTGGCGAGGAAGGCATTGCTGGCGTACTTGATCATTTCTGCAGTGCGCAGGTCAGTGATGACAATGGGTGCGCGCAGCGGCAGGTGCAATTGGGCAACCTTGTTGGCGGCGTCACGGTCGAGCGAGCCGATGACGGTGCGATGCGGGCTCATGAAGTCGCCAATGGCGGAGCCTTCGCGCAGGAATTCGGGGCACGAGACGACCGCGAAGTCAATCGCTTTCGGCTGGGCACCCTTCACAATGTCAGCAACCCAGTCACCAGTCCCGATCGGAACCGTGGATTTGTTGATGAGGATGAGCGGCGCGGTCATAGTTTCCGCGATGGATTTGGCAGCGGCGGCGACGTATTGCAGATCCGCCGAGCCATCTGAACCGGAGGGCGTGCCCACGGCGATGAAGGCATACTCTGCGCCTTTCAATGCATCTTTGTAGGAGGTGGTGAAGGTGATGCGCCCGGCTTTCATGTTGCGTTTCACCAGTTCGTCCAGCCCCGGTTCGTAGATGGGCATGATGCCTTTCTTGAGATTTTCTACGCGTTGTTCGTTGACATCCAATGCCACCACGCGATTCCCCAGGTCGGCGAAGCACGCCGCAGTTACCAGACCGACGTATCCAACGCCGACGACACAAATTTGTTTCATAGGTTTCCTCTTGATAGAAAGATTTGGCTCATTGAAATTGAATTTTCCGCATTGTTTCTGATGCAGAGATGACAGTCTCCCGTAAAATCTGCGCCCTCAGCGGATGAAGGAGCCAGGGTTGTGCAACTTGTTCCACGTGGACGTTATCAGCGGGTGATCCAACGATCCACGGTTTCCACGAGTTCGATTAAATCCATGGGTTTGGTGATGTACTCGTCACAGCCTGAGTCAATGGCGCGTTGACGGTCGCCGGGCAGGACATGTGCGGTCAACGCGATGAGAGGGATCTCCGATGTACTGATGTTGCCCTTGATGAGGCGCGTCGCAGTCCAGCCGTCCATTTCTGGCATTTGCAAATCCATGATGATGAGGTCGGGCCTTTGTTTACTGGCAGCGTTCACGCCATCACGCCCATTCATTGCCAGAAACGTGTCGTACCCGTTCTTTTCCAGAATGAACTTCACCAACTCATAGGTATCCATGTTGTCTTCAACGATAAGGACGCGTCCCTTGCTCATGGCTTAAATATACTACGTCTCAGTAAGGAGGGCAATGAGTATAATCGTGACATGCGTCTGCTTTTTGTGACTGATGCCCGCTCGCCTATTTCCCGCCACTGGATACGCTATTTTGCCGAACGCGGCGACGAAATCCATATCGCCTCTACATTTGAATGTGACGAATTGGATTTTCCCATCCAACGGCTGGAATTTACCCCTGTAGCCTTTTCCTCCGTCAAAAAGCGGACTTCCGCCCCCTCCAGCGCCTCATCCCAGACCCTGAGCCTGCGCACCAAGATCCGACAGTGGCTCGGCCCCGCAACTATTCCCGCGTCCGCGCGCAAATTGCGGAAGTTAATCGACGAGGTTCAGCCAGACCTTGTCCATGCCATGCGCATACCCTACGAAGGCATGCTGGCGGCAGAGGCATTGAAAGGGATCGTCACCCGCCCTGCATTTCTTGTTTCCATCTGGGGCAACGACTTCACACTGCACGCGCCGTCTACGCCGCTGATGAGGCGATATACCAAGTGGGTGATGAAGTCGGTAGATGCTTTGCATGCCGATGTCCAACGCGATGTGCGGCTGGCACGTGAGTGGGGCTTGAGCGAGGAAAAGCCCACGTTGGTGTCCCCCGGTAATGGTGGAGTCCGAGGCGAGATTTTTTATCCGCCGGAAGAGTTGGTGAAGAATCCGGTTGTCATCAACCCGCGTGGCGTGAGACCCTACGTCCGAAATGATACGTTCTTCAAAGCCATTCCGCTGGTGTTGGCAAAACGCCCCGAGACGAAATTCCTGTGTACGTCGATGCAAGGCGAACCACAGGCGATGACTTGGGTGAAGGAGTTGGGGATCGAGTCTGCGGTGGAGTTGCTGCCCGCCTTCCCGCATGCGCAGATGGGCGAGGTCTTTCGCGGCGCGCAGATCGTGGTTTCGCCGAGTGTGCATGATGGCACGCCCAATTCGTTGATCGAGGCGATGGCGTGCGGTTGTTTCCCTGTGGCGGGTGATTTGGATTCCATCCGCGAATGGATCACGCATGGGCAGAATGGCTTGCTGGCGAATCCCGCCGACCCGCAATCGATTGCAGATGCGATCTTGTTGGGACTGGAACGAGAAGACCTGCGACGCGAAGCCGCAGGCCTGAATACGAACATTATTTCCGCACGAGCGGAGTATGGGGCAAATATGAAAAGGGTGGAAGAGTTTTACGAGACGATTATTAAATAGTACGGGATTAGAATTCTCGCGGCGCGCGCAGCGTATCCAACCGCTGACGAAGTTCGATGCGACGCGCATCGGCAGAGTGGCGGACGTCATTAAGGAAATTCTGTCCGCGGTCGCGTAATTGTCCGCGCAGTTGTTCGCCGGATTCAGGAGCGAGCAATAACGCCACCACCGCGCCGACCAGCCCGCCGACAAAGATCCCGATCAAAAAGCCAAACATTCTTCGCATGGATGATTCTCCTTCGTGGAAACGTGATAGTTTTTGAGACGAAGTTCTGATAAATTTATTATAGGCGAAAAAACAGAATTATGGAATAATGGAACTGTCGCACGTATCCTTGCGAACGTGACGATTCCAGTCGGGCGTTTTGTGTAACCTGCTCGTAACACAAAATGCGAAAATCTTTATTGACGCAAGCGCACACTCTGGGGGCGGCGCAAGCGGACTCTACCTTTACCGGAGGGTACCATGTCAACTACAACCATTTCCACAACCACGTCACAACGTAAAAAAGTGACGACTCTCACGTTCCGTCAAAAGAAGGAACGCGGCGAGCCGATCACCATGCTGACTGCCTACGACTATCCCACTTCGCTGGCGATGGACAAGGCAGGAGTGGATGCCATCCTCGTGGGCGATTCGCTTGCGATGGTGGTCCTGGGCTATGAGAATACTCTGCCCGTCACAATGGACGAAATGCTCCATCATTCGCGTGCGGTGGCGCGTGGCGCGAAGTCATCCCTGCTGATCGGTGATATGCCGTTTATGTCGTATCAGGTTTCCATCGAGGAAGCCGTGCGAAACGCCGGGCGCTTCCTGCAACAGGGTGGCATGGATGCGGTCAAACTCGAAGGCGGACGCGAACGGGCAGATGCTGTTCGCGCCATCGTCGGCGCGGGTATCCCGGTCATGGGGCACATCGGGTTGACGCCGCAATCGGTGAATCAGTTGGGCGGATTCCGCGCTCAAGGCAAGACCGCCTCCGCCGCAAAACGTCTGCTGGAGGATGCGAAAATCCTCGAAGATGCGGGCGCATTCAGCCTCGTGTTGGAGTCAGTCCCGGCGCGCTTGGCGGAAGTCATCTCCAAACAGATTTCCATTCCCACCATTGGTATTGGCGCGGGCGCTGGCTGTGACGGTCAAGTGTTGGTCACGCATGACCTGCTCGGTTTGTTCGAACGCTTCACGCCAAAGTTCGTCAAAAAGTATGCCAACCTTCATGAAGCGATGCAAAAGGCATTTGCCGATTACATCGACGACGTGGAGACGAAACGCTTCCCGGCCGTGGAGCATACCGTCGAAATGAGTGACGAAGAATGGGCAGAGTTTCAGAAGGAAATAAAATGAAACAGGACATCTTGCTGGTTGGCACGGGAGCATTGTCCACGCTTTTCGCCGCGCGATTAAGTGAAGCGGGTCATCACGTGTCCATGCTGGGGACGTGGAAGGATGGCTTGGCTTCACTGAAAGAGAAAGGCGCGCGCATCGTGGACGCGGATGGAACGGAGCGAGCTTTCAATGTCCATGCTACGAATGATCCGCGTGAGGTGAGTGGCGCGAAGTACGCGATTGTGCTGGTCAAATCGTGGCAGACAGAACGCGTGGCTCGTCAGTTAAAGGATGCGCTTGCGCCAGATGGATTGGCTTTGACTCTGCAAAATGGATTGGGTAATCGTGAAACGCTTGCCCGTGACCTGGGAGCGACTCGTGTTTCACTGGGCATTACCACTACTGGAGCCACCCTGCTTGGACCGGGTCTGGTCAAAGTGGGCGGCGAAGGCTTCCTCTCGCTGGAACAGAATCACGCTCTCGGTCCGTTGGAGGCTGCGCTGCGTTCCTCCAACTTCAATTTGAAGATCGTGCCCGATGCGCGTTCGCTCATCTGGGGCAAACTGGTCATAAACGCAGCCATCAACCCGTTGACGGCGCTGTTACGTGTGCCCAATGGGGAATTGCTTTCGCATCCGTGGGCGCATAGAGTGATGTCGGCGTTGGCGCGTGAAGCCGCGCAAGTGGCAGAAGCGGAACGGGTTCATTTGCCGTTTGCCAACCCCATTGAGGCGGTGGAGGAGGTGGCGCGTAAGACGGCGAAGAATATTTCGTCGATGTTTCAGGATGTGCGGCGCGGCGCTCCGACCGAGATCGATGCCATCAGCGGTGCAGTGACGAAGCGCGGCGAGGAGCATGGCATCCCAACGCCATATAACCGGATGTGTTGGCAGTTGGTCAAGTCGATGTAAAGAACAAGGAGCATGCCATGCATGCTCCTTGTTGTCAAAAAGGGTGACATTTATCTACAATACTTCGTGATTTCCTTAGTCCACGATTAAAAAGGCACATGGTAAGATATTGGAAACTATTTTTATTGGAGGTTTCAGCCATGCGCAAGTGGATATTGATGGTCGTGCTGAGCGTATGTTTACTTTTCCCCACCCTGGCAACCGCGCAGGCATCGGTCTCGATCCGTGCATTGGATGTAAACTTGTGGCCGGAATACGACCAGCCAAATGTTTTGGTTATTTATCACATGCTGGTGGAAGCGGATTCTTTTCCGGTTCAAATGGATTTCCGGATCCCGGTGAACGCATCCTTGCATACGGTGGCAATTGGTGCCACTCCCGAGACGGTGACGGATCAGGGGTTGGAATATACGACCCGTGCTGACGGCGATTGGCTGGTCATCTCTGCGTTGGTGGCAGGACCGGCAATCCAACTGGAATATTATGATTCCGACCTTATAAAGGAAGGGAATCAACGCTCATTTTCCTATGAATGGTCAAGCGATTATGCGGTTGAAAGTTTAGCGGTCGTTCTTCAGCAGCCGTTTAGTGCCGAAAAATTTACCAGTTCCCTGTTGTTGAAAGATGATGGACTCCACAGTGATGGAATGCAGTACTATTCTTCCAATGTGGGTGCGGTTCCGGCAGGTGAACGTTTTTCATTCCAGATCGGCTATGAGAAGGATTCAGATTCGTTGAGCGTCTCCCGGCTGGAGGTCCAGCCGTCTGCGCCTGTGGATGAGAACACGCCAGGGCGCATCTCGCTCAGTAACACGTTGCCATATCTGCTTGTCGGTTTGGGCGTGCTGATGATTCTGGGTGGTCTCATTTATTTTTGGCAGGCTGGGCGCTTTACGTCGAAACGCCCGCGCCGACGCAGTCACTCTCGTGCTGAGTCAGATGCGCCGGATGTGGAGCATTACTGTCCACAGTGTGGGACGCGCGCCAAGGCGGGCGACCGCTTCTGTCGAACCTGTGGTGCACGGCTGCGACATCAGGAAGAATAGACTCCCTTTGAATTGACATGAACCCCACTCCTCTGGTTGGCATCTACTTTTTTTACGGACTTGCTTTTTTTAGCATGGGTCTGTTGGTAGCCATGGAGGGTGGGCGCTCCACGGATGCGCGTTTGCGGATGGCGCTTCGTCCGCTGGCGGGGTTTGGGTTGGTACATGCCGCGCACGAGTGGCTGGAAATGTTCAAGGAGATGGGGCATTTTGATAATGCTTTCTTCAACTTAATGCCCATTTTTGAACTTTCCATCTTGGCGTTTTCCTTCCTTTCGTTGGCGGCGTTTGGTTCGTATCTGGTTTTGGGAAGTGAATCCACCTGGCGGGTGAGTCTCATCATCCCGCTGGCGTTGGAGGCGATCTGGGTGGCGGGACTGCTCCACTTTCGAGACATCTACGCACCGGAAGAAATTCTCGCCATCACCGATGTGTGGACGCGTTATGCGCTTGCTATCCCGGCGGGGTTGCTGGCAGCGGCAGGATTGATCGTCCAGCAGCGTGCGTTTCGACGCGCGGGGTTGGTCAGCTTTGGGCGCGATAGTTTATGGGCATCGGTTTCATTTGGTTGGTACAGTCTCGTCGGGCAGCTCTTTCCAGGCGCAAGTGCGTTGCCGCCTTCCGACTTTCTCAATTCGGAATTATTCCTCGAGTTATTGGGTTTTCCCATTCAGCTCTTGCGAGCCGTGACAGCGATATTCGCAGCGGTTTTCGTCATCCGTTTTTTGCGCGCCTTTCAAGTGGAAAGCGACCGCAAGATCGCGGAACTTCAAGAGGCGCGTCTGCATGAAGCGCGCGAGCGTGAGACGCTTCAGGCGGAGCTCTTCCGTAAAGTGGTTGCCGCGCAGGAAGCGGAACGTCAGCGCATCGCGCGTGATCTGCACGACGAGACCGGTCAATCCCTCACAGCCATTGGCATGGGTCTGCGCGGTCTCGCCGATGAAATGAAAACGCGGCGTGGAAAAAGCGACACGCTTGGACAATTGCAAACCCTTACATCTGATGCCTTGCGTGAATTACAGCGCATCATCGCGGACCTGAGACCTGCTCACCTCGACGATTTGGGTTTATCTTCCACATTGAGGTGGTACGTCCATCGTTTGCAAGAGATGGTTCCATTAACGATCCGCCTGGATATTTCCGGTGAAGAACATGCCATGGACGAGACGGTCAAGATCGCTTTGTTCCGCATCGTGCAAGAGGCATTGAATAACATCATCAAACATTCGCAAGCTACACATGCCGGCATCAGCCTGGAATACCGGGAGAAGTCTGTGCATATTTTGGTGCGCGATAACGGAGTCGGCTGTGATATGAACGTGGTCAAGGACCGCAGTGGCCGCGTCTCATTAG
>JAHDWC010000056.1 GCA_023382575.1 Anaerolineales bacterium
GAGGCTCGCAGTCAGTTGAAGCGCGAACAGGAAACAGGTCTGCTCATCGTTGGCATGGAGAAGGACAGCCCGGCGGAAAAAGGCGGCTTGATGGTTGGCGATATTCTCGTTGGCGTTTCGGGTGTGGCTGTGGAACATCACGATGAGCTATTCGTCCGCTTGAGTGGCGATGTGGTTGGAAAGTCCACGCCGTTGGATGTCTTACGCGGTGGCAAGTTGCAAGCCGTCAATGTGGTGGTTGGAGAACGTTAATTGATCCGTGTCACCATTGTCTCGCCAAACCATGCGCTGCGGGTTGGGTTGCGTGAAATGCTCAACCGCCATCCCAATATCCGCGTGGTGGGCGAGGTTGTACGGTTGGAAGATGTGAACGAAAAAGAGACCGAGGTGGCGCTGCTTGCCTCGGTCTCTTTGGCGCGTTTGCCGGATGAAAAAATCAGTTGTGCGCTTCTATTCCTAACGGATGATTTGGATTCCGTGCGCGGGATGTTGAATTCAAACCTGAGAGCTTGGGGCGTGCTGCCTGCCGATGTCCGCGAGGATGAGCTTTCAGCCGCGGTGCTGGCAGTGGCAGAGGGACTCTGGGTTGGCGCACCCGGCCTCGTCGGGGGATTGATGCGTCTGCCAAGGGGAGGGGAAGCTGTGGGAGAAGAGTCGCTTGTAGAGCCGCTCACGTTGCGGGAGAAGGAAGTCCTCCAACACATGGCAGAGGGGCTTGCCAACAAACAGATCGCGCTGCTGCTCAGTATCAGCGAGCATACGGTCAAGTTCCATCTTTCGTCATTGTATACCAAGCTGGGAGTTGCCAGCCGTACTGAGGCAGTGAAGCGCGGAATTGAACTTGGTTTGATTTCTTTGTAATGGGTTATCGAGTAATTTCGAACTCGATGGTTTCATCCAACTCGCCGTTGAGGGAGAGCTCCAAAATATAGATTCCGGGTTTTAGCGCGCCGGTTGGATTGGCTTTCAACACCTCAGTCGGTCCTTCGTATACATTCTCGTAGTAATACACCTCAGAGCCATTGGTAAAGCCGGGAACATCCACGGTGCGGAATGCCACTCGAACGGCGTTACGCCCAAGCGGATCGTTGATGCTGAAAACGATAAAGATGGTTTCTGACGCCTGGAATGTGGTCCGCTTAAACAAACCAGCTTCATCGCGGGCGAGATAGACGTCAAAGATACCTGTCTGCACGTTTGGGGTGACAGTGACGGCTTCGGTGGGCGTAGCAGGGACAGGCGTAAGCGTGAACGTCGAAGTTGGGTCGAGGTCAACAGGGATGGCAGTTGTTGGAAGCGGAGTTGGTTCCTCGGCAGATTTGTCGAGGCGATCCAGCCACCAGGGAATGATCACCACTGCAATGGTGGTGAGGCTGCCGATGATCGCGATCAAAATATTCGGGTCCATCCCTTTCTTTTTGCCGGTCTTTTTCATAATCACCTGCCTCTTAAATTGTCTTTTTCATTATACAAGAATCGCCCGGCTAAGAGAACAAGCAGATCGAACCGTCATTGCCCTGCAATCTTTTACGGCTTGTAGGCGAGTAAAATTATCGTGTTTCCACTCATCTGGATGAATATGCCTCAAGAATACTACTACCAATGGACTTGGGAACTATCCGCCTCCCCCGAGGCGTTGTGGCCGCTCGTCTCAGATACAAATCGCTTCAACCGTGACACGGGCTTGCCGTCGATGAAACTGCTTGGCATCCAGAACGGTGTGAAGCGCGTTAAGTTTGACCTTCCCATAGTCAGTGTGGAGTGGGAGGAAGAACCCTTTGAGTGGACATATCCCTATCGCTTTGGGATTTTGCGGCGTTATCGCACAGGTCCGCTGTTGGAGATGCGCGTCGATTGCCGCCTTGAACGCCTCAGCCCTGCTGGAACACGCCTGACCTACCAAGCCTGGATCAAGCCTAGAAATATTTTTGGAATTGTCGGTATTCCCATTGTGATCGGGATGTATAGCCGTCAACGCTTTGGAGAAGCCTACAAACTTTATGATCGTATCGCTTCGCGCGGAGACCCGTTGCTGGTCGTTGCTACGGGAAGAAAACTCTCCCCGTCAGGACATGCCCGCTTCAAAGCTCTGAATGGACGCTTGTTGAATGAAGGCGCTAACGCGCAAACGTTGGATCGGCTTTATGAGTATTTGCATCGCGCCGATGACTTATCCATTCAACGGATGCGCCCCTACGCCCTCGCCGACGGTTGGAAGATTCCGCGCCGTACTGTGCTGGAGACATTCCTGAAAGCAACACGCGCTGGCATGTTGGATATGTATTGGGACTTGCTTTGTCCCGAGTGCCGCGGCGTTGCCAAAGACCATCAACACTTAAGTGATTTATCCGGCACATCGCATTGCAACACCTGCCAGATCGATTTCAACGTCAACCTTGACCATAATGTGGAAGTGATCTTCCGCCCGAATCCCTCCATCCGCGCGGTGGATGCGGCGGTGGAGTTCTGTGTGGGCAGTCCGCAACGCCAGCCACATATCATCTTTTCGTTGGTGGTTCCGCCGCGAGAGGAACTTCCCATTTACACCTTGCTGCAAGAAGGACGATATCGTCTGCGTGCCAGCGGATTGGAGGGTACGCAAAATTTGGTCGCAACCGGCGATGGACCGGTACAAAAAGATTTCCACGCTGATTCTCTCGGCTGGAATACAGACATCCAGCCGATTGGATTATCGCCATATATTCGTTTGCTCAATCGCACAGATTTCACACAGACGTTCCAGTTGGAGCGTACCACCTGGTCTGACCAGGCAGCGACAGCGGCAGATGTGACCACCCTGCAAGTGTTCCGCGATTTATTTTCTAGCGAAGTCATCCGCCCGGAAGAGGAAATCTCTGTGGGTTCCACCACATTGATGTTCACGGACTTGCGAAACTCTACAAGACTCTATCGTGAGATCGGGGATGCGCCCGCCTTCGGACGGGTGCGTGAGCATTTCGAGATTCTCGAAAGCACCGTCGCGGCGGAGGGAGGCGCCATCGTGAAGACGATGGGAGACTCCATCATGGCATCCTTCCGCAAGCCGGTTTCGGCATTACGTGCGATCTGGAGTGTGCAAAAGGAACTGGCCGCTCGCGGCGTTCCACCGTTATTGATCAAAGTGGGGATTCATACGGGGCCGTGCATTGCCGTTAACTTGAATGACCGTCTGGACTATTTCGGTTCCACGGTCAATATTGCGGCGCGTTTGCCGGGTTTCTCCAATGGCGGCGAAGCGATCTTCTCCGAGTCCGTCCGCAATGATCCGGAAGTGCTTGAATTTTTAGAGCATAATGCCGCGCCAAATTCCCTGGCGCGTTTTCAAGGAGATTTGCGCGGCTTCGACAAGCCAATGGAATTGTGGCGGGTTAAGGTGTAAAGCTCTCGTGAGCCATCTCAATTGACTTGTTTCATGTATTTGTCTTGAAGTTCTTGTGGGGGAATTGCCTCAGAGAAGAAGAAGCCCTGTCCATATCGACAGCCTAATTGTTTCAAAATATTCGATTGTTCGCGTGTCTCGATGCCTTCGGCGATCAGGTCGATCTCCAATTCTCTTGCGAGGTTGCTGACAGCGCCAACTACCGAAGCGACCTTGTGAGTCTCAGTGATGCGATTAACAAATGAATGATCGATCTTGAGAATGTCGATCGGATATTCGCTGATGTAACCGAGCGAGGAGTATCCAACTCCAAAGTCATCCAAGCTAACCCGAATCCCCAAACTCCGCAGATCGGTGAAAACGCTTTTTGCCAGCTCGGCATCTTGAATCAAAGCGGTCTCAACGATCTCAAGCGTCAGGCAATGAGGCGGCAGTTTGGCTCGCTGCAAACTGTCCTTGACCCATTGGAACAACTCCGGGCGGCGCAGTGAAAATGGGGAGAGGTTCACGCTCAACCCCAGAGAGAAGCGTGGCGGCGCATGATGCCGCCATTCCGCCAGTTGCGAACAGGCCTCATAAATCGTCCATTGTGTGATGGAGTCGATAAACCCGTTGGCTTCTGCCATGGGAATGAATTCGGACGGACCAATCAATCCGCGGGTTGGATGCTGCCAACGGATGAGCGCTTCGAGTCCAACCAGTTTTTCCGCCTCCAATGAGACGATGGGCTGGTAATGCAAAACGAATTGTTTCTGTGCCAGCGCCTGCCGCAGATCTGAATCGAGTGCCAGACGATCTGCGGCGTTGGCACGCATATCAGGGGTGAAGATCACAAAATGTGATTTGCCATTCATCTTGGCTTTGTACATGGCAATATCGGCATCGCGGATGATCTCCACCGGGTTTTGAAACTCTGGGGCAGCCACCACGACGCCAATGCTGGCTGTCAAATAGATGGGATGCGGACCGAGCGTGAAAGGCTCGCTCATCGCATCGAGGATGCGGGTGGCGATGGTGGTGGCAAAATCCTCATTATTGAATCGCTCGAGCAGGATGACGAATTCGTCGCCTCCCAACCGAGCGACGGTATCTTCTGCGCGGACGATGGAGGATAAACGCCGTCCAACGTGAATCAGCAATTGGTCACCGGGTAAATGCCCAAGACTGTCATTGACGAATTTGAAGTTATCAAGGTCAAGGAACAGGACGGCGAAAAGTTCTCGGGTTCGGCGGTAATGCTGAAGGGCTTGAGAGAGGCGGTCACTTAACAGGGAGCGATTGGGCAGTCCGGTGAGTGCATCGTGTAGAGCGAAATGCGCAAGCCTTTCCTCCCGTTCGCGCAGCATCATTTCTGCGCGTTTGCGTTCTTCCATTTGACTGCGTAACTCGGCGTTCATCACGATTAGATCAGAGGAACGTTCAGCAACGCGTTTTTCGAGATTGTCGTTCATGCCACGCAGTTCATTGGAGAGACGGTCATTATCCAAGGTGGAGAGGACCTGCCGAACAGCAAGCATGATAATGATGACGCTTACCCAAATGGAAAAATCTGCAGGGCGGAAGGCCTGTTTTGCGGCTGGCGCAATGGTCAGCATGGTGTAGGCGAAGAACAGCCAAATGTATGGGACGAACAGACGGGACAGGGTTAAATATCCCGACCATAATTGCAGGGGAACTGTCCGCTGTTGGGTGAGCGCTCTTTTGGTGGTGACAGCCTGATAGAAGCCGCCCAACATCAGGATGAGCGGGCCGATAGAAAACAGAAGGTTATACCAGTCACCAGAATTGTAGGTTTCGTTGATGGTTTTGTAAGCATAAATGCTATCTGCGATGGCGGTCATGATCTGACCGACCAGCAGAAAAAATAACGGCTTCAGCCAGATCGGAGAATGCGGCAGGAAGACGAGCAGCATAAGGGCAATGATGAGCAGGAAATCTCCCACCGGGTACGCGGAATTGACCAGGACCACAAACCAGGGCTGGCTTCGATCCATCAAAGCAGGACCAATTAGAAAATTCCAGTAGATGCCGAATGCCGAAAAAACAACGATGAAGAAATCCAGCCAGATCCATATGGTGTGGGTGGATTTTCCATCCTGACACGGAATCCATAAAATGCCGATCAAAAAAAGCGGATATGTGAGCAGATAAAAAATATCCCCGCTGAAAGGATAGGGGACTTCTCCAAGCACGAGATCGTAATACGCCCACACGCTATCCCCGATTGCCCAAAAGATCATGGAGAGGGTCAACCAACCCCAGGCGACTCCGAGGCGGCGGTCGATGCGATACGACCAATATGCCCCATATGCCATGCCGGCTATGGCGGTCAATCCGCTTACGATGGCAAGAGTATCGTTGATAAAAGCGGATGTATTATCCTCATGTACAATAAGAAAATACCCTGCTTGAAATCCCCCCAAGATCACAGCAACGACCCATCCCCCTCTGTATAATTTTTCAGGCGACACCCGCCACGATGGACGAGCGCCGTTCATTTCTTCTGAGGCGTTCATTCCTTGTATTATATTGGTTGGAATTGCGTCTAAGTTTGCAATCCCTTAACAGGCTTGATTACAATTCTGTTTGCAATGGACGGAGCTTGTCTAGTCTACTATTTGGGAAAAAACTTCTACAGGTCTTCGATCAATCCCATTTCTTGTTTCCAACCCTCTTGATGTGACCTGACCACAAACTCTGCCAGCGGTTTAGGCAGGACATTTTTTTGCAAGACTTCGTCCATACGCATCCACATGGGATGATAAGTTCCGTACATGGGGTTGTAATCCTGATATTCCTCGCCAGTCCCTGTCCCAAATTCGCCGCTGACCTGCCTGACCAGAAAATAAACTTGATCGCGTTTGTTCGAGCGGCGAATTTCCACTGCTTTGTGCAGGATCTCGACGCGGATCCCCAGCTCTTCCTCCGCTTCACGGATGGCAGCCTGTTCATCTGTCTCGCCTTCGTCCACGCCGCCGGGAAAGATAAAATAATGCTGCCCAGCGCGATGACGCTCGATCAGGGCGAGTTGATTGTGTTCGATCAGGATGATCCCTGCTCGTCTGCGCATGAAAACGATCCCTCCCGGGGATGAAAAATTATCGGTGTCTGCTTAAAATGGCGCGGGTCTGGTTTACATCATCATGAATTTGATTGATAAGCGCATCCACCGACGTGTAGCGAATCTCGTCACGCAGGCGGGCAACGAATTCCAACTTTAGATATTGGTCGTAAATATCACGGTCGAAATCGAGCAGGTATGCCTCCAGGCTGGGCGTGGTCCGCTCTGGCGTAAAGGTTGGATTCAGCCCAATGTTCGTGGCCGCCATAAAACGTTCATCTCCAAGCATAGCCCAACAAGCATAGATCCCATGCGTAGGGATAACCTTATTTTGTGGATAATCGATATTCGCAGTGGGGAAGTTGATCTTCCGTCCGCGACCAGCGCCATGAATGACCATCCCGCCCATGGAATAAGGATAGCCCAACAACTTGGACGCTTCGGCAACACTACCCGTGGAAACGAGTTTGCGGATGGCGGTGGATGAGATCACGCCGCTTTCATCGCCGACGGCTGGTACGATCTCGACGGAGTATCCCAACTCCTTGCCGATTTCTGTCAGACGGGGCGCATTGCCTTCGCGTCCCTTGCCAAGCGCAAAGTCATAACCAATCAGCAGATGGTAGAGTCCCAGAGACGCTTTCAGGCGAGTCATATATTCATGGGCAGTGGCAGTCGAAAGGTCACGGGTGAAGCGCTGAGTGATAACTACATCCACGCCAAGTGAGCCAAGCAGTTCGGTGCGTTCATCCGGTGTGGTCAGGCATTGAATTTTCCTGCCAGTTAACACGCTAGCAGGATGCGGGTGAAAGGTCAACACGACGGCAGGGGCATGATTCGCATGAGCATCGCGGACAAGTTTTTTGATGATCTCACGATGTCCGCGATGGATGCCGTCATACACCCCAATGGTCAGCCAGGCATTTTGCAGGGAAACTTCTTCGAGGGTTTGATAATGTCGCATATAAAAAAGCCGCCTTGACGGCGGCTTAATTTTATCCTATTCCCTTGTTTAGTCGGAGGTGAAGAAGACTTTCTTCGGCTGCCATTCCTTGGAGCCTTCGGGAGTGATCATCAACTCCATCAGAGCGACCAATTCACCTTGCGTGCTGACGCCGCGCACCTTTGGGTTGACGGTATCAGCTTCTTTGGCTTTGACGCGATGCCCGTGGCGTACGCCTTCGACTTCGTCGGGGTTGAGTTCAACGGCAGGCCAATCGCCCAGCGCTTCGGCGGCGGGGATGAGGTACTGGTACCAGTTCCCGGCGGTGAAGGCTTCCTGCAATTTACGCAGAGGCACCGAGTCGCGCAGGGTGAAGCGTCCGCTTTTGGTGCGGCGCAGCCCAACGAGATACGCGCCACAGCCCAGTTTTTTGCCGAGGTCATTTGCCAGCGAGCGGACGTACGTGCCAGATGAGCAGTGGACGTCGATGACGACTTCGGGTGGAGTCCATTCGAGGACTTCGAGGTGATGGACGGTAATGGTGCGCGGCTCGAGTTCGACTTCTTCGCCTTTGCGTGCCATTTCGTAGGCTTTGCGTCCCTGCACTTTGACGGCAGAATAGGGTGGGGGAGTTTGTTCTATTTCGCCGATGAAGGTCTTGAGGGCTTCTTCAAATTGCGCTTCGGTAATATGGGACGGATCAGTAGACGGGGTGAATTTGCCGTCTGCATCGAAGGTATCGGTCGTGCCGCCCAAACGTATGATGGCCTGATAACGCTTGTCGGATGCGGAGACGTATTCGCTAAGGCGTACTGCAGGTCCGACGAGAATGACGAGTACACCCGAAGCGCGCGGGTCGAGTGTTCCAGTGTGACCTGCGCGGCGAAGTCCTGTTCCGTTTCTTATCACTTGAACTACATCGTGCGACGTCATCCCCACAGGTTTATCCACCACAAGCGCGCCAGATATGGCGTTCTTTACATCTTGACTGTTCATTATGGATTCCTCCTGAGTTCTATATCCTCATTAATTATTATGACACACTTAGCATAATTTACAATATGCATATTTAGTACTATTCTGTAAGCATGATTTATGAAATTCTTACAAATCTAATAACTCACGGGTCTTTTTCAATACTTCTTTTTGAATTTCCACTAAACTTCCCTCGATATCTGCTCCTGCAGCGGCGGCGTGCCCCCCGCCTTTGAAATGTTTTGCCACTTGCGAAACGTCAACCCCTGGCACGAGTGCACGCCAGGAGATCTTAACATGATTATCAGATTGCTCGACGAACACCATTCCAACTTTGTTCCCGTCGATGGCGGAGATCATATTGATAAGATCCGCATCGTCGTTTCCGCCATACCCTGCGGATTTGCGATCTGTGAGCGTGAGCGTCCCCCAAACGATTCCATTTTTGCTTTCAAGGCTGGAGAGTCCTGCGCCCCAATATTTTGCGGCGGGATAGGATTTTCGCACCAAGGCCTGCATGTAAATTTCCGGCATATCTACGCCAGCTTCCATCAATGTGGCAGCCTGTCGCAATGACTCCGGTGTGGTATTGGACGTTCGAAAGCCCAACGTGTCGGTAATGATACCGGTCAATAACGCGGAAGCGATGGGCTTGGTAATGGTCAATCCCCATTCGGGTAGATGATTGGTGAGGATCGCCGCCGTGGCGACTTCATCCGCTTCGATGAGATTGAGCTTGCCGAATTTTTCATTGGTGACGTGATGGTCAATATTGATATCAGGTTGACCGAAATTCTCGAACGCTTTCCCCACACGTTTGAAATCTGCGCAATCGACAGTGATGAATGTATCGTGACCGCCGCCCGGTTCTTTTTTGATCAGACTGCTTCCTTCCAGATATCGAAAGGAAGCTGGGACGCCATCCACCAGGATCATTTCCACGGATTTCCCGGCATCTTGTAATGCCAGTCCCAGTCCGAGCAGGGAGCCGATGGCGTCGCCGTCGGGGCGGACATGCGATGCGATGACGATCTTATTCGCAGCCGCAAGCCGATCTCGTATCTCCCCTGTGAGCTGTGTATCCACTATATCGTATCCTCCGAATTGCAATTTATTTCTTGTTTCTTAACCCTGCCAATATCTGTTCGATATGGTCGGCATTTTCCGGGGTTGGGTCCCAGTGGAATCTCAACCTGGGGAAGGTGCGCAACTCGACGCGGGCGGAGAGAGTCTTCCTAAGGAAGCCCGCCGCTGACTCGAGCCCGGACAAAATCTCGGCGGAGCGCGAAGCGCCTTCCACAGCCGAGACGTACACGTCTGCGTAGGCGAGTTCGCGATCCACCTTGACATCGGTCACAAAGATTTGATGCAGCCGAGGGTCGTTGACCTCGCGGATGAGTAACTCCGAGAGGTCCTGACGGATGCGATCCTCGATGCGTTTAATACGAATTCCTGAGGGCATTGGTTTCTGTTATTCCAAAATGTAGCAAACTAGCGAGTCGCCGGGTTGGATGTCGCTGAAATTCTTGAAGCCGACACCGCACTCATAGCCCTGGCGAATTTCCTTGACGTCATCCTTCTCGTGGCGCAGGGAAGAGAGATCACCTTCGTAGATGATATCCGTCCCGCGATAGAGGCGGACTTTCGCACCACGCTTCAACTCGCCATCGGTGACCTTGCATCCCGCCACGCGCCCGAACTTGGAAGCAGTAAACACCTGGAGAACTTGTGCGCGTCCGAGAGTCTTTTCCTTGAGATCGGGTTCGAGCATACCATTGAGGGCTTTCTCGATGTCTTCGGTCATGCGATAGATGATCTCGTACAGACGAATGTCCACGCCTTCTTTTTCAGCCATGCGGCGGGCGTCCACATCAGCCTGGACGTTGAAGCCGATCAAGATGGCTTTTGAGGCGGTGGCGAGCATGACGTCATTGTTGCCAATGTTGCCAGTTTCCGCGTGCAATACTTTCAAGCCGATCTCGCCCTGACCCAGCTTGTTCAATTCGGTAATGATGGGGTCGAGTGAACCCTGCACATCGGCTTTGACGATGAGGTTGAGTTCTTTCGCTTCGCCAGCTTGAACCTTGCTGAACAAATCTTCGAGCGAGAGTTTCTTGCGCGATTGCGCCTGTGTCTTCAATACTTCGAGCCGTTCCGCGACGATGTTGCGCGCTTCCTTTTCAGAGGCGACAACTTCGAACAAATCTCCAGCGGAGGGAACATCACTAAGTCCCATAACCGCTACCGGCGTGGAAGGACCCGCTTTCTTGATCGGCTTGCCTTTGTAGTCGGTGATGGCGCGCAGTTTGCCATGCGCAGTCCCTGCCACGATGACGTCACCGCTTTCGAGCGTTCCGTTCTGGACCAGCAGAGTCGCCATGACGCCCTTGGACTTGTCCAATTCCGCTTCGATGACCGTACCGATGACTTTTCCGCCGGGGTTGGCTTTGATGTCGCTGCTATCGGCGACGAGCAAAATGCCTTCGAGCAGATCGTCGATGCCTTTCTTTTGCTTGGCAGAGACGGGCACCACCATGGTGCTGCCGCCCCAATCATCGGGGACGAGTTCCTGTTCGGCAAGCTGCTGTTTGACACGTTCTGGGTTGGCATTGGGCTTGTCTACTTTATTGAGCGCCACAAGGATCGGCACGCGGGCCGCCTTGGCATGGGCAATGGCTTCCTTGGTTTGTGGCATCACACCGTCATCGGCCGCGACGACGAGAACGACAATGTCCGCACCTTGTGCGCCGCGCGCGCGCATCTGCGTGAAAGCAGCGTGACCAGGCGTATCGAGGAAGGTGATGAGGCGTCCCTTCATTTCGACTTGATACGCGCCAATATGCTGGGTAATACCGCCCGCTTCACCCGCGGCGACATCCGTCGAGCGGATGGCATCCAACAGGCTGGTCTTGCCGTGATCTACGTGACCGAGAATGGTCACCACAGGTGGACGCGGCTTCAGTTGCGACTTGTCTTCTCCGGCGATCATCTGACGCCACAAAGGCACTTCGCCAACTTCCTCTTGAACGGTTTCCTCCACGGCTTCGGGAACAGCTTCAAAGCCATATTCGGCCACCACAATCGCAGCAGTGTCAAAATCCACTGTCTGGTTAATGGTCGCCATGACACCGTTCGTCATTAATTTTTTGATCAATTCGATTGGGCTTTTTTCGATCTTCTGAGCAAGATCCCGCACCACAATTGTGGTGGGAAGCTCGATTTTATGTCCGTTGTTGCTCATAAGCCACCTCCTTCTAGTCTGAAATCGTATCGTTGATTCGTCGTTTCATTCGGCAGCCTGTGAGCGAGTGGCTAATCGTTCACAGGGCTTGACCTTCAGCCTCCAATTCGGAGGGCAGATTGTTCATAAATTCTTCCAAACGAGCGCGGTCATCCTGACGTAACTCGGTCTTTAGTGCATGTCCCAACGCGCCTTTCAACCCGCGCTCCCAACATGAACGACGGTCATGCAAGTAGGCGCCGCGACCAGCGAATTTGCCAGTCGGGTCGACGCGTACCCCCTCTTCGGTGCGGACGACCCGGATCATCTGCCGCTTGGGCAGAACTTCACGGCATCCCACGCAGGTGCGCTGGGGAATATGTTTCACACGTTGTAAAGGTTTTTTTGTCACGTCCGATCAACTCCCCTCCTCCATAAAGGGAGGAGGGATCTTTACTACCATTCCTCTTCGCCACCACCGCTGCGTTTGTGCTTCTTGCGGGTGACCACTTCACCAAGGGCCTCGTCAAATTCCAGCGCGACACCCTTCTTCTTGCCCTTCTTGTCCTTCTTCTTGTCACCGGATTCATCCTCCCCTTCACCGGCAGTCTGGAACATTTCAGGCTTCATCTGGAACAACTCATCCAGCGAAACACCATCCTTGGAAACTTCGCCGTCCTCTTCCTCTTTCTCGACGACTTTCTTCGCTTCTTTCTTCCGTTCAGCGGGTTTCTCGGCTGTGGGTGTTTCTTCAGCTGGAGCAGTGACTTCTGTCGTCACTGCAACTGCCTCAACAACTTCTTCCTTTACCGCTACTGCTTCCGGCTCAGGGAAGGTCAGCCCGGACAGTGTTTCTTCGATGTTCTGAATGGCTTTCGAGCCAATGCCTGCCAGCCCCAACACCTTGTTGGCGTTGGCTTTCATATCGAACATCAACTGTCCGATCGTTTCATAACCGGCTTCGGTCAAAATGTTGAAGATGTGTTCCTTGAGACCAGTTGCCTGTTCGAGCGGCATGTTGAACGCAGCCGCAGGGACATCCGCCTGAGCAGCAGAGATGCGCTCATCTTCCACGCGTGAGGCTTCTTCCTTCACCTGGATCATGCGGCGCTCCACCCGGTCTACAAACTGACCGAGCAGGGTGTACTCTTCCGGCATCACTGGGCGGTTCTCCGCCTTCTTCGTCAGAATTTCTTCCACCTGTGGCATTTGCTCTTGGGCGGTGGGCAGCATGGCTGCCAATTCAGGATCGTTTTGCATCTTGACCAATGCGTCGCTCGAAGCTTCGGTCAATGACTTGATGTCGATGCGCCACCCGGTCAGTTTTGCGGCGAGGCGCGCATTCTGTCCATCGCGCCCAATGGCAAGGCTCAACTGATCTTCACCGACCACCACGGTAGCGGTGCGCGCGCCTTCCTCTTCAGCGAGGTATACGCCGCTTACACGCGCCGGGCTGATGGCTTTCTGGATGTAAACAACTGGGTCTTGATCCCATTGGATGATATCGATCTTCTCGTCGTGCAATTCCTTGACGATGGCTTGGATGCGCACGCCCTTCATACCTACACATGCGCCGACCGGGTCAATGCCCGGCTGAGTGGCAGAGACTGCCACCTTGGCGCGTGCGCCCGGCTCGCGGGCAATCGCGCGGATCTCGACAATGCCATGATAGATTTCAGGCACTTCGTTTTCCATCAAACGGCGCAGGAAGTTGCGATGCGCACGCGAGAGAATGATCTGCGGGCCGCGCGTGCCGTCTTTGACTTCCATCACTACCGCGCGGACGCGGTCATGCAGCTTGAGCTTTTCACCGGGGATGCGCTGATTGTTCGGCATCACGCCTTCGGCTTTCATGTCCAACCCGATGGTCACGCCTGTGGCGTTGATGGTCTGCACGAGTCCCGAAACGATCTCGCCTTCCTGGCGCTGATAGTATTCCATCTGGTTCGAGCGTTCCGCTTCACGGATGCGCTGCTGGATCACTTGACGGGCAGTTTGCGCCGCCACGCGTCCAAAGTCCGCAGGCGTGCTTTCCACGAGGAGCATATCGCCAGGCTGCACATCTTCCTGAACCTTGCGGGCTTCATCCAGCAAGACCTCGGTGCGCTCGTCCACAATGCTGTCTTCCACTACTTCTTTTTCAGCATAAACGGTGACGACCCCGGTCTCGGGGTTCAACTTGGCTTCCACATGCTGTGCTGTGGATGCGCCTACTGCGCGTCGATATGCGGAGACCATCGCCGACTCGATAGCCGAGATGACCACATCTTTGGCGAGTTGCTTCTCTTCCAAAACTTCATTGAATGCCAGCGCAAAATCATTTTTTGCCATACGAACTTGCTCCAAAACTCCTTAGATAAGCGAAGAAGTGGGGGCTACCCACTTCTCGGTGACTTCGTTATTGGGTTGTCCTTACGCGCGAGATTTTAGCATAAAGGGATTGAGTATGCAAGGTGGAGTCCATAAGAAAGACATTTGAAATTGGAAAGGTTATAATCATTGTCATGACCGAACGCGATATGAACAAAGCCGCCTTGCGCGGAGAACCTTCCTATGTATGGCGCGATGGACAAAAGCGCCGCCTGAACATGATCGGCAAATTTGCGGGAGTCCGCATGCAGGGGCAGGTGTTGGAAAATGGATGTGGTGTGGGCATGTACGTTGAAAAGATGACCGGGCTTGGAGCGAATGTTACCGGGTTGGAATATGACTTTGAACGCGCCCGCGATGCGAAGGCCAATTCGGAAAAGATCGTCAACGCCGCAGGGGAATTTTTGCCGCTTCCTTCCGGGACCTTTGACTTGGTCCTCAGCCACGAAGTGATCGAACACGTGCAGGATGATCAGCTTGCCATCTGCGAGATGGTGCGCGTCCTCAAACCGGGCGGACGCGCCGTCATCTTCTGCCCCAACCGTGGTTACCCGGTGGAAACGCATGGCATCTTTTGGAAGGGGAAGTATTACTTTGGCAATAAACCATTCGTCAACTACCTGCCGCGCAAATGGCGCGACAAATTCGCGCCGCATGTGCGCGTCTACTCCCGAAGCGATATGCAAAAATTATTCGACGGTTTGCCCGTCAAATTCATCGAACGCACAGTCATCTTCGGCGCCTACGATAACATCATCGCGCGGACAGGCATCTTCGGGAAAATTCTGCGGGCGGTTTTGCAATTTCTTGAGAATACACCTTTGAAAGTGTTGGGTATCTCCCATTTTTGGGTGGTGGAGAAGGTGTAAAACAAAGAGGTGGTCACTTCAAAAGTGACCACCTCTTTTCATTCGCCTTCGTCATCTCCGCCGGAACTACCCGGCTGTTCCACCCGCAGAACATCTCCATGATAGTTGATGACGATCTTGAAACCCATCATCCCTAAATAGGCGCGCATCTCTTCGGGGAAGCCGGTCTGCATGATGGTGTCGAACTGCTTATCGATGTTCTTCAACTGATTTTCGATCATCGCCTTCGAAAAGGGGTCATCCTGACCGAGCATCTTGGCGGTTTGCTCAGAGAGCAGGTCTTCGCTGCCTTTCATCATCTCTGCCATTTGATTCAGCACGGCGCGGTCTACGTCTTCAGCGGGGATGTGACGCTTAAAGCCGTCGTCATCCACCACATAGGCGGGTTGACTACCGATGAAGCCAGCCGAAACAGGCTTTCCATTTTCATCCACGACGAGACCAGTGAAGAGAGGTTGGGGCATGATTAAAGTCCTGTAGGGGCGACTCGCAAGTCGCCCCTACGTGTTGATATTTATTGTTGGCGACCTTCAACCGCAGCCAGTAGAATTCCCGCCGCGATGCCGAGGCGACGATCCAACTGATGCGCAACATCCATGCTGAAATCTATGTTCAATTCATAAGTGAACGGATTGAAATTCTGCTTGAGGTCTGCCACGCGAGCCGTGCCGACGGTGATGTCATAATTCTGTGGGATCAGACTGCTGAGAAAACGACGCAGCAGCGCCATGCCCATACTGTCTTCGAACAAGCTGCCGATGACGTTATCACCGACATCGAGGATTTCCCATTCATCGCGCAGAATGGACTGGAGTCCTTTGCGGCGCAGCGCACCGATCTTAGTGCCGGTGACGCTGTCCACCACATCGAAGGCGGCAGAGAAATCGATGATCTGGCGGGCTTTGATCATCAGCACTTCCTGCGTTTTGGTTTCATCGGAGTACACGCGGATGTCTTCACGTAATTTGAACATCTTCTGTTCGCTGAACATGACCAATTGTCCGCTGGGGTTGTAAAAGCGGAACTTACCGGTCAACGCGAAGACCTGACGTTTGAGAGTGTACTGATTAAATTGAAAAATGGGGTTCATCTCATTTCCTCTGAATTTGGATTGATAACTTTACAGCCCAGCATACCACTGAGTGCGGGATCGTTGCTCGCCTCAAAAGTACTATTCAGTAGAGTCATCAGCTTTATACGATCTGAACCCTTGTCCCTTGACCCGGCTCGTGCAGATAATCAATATTCGCAGGGACAACCGGACTCGTCCAGCGATAGACCCACTTGGAGATGCTTGAAGGCAGGTTGATACAGCCATTGCTGCGCTGACGTCCGTAATCGTTGTGCCAATACGTCCCGTGGAAGGCGTGACCCGAGCCAGTGAAGAATGAGACCCACGGCACACCCGGCAAGTTGTAGATGTTCGCCACCGCATCGCCTCGATTGGTCATGTGGATGGAGGGTCCTTTGTGGTAGGTGAACCATTCGCCTTTGGGCGTATCCGTCCCACGCTGACCGCTGGCACAGCGGACGGAGAGCACCATGTTCTGACCTTCAAAGGCGGTCACCATTTGAGTCTCAAGGTCTACATGGAGAAGCTTTTCCTCGTTGGGAACTTCTGGAGAAAGCTGAGTCAACTCTTCGTCTGGGATGATGCGTAAATTGTGAGCCGGGACGTAAAAGGACTTCTTATATTCCTTGTCATAAATTTCATACCAGACGGTTTTTTCCTCGCGGGTGACGATGACCTTCTTCACCCAGTGAGTCGTCTCGTAAAAGATACGATGGGCGTTCTTGGCGTGAAAATACGGCGCGAGGTACGTGAGGCTGAACGGCACGCTGACTTCTGCGAGCTTGCCCTCGGCGGGAACTTCGTACACTGGCTTTTGATATTTTGTTTCCACGGGTTGCAGCCAACCGGAATAGGTATAGCCGCCGCCGACTTCATACCAGGTGGTGTTGAATGGATTGTCGATGCTATCGCCTTGCGCCTCCCCTTTTAATTCGACGACTTCGTCGATGCGCAGGAGTCCGATCTCGCTGGCAAGCAGGGAGGGTGCATCGAAGACGCGCACGCCGCTCCAGATGGCGCGTCCATGCGAGGCAGGCGGAGCGGCCAAGGCGCGGTCGATGCCCAATTCAGAGAGGACAATTCCGAGCGCGCCAGAGGCGGTTAGTTTGAGAAAGTCACGACGGGAAAGCTGGGAGATGCTCATGATTAATGGATGATTCCTATATCCAAATTCTAACGATGAATTTTGAGAGGGAGTTTAGAGAATTATTTGATGATCTCGACCTTGGTGCCCACGCCGCCATAGGAAAATTCCTTGTTGAAGTCGACGTTTGGAGTGCTCCAACGGTAGAGCCATTTGGCGGCGGAACAGGTCATGTTGATGCAGCCATGTGAGCGCGGACGTCCGTAGTCGTTGTGCCAGAACGTGCCGTGGAAGGAAATTCCGCTTTTGGTAATGTATTGCACCCAGGGGACGCCAGGCAGGTCGAAGCCGCTGGCGGCAATATCTCCCGCCGCCATGTGACGGGAAGGACGTTTGTAGAACGTGATGAAATTTCCTTGCGGGGTGGTGTAGGTTCCACTGCGCAGACGTCCACCCGTGGCGACGGGCACGACGAAGACCGGTCGATTCGCCTCATACGCAACTACGAGTTGTTGATCCAACCGCACGACGATTTTCTTTTCCTTGTCTGGAACCTCCGGCGAGATGGGAGCCAACTCTTCGGTCGTCATGACGCGCAAATGCTCAGCGCGGACGAAGTAGAACTTCTCCCATTTATCGTCGATGATCTGATACCAGACTTGTCCCGCCTCATCGGTAAAAACGGATTTGATCCAATGGGTGGTTTCGTAATAAATGCGATAGCCCACTTTGGAAGTGAGGCTTGGCTCTTCGTGCGCATCGCTGAACGGGACGGTGACTTCGGACAGCAAGCCTTCTTTGGGAATATCCATGTGCGGCGTGTTGAGTGTTGTTCGTACAGGTTGGATGTTTCCTGAATAGGCATAACCCTCTGTACCAATCTCATACCAGATGCGATTGTGCGTCTCCGTCTCTTCGCTGACGGCGGTATTGGTGATGCCAATGATCGCATCACGTTGGATGAGCTTAACTTTGTCGGCGTCGAAGGAAGGCTGGTCGTACAACCAAACCGTACGGACGGTGACGCGTCCCTGTTGAGAGGCGAATGGGTCGTTCAAATCAAAATTGAGCGGCGGCGCGAGAAGACTCGCCATGCCCAATCCGCTCAATTTCAAAAAGTCTCTTCGAGAAAGTCTTTGGTTCATCCCTGCAATAAGCGACTTACCGAGCCATTAATAATGAACGTTCACCACCGTGCCGACCACGGCAAAGTTATATGCCCACTCGGCATCGGGAATGCTGAGGTTCACACAGCCATGACTCATCGGCACGCCGAAATTGTTATGCCAGTAGGTGCCGTGAATTCCATAGTCGCCGTGGAAGTACATGATGTAGGGAACATCAGGCAGGTAATACCCCGGTCCCGACATCGGCGCGGAACGCAGCTTGATCCAGACCTTGAAGCGTCCAACCACGGTTGGGGTTTGCCACGTACCAGTCGAAACCACGAACGTGCGGACTAATGTATCACCTTCGTAGGCATACATGCGCTGGTCAGAAAGATCCACATCAAACCAATGCTCGCCATTGCCCACTCCACTGGGCTGTGGGACGTTCGCAACTGCCGTTGGCACAAATTCAGGCGTTGGCGTATCGGGGACGATGACCGCTTCCGCCACACCTTCGGCGGGGGCATTCGGGTCAACTGCCACTTGCTCCAACGTCGCGGTTGGCTGCGTTTCAGGGACGACAGCCGCTTCCAACGTTGGAATATCTGTTGGTGGAATGAGGACAACTTGCGTCGGCACTTCTGTCGCTGGTGGCAAGGTGACCGTCACTGTTGGCTGCACCTGCGCCACGGGCTGTCCCGAAGCGGGCGTATAGGTCGGCTTGGCAATGTACACCTGCGCGAACGGCTGTCCCGAAGCAGGCTGCTGCACTTGGGGCGGATAGGCTCGGTTAATGATCGATGCGAGCACCGGAGACCGAACGGCTGACCACGCTGCAAACAGGAAGACACCACAACCCATCACAATCAAAATGATGGGCAGGAGAAAATTCCGCTTCTTTTTTGGATTTTTGGTCTGGTGGCTATTCTGCGAGTTGACTCGCCCCTGAGGCGCCGTTTCACCCATGTGTGAGTGGGATGCCGATTCCTGTAATTTTGCGAGACGATTGTTCATGGGTCACCTTTCGTTGCAAACACTAAAGCGCTTGTAAATATTATAAACAAAAAGACTTGCTTCTCACCATTGAATTTCAACCGGCGTGCCGACCTCTGCCCAGTTGAATAACGTCTCCGCCTCATACGAACCGAGGACGACGCATCCATACGAGATGGGCGTGCCGAGATAGCCCGCCCACAGGGTCGCACCATTTGGCAGAATGGGCAGGGCATGGATGCCATTCTCCAAACTGCCCGCCCAATAAATGCCGAGCCAGTGAGGCATCCAGATGTTCCAGGTTGCGCCGTATGCGTTGGGGATCTTGTCCAACACGCTGAAGTTGCCGGTGCGCGTGGCGTTGTTCATCCCAGTGGAGGCGACGAAACTATAGATTAGATAATCGCTTTCATACACGTACATGTGCTGTTCAGAAATATCCACGAGGATATATTTTCCGCCGGTATAAACGGTTGGCGCCTCTGCGGATGGATTCTCTGCAATTGCGACAGGTTCTTCCGCAACGATCTCTGCCTGTGCGACAGGTTCAGGGGTGTTGGTTGGAATTTGTGTCGCTGTTGGGATGATCGTGGGGGAGGGCGTGTAGGTTGGCTTGACTATCTCTGCATGCGCGAAGGATTTCCATTGCGTTGGCGTTGAAGCGACATCCATGCTGAAGGCGGGAGAAGTTGCCGCTGTCCATGCGGCAACACACAACACGACCAGAAAGAATCCCAGAATCAAGATCGGGTAGAGAAAATTCCTTCTAGTCGGTGCGACAGTTTGGCTCATGGCAGGATGGTCGGTAATGGGAATTGCGTCGGAAGCACGCTTTCGTTATTGATGAAGCACAAAATACCTTGCGTGATTCCTTCCGCAACAACATCGGTTTGTTCTGTGAGGATTTGCTGGTCAAGGTTAAGGAAACCAGTTTCGATGATGGCAGTGATGGTGTTCGGATCGATTTCCGAGAAGGCGTGATATTCGGTCATATCGGGCGTAATGCTGTTGGCATGGAATCTCAACCCGGTGATCTGACCGTAGCGATCCACGAGGCAGGCAGTGAGACGCTGCGCGCGGTTAAGGTCGCGTGTTTCGAGCGAAGCCGCCACCTTGAACCCGGTCGCTTCTTCGTTGATGTATTCACACGAGTCGTTATGTATGGAAACCAACGCCACCGCGCGGAAGCCGTTCAAGCGTGTATCGAACTCGTTGAGCACGTCCACTTGAAAGCCCTTGGAGGTGAGACTCTCGCGCACCAAGGCGGCGATTTCAAAATTAACATCCGCTTCGGTCAACGTGACGGCGCCATTCTCATCGGTGCAGACTGCCCCCGAGTCGTTGCCCATGTGACCGGCGACGATCCCAATGCGTAACTGAGGCTGTGGGGTGTTGAATCCAGGCTCGGCACCGGTTTGAGGCGTGAGCAAAGTACGCAATTGGTCTTGCAGGTTGCTGGCGAACAGACTGGTTGGAGTCCATGCGGTGAAGAGAGTCGCTACCAGAAGAGCAATTCCAAGCGTGGAAAAAAACGCGTTGGGTGTGCGAGGTTTTTGGGCGCGCGTGGGGCGTCGTTCTTTCGTAGATTCCATGTTCTATGTAATCTTACCTTAAAAAGAAGCCTTTGACTCCGTTTTATTCATGCCCGAGCAATTTGACCGCAGCCAGCACGGATGGGTCATTTTCGAATGTGAATGTATCCCAGTCGGCATAGGCGACGACATCTGGAATGATGCCGGTGGCTTCCCAGTCTTCAGACGAGTTTGCAGCCACAAAAGTTTCTTCGGCGATCCAAAGATATGAACCATAG
>JAHDWC010000057.1 GCA_023382575.1 Anaerolineales bacterium
GACGCTGCGAGTGACAGTTTCACTGTCTGGTTGAGACGGCCCCGCGCCTCCGCCCGATGCGGTAGCGTTGTTCGCGATGGAAGATTTTTCCATGTCTGCCTGTGTGACGGTGTAATTCGCGGAACAGGTCACTGTGGCGTTGGGAGCGAGGGTGGTATCTGCAACGCCGCAATTAAATGGAGTGGCACTGAGCAGGCTGTCATTGATCGTGAATTGGGTCGGACCCAACGTGGTCGAACCGCTGTTGCGGATGAGATATGTAAACGTGATGGTCTGCCCGACACTGCCATACGTGGTGAGATTGGCCGTGACCGTGAGCGTCAAACTGGAAGTCGTTGGTGTGCTCGGGCTGGGAACCTGAAAGTTCATGCCAGCAGTATAGTGCGGAACTTTGATCACACTGCCAACCGAGAAGACATTTTCATTGACGTATTGTGTAAAGCCCGGGTCCGCGCCATGCACCGATGCGATGGAACTCCAAGTGTCACCTGACTTAACCGTATAGAGCGTAACGCAGGGCTCTGGTGGTTTGTGAACCGCCCCTTTGCTGCCAGCATTGGGAACCGTGACGACGATTCCCGGAGTCAGTTCGGAGGCGTCTGGCAATTGAGAGTTGGCCGCCACGGTCTGAGCCGGGTCTGTGCCATAACAGCGCGCGATTTGCCAAAGCCATTCGCCTTTTTGCACGGTGTGTTGAAGCGTGACGCCGGAAGATGTGCCAGATTTTGTAATGGCAACGCTGACCGCGGAAGAGGGCTTCGCATCGCCCCCAGAGGCGATAGCGTTATTGGAAATGGAAGTTTTCTCCAGGTCGGCGGTGGAGGTGGAATAGGTGGAGGTACACGTCAGCGTTGCCCCAGGGGCGATTGTCGCATCAGGATTCCCGCAGTTGAACGGCGTCTGGCTGATGAGCGTATCCGTCACTGAGAGTTGTGCCGGTCCGATTTGCGCGATGCCGTCATTTTTTAAGGTGTAAGTGAAAGTGATGGATTGCCCGGATTGGGAGTAGGTGGTCGGGTTGGCAGAGACAGTCAGACTCAGAATTTTACTCTGCACAGTAGGAACTGTGGTGGTGACCAGACTGGATGTCACCGTATAGACAGTGACCGTTACCGCGTTCGAGATCGAGCCACGGTCCAGGTCAGTTTGGGTTAGGGGATAATCGTATGTGCAGTCGATGGCTTCGCCGGTATCGAAGCGGTCGTTTAAATTTCCCACTGTATTGACAGCCGGGCATGCAACCGGCGCCGCGCCTGTGAAACTGATATTGGGCTGAATGGTATCGTTCAGATCGTTCTTGAGCATGCGGACGGTATAGGTGATCCGCACGACCTGCCCGACCGTGTTGTATTGCGCGGCAGTATCATACCGGGAGGTAAGCTCGATGCTGACCTGACTGGAGAGGTCGGCGGTCGGCTGAACTTGTGGCATGAGATTGCTCTCGGCGGTCGCGTTATTGGCACAAGAGATCAAGACAATGCCCAGAATGGCAGCCAAGAGCAGCAGTGTGATCAGGTTTCTCATATGGACTTCCTTTCCGTGACGATGCAGCAGAATACCGGGATTTCATATCTTCTTGAAGAGGGATGAGATATTCCGCGAGGGGCGTGCGTGAAAGGACCTGCAGGTTGTTTTTAAGCAGCAGGCACTCTGGATAGCGCATCAATGGGATTTGAGGATGGAACCGCTCCGTACATTTCGCAGATGTAGTACGGTCTCCCGCTATCCATTAGGTATAGGATACCCGCTACAGAGGAAATGTCAATAGCGGATTGGGACCCATACGTCCCTTTTCACGATCAACTCCAAAACGGGATGCGGACTGGCTTCCTTTTGGAGGCGCTGAGAAACCTGACCTGCTTCAAGTTGCGGCGGAATTGCTTCCACACCTCAAGCACATTCTGCTTCTCCTCTTCCAGCAAGAGACGCTCGCTGAAAAGTTGAAGGTTATACAAGCCAGTTAGATAGGACAGGTCAGTGCGCAAGGTCTTGATATGCTCCATGCGTTTCTCATCCTTCACAGAACTTTCGATGGCATTGGAAAGCAGCCCGGCAAATTCGCTTGGCGTACGAGACGGGTCTGAGGGGATGCCGAGAAAGCGCCCATAGCGATAGAGCCGCTGGAAGATATTTCCCAACACCTGAGTCACGGGCAGGGAAGACAGCCACCAAGTCTCCAGAGGCAGCAACAGGAGGATGAAAAGCAGCGCAGCAACGACCAACAGCCTCAGGATCGCCCGACCCATCCAGGTGCGCTCAAGGTCGATGCTCAACGGCACTTCCTGACCAGGAGGCGGCAGATCAAGGATTTGGAGATGATCTGTGCTCTGACCCGGACGGAAACGGAGCGGTTGATTGGGCGTTGGCTCAAACTCGACCCAGCCGATATTGGGGAAGTAAAGCTCTGCCCATGCGTGCGCGTTGGAAGAGCGCACAATGAAATATTCATTTTCATGGTCGTACACTCCCTCAGAATATCCCATCACCAACCGGGCAGGGATTCCGGTGGCGCGCGCCATCACCACCAAAGCAGATGCGTAATAATCGCAATACCCGGTCTTCAGGTCGAAGAGGAAGTAATCGACCGCGTCCCGATTCGACGGGGGAGCGGGAACCTCGCGTGAATAGGGGAATTGCCGCAGGTAAGCCTCCAGCATTACAGCCCGATCATAGGGTGTGGGGAGGTCTGCGGTCAGGTTGAGTGCAAGGTCCAAGACGCGCGGCGGGAGGTCATTCGGCAGTTCGAGGTATGGACGTAACGAGCGCGGATATTCTTCGCCGGCGGCGCGTAATTCTTCCACACTTGGCTTGTGGACTTGGGAAACGGCTGAATAGGAATTGACAGAGGTCAGCACCGAAGCGATGTCGCCAGTTTCATTCCATGCCACGGTGGAGGTTTGATCCAGGCTGAGCAGTTCGCCGAATCCAAAGACATATTGCTCATCGGTTTGGATGCGGATCACATGCTGAGTGACGAATTTGTCATCTGAAACGCTCACATCTGAAAGATAGGACTGGTTTGCGGGGAGTTCATCGACATGAGAAGTGTTCGCAAGCCAGGTCTTTCCGTTGTATTCGCTGAATATTTGGGCGCGCCAATAGAAACGCTCCGTGTTCTGGGCGATGATGGCTACATATTCATTCATGGGCGGCGGATTGAACCCGTCCACATTTACGAACATAACAATATCCTGATCGAGAGCCGGACCCGGCCCAATGGAATGATTTTCTGTTAGCGCCAAGCCAGTGGTTGCATTCAGTTGGATGGGAACCGGGGTTTGCTCGAGTCCCAGCGACTTTGCCAGATCCCAATCTGAGGATTGTTCAAAGGCTTTTTCGATGGCATCCGCGATCTGGCGGACTGGAATGGAGGGCAGGAAGAACCCGGCCAGCATCATTCCACACGCGATCAGGAATACTGAAATGATCAACTCCGGCTCGATCTCCGCCTCTGCCAGATGATGAAGCGCCCAACGTCGACGTGATTTGCTGTAGTTGGCGCAGGCTTGCAGGGCTAAGGCGCTTCCGGCGGTCAACGTCAGCCAAAAGATACCGATCTCTGATTTGGTGTAGTAGACATTGAATCCTAATAAGACCAAGGCAGGGAGCAGACCCGGCAAGACCGATGTCCGTCGCCGCACCCACCACACGGACCAGAACACTGCCAGCCAAAGCGCCAGCCCCCACACGATGGAAATAATCGTTGGGTCAATGACGAGGGTTTGGGTGTTGACGCTATCCAGCCAGTTGATGAAGCGCGCTATCAGCGTCGAGTAGGAAGCCTCCACAGCCTGCCAATGAGCAGGGTCGAGCGGCTTGTTTTGGATCCACTGGATTGGGAGGTTGATGAGCAGAGAAAGCAATGGGCGTCCGACCCCGCCTACAGTCAAAATAAGACCGAGCGCACCGCCCAGCGAACCGAGCAGGGCATAGCTCCAATTCGGCAGGCGCGAGCGGCTCATCAGCCATGCCATCCAAACACTGATGATGGCAAGCAGCAGCATGAAGCCGGAGGAAAGCCGCGTCACAACCACTGACAGTCCCAACCCGACACAGCCGAGAGTGATGCCCAACAAGGAAAGTTGCAGCATCTCAAAGCCGCCGAAGCGTTCGACCAACCGCCTCATGAAACCGACCTGCCTCATGGTGGTCATCCCAAACGCCTCCACTCACTTTGGGCGGGGCGATGAACCGCAACCACCTTGCCGGGACCAACCACCTTCCATTCCCATTTGCCTTGCTTACCAGGACGCGCTTCGTCCCGGTCGAAAAGCTCGGGCGGGATCAACGAATGTGAAATGCTGCGGTCATTCAAGGCTCTGTCGATGCCTTTGATCGAACGTTCGCTCCCAAAGGCTGCTGGGTCGAGCAGGAGGACGGTTGGCGCGAGTCCTTGCGTATTCAGTTGAAACAAAGGAGCCAGCCAGTCCTTTTCCGTGTTCGAAGTGATGATGATGAGACTAGCCCCACGGCGGATCGAACGCTGCGCGTCGGTCAACAGATCGGCGAGCGGGCGCGCCCCAACCTGCACGACTGCCAACGTCCGCAGAATGTTCATCAATTGCTCGGAGGAATGCCGCGGCGGAAGCCAGGTAAGGTCTGCGCCATGCGTTACCAATCCCACCCGTCGACCCTGACGAATCCCCTGGTTCGCCAGCGATGCGGCCAGGATAATGCCATATTCCTCCGTAGACCGCGCTCCATCACCAGCCTGACTGCGGCGTTCCAGATCGAGGAAGATCCACCAATCAGCTTGTGGTTTATGATCGAATTGACGGACGAACAAAGCATTGCGCCGCGCCGACGTGGGCCAATGGATGGCGTGAAGTGGATCACCCTGCACATACTCGCGGATCGTCTCCACGCTGACGGTGGTCTCCATCGCGCTGTGACGTTTCAAGCGTCCCTCTCCCGCCACGCCGCCCGCCGCGATCTCGATGCTGGGCAGCGGCAAGACAGGCGGTAAAACCAGCAAGACCGTCGAATTGGAATGACGAACTTCCACACTGCATAACCCCAATGGATCGCCGGAGTGCAGGCTGGTAGGACCAAGCGTAAACAGTCCACGCCGGGTGCAAGTGCCTTCTGTGCGCCAACTTAGGATTTGCCGCCCACTGATGCTGGTGACGCATCCGGTGTGATAATCGGGGATCGTGGAATGGTCTCGTACCTCCAGCCAAATGGCAGGCAGAAGCGAGTCGTTGTATATCGTGTAGCGCTCTTGAAGGATATCCCCAACCTGCGCCCAGCCGTAGCGCATTTCACGTTCCAGCGACAATCTGCGCCCCAATACCAACGTCCACAGGAAAGCAAGCAGCCAGACGCCGCCCATGATGATAAGCAGGGTCGTCCAGGTGCGCTGGGGAAACAATAATTGCAGGACGATCAACAGAACAGAGATACCAACCCACGTCCACGAGTGGATGCGGATGGTTGCATTCGGCAGCAAGGCAGAGAAGCGTCTATATAGTGGTTTCATTGGGTAGGCTTTCGAAAAAGACGCGCAGGAAATTTGTAACGTATTATATCCCTCAGAATGACCTGACGAAAAAAGCGTTACTATCGGAATTGGATTCCGACAGTAACGCCTCAAAATGGATGGGATGATACGCGTAGCGCGTCTTTATTGGATGTGCGGCGTGACCCAATCTTCGATGGGACCGGTGTGATTGCGATAATCCTGCGGACCGCTGACAGGCAGCCAACCCGTGGTGTAGCCCGTGGAACTTTGCGAGACGATCACCTCCACCCAGGTGCGGCGATAGGTCGCATCATATGTGACAGAGTTTGTTCGGTAATAGAACGTCTTCCCGATGGTGTAATCATCTGCCAGCACGAGCTTGCCCGTGTAACTGGGCTGGTTGCGGATGTTGACGCCCTTCCCGGCGATGACGGTCAGAACCCCGTCAAAGTTCGGAATATTCGAAGGAGGTTGGGTGGGCGGCACATACGGCGGCGGGGTATACGCTGTTGGAATGTTGATGACCTGACCGGGATAGATCAGGCTCGGATTCCAGATCTGCGGGTTGGCGGCAATCACCGAACCAAGGCTCACGCCATAGGCTCTGGCAATCGCTCCGAGCGTATCGCCGCGGCGCACCGTGTAATAAGCACCAGTCGGCGTTACCGGCGGATAACCGGGATCATAGGAGTATCCGCTTGGGATGTAGAGCACCTGTCCGGCGTACACCCACCAACCCAGTCCGGGGTTTGCGGCGCGAATGGCAGAGACGGTCGTCCCACAGTAGGCGGCGAGTCCGCTCAACGTGTCGCCCCATTGGACGGTGATATAGCTGGCGCAGTTGTACCAGGCATGGGCGCTGCCCGTCGCAGCGAAGGAGGAAATCAGAATTGCAAAAACGACGAACCCTTGAAGCAATCTTTTCTTTAACATAAAGCACTCCCTTTCCATAGTGCTGATCGGAACTTTTGTCCTCTATAGAATAGAGTACTCAGAAAATTTTGCTTGTCAACGTGCAAAAACGTTTCAAACCGGACCGGTGGGTGGCTTCTCACCCTGCAAGTGTAGATTCCCTTTGAGAGAGTTCCACCCCCAGCCGACAAACTTCCGCATTTCACCTTCAAAGTTCAAATTTCTCGGCAAGAAAATTAAACATCTCGCCGAGAAAAATTATTTTCTTGCCGAGAAAATCCAATCTCTCGGCGAGATTTTGCTATAATCAAGGAGCAAATCGGCCGTTTCACAGTCAAAACAGGAGGAATCATGGCTCGAAAAATCACAGCCATCCGCAGGTATCGACCCGAGATCAGGCGTGAGCGCACGCGTCAGACGCGCGAGATCGTGGAAGATATCGCCCAACGCACAGGGTTGAATGAGGGCGAGATCCGTTTTGTGACCTATGAATTAAGGGATGCCATTCTGATGGCGCATAGCCACGGGCAGGCCGTCAAGATCGAAGGACTGGGCACATTCACGCCCACCATCCGTATGGACGGCGAACTCGACATCCTTTTCCGCCCCGATGTGGATATGCTTCGACGCTTGAACCATCCCACCAAGTTTTACGCGAAGATCTTAAACAAGTCTAATATCGGCAAGTCTGCTGAGGAGTTGGTGGCACTGTGGAATGAGGAACACCCTGAAGATCCGGTGGTGGAAGTGTAGGTCACGTCTGTGATGTGATAATTTTTTGCTTATAAAAAGGTCACGCTTCAAGCGTGACCTACGCATGTATAATTTAGGCATGAACTTTCGCCGTTATTATGTACCTGGCTCGGCGGTTTTCATCACACAGGTCGTCCAAGATCGTGAACCTATTTTTCGAGATGTGGCGCACATGAGCTTGTTGCGCCAGATATTGCGCAATGTCAAAGAACTGCATCCTTTTATCATGCTGGGATATGTTTTTCTCTTCGACCATTTCCACATGATCATCCAGCCAACAGGCAGTAGCAATTTCAGTGACATCATGCGTTCGCTCAAAACGAACTTTACCAAGGAATACAAAAAGAAACTCGACCTTTCCTCTTCACAGTCCATGAAATTCTGGCAAAAGCGGTTTTGGGATCATGTCATTCGAGACGACAGAGACTTTGAAAATCATTTGCATTACATTCATTTCAACCCTGTCAAGCACGGATATGTTCGAGATCCTCGTGATTGGCAAAGCAGTAGTTATATCGAATGGGAGAAACGCGGGCTGTATCCTCCCGCTTTTTATTGGGATGAGCCAAACGCTACAGAGTGGGGCGAGTAGCGACGCCTTATGTAGGTCACGTCTGTGACGTGACAATTTCTTGCTTATAAAAAGGTCACGCTTCAAGCGTGACCTACATAATTAATCCACCGTCAGTGTCTTGGATAAATTCCTCGGGAAGTCGGGGTCGAACCCCCGCATCACAGACATGTGATAGGAAAGCAATTGCAATGGCAGCACGCCGAGCAATGCCGCAATCTGCGGGTCAGATTTGGGGAGCACGATCACATCGTCCGCGTTGGCACGCAGACGGGCGTCCTCTTCGGCAATGACGATGGTTCTCGCGCCGCGGACTTTCACTTCGTTGAGTCCGCTGATGATGAGCGGAACATCGTTTGGTCCTGCAACAAAGATAATGGGGAAGCCTTTGCTCACCGCCGAGAGCGGTCCGTGTTTGAATTCGGTCGAGAGCATGCCTTCGCAATGGGCATACGTGATCTCTTTCAACTTCAACGCGCCTTCGAGCGCGATGGGATAGGTCGCTCCGTAACCGAGACAGTATAGGTCGTTCCACTCGTTGATGTGTTCCGCGATCTCTTTGATCTGCGGCTCGACCTGCTCGATGGTCTTGTCCATCAGATCAGGAATCCCATCAAGTTCACGTACGTCACGTCCCGCCAGTTTGTACGCCAGATACAGGAACGTCACGACCTGGTTGGTAAAGGTCTTCGTGGCAGGTACGCTAATTTCGTATCCGCAGCACAAGGGTAGACAAAGCGAGGCGCTCTTCGTCAACGTTGAGCCGACCACGTTTGCCAATCCGAAACATGCCATGCCTTTCGCTTCGGCTGCTTCCAAGGCGTTGAGCACATCCTTGGTCTCGCCCGATTGACTGACGAAGATGCCCACGTCATCGTGATTGACCGCGGGCGCGTATTGTGCGATGAACTGCGGCGCCAGTACAGGGATGACCGGCTTGCCCGCCAGTTGTGCAAAATACACCGCCCCAACAGACGCGGCGTGATAGCTCGTGCCGCAGCCGATGAAGTACAGATGACGCGCGTTCTTCATCTTCTCGACCAGCACATCCACTTCACGATTTCCATTGAGGACATGCGATAACTCACGCGCGACTTGCGCCTGTTCGTGGATCTCTTTCAACATGAAATGCGGATATCCGCCCTTTTGCACCGCATCCATCGTCTCGGTGACAGTTTCCTGTTTTCTGTCAATGAGTTTTCCATCCTTGACCGAACGCACCTCGACCTTGTCTGCCCATAGAGTGACGATCTCCCCATCCTGCGGGCGGATGACTTCGCGCGTCAACGGCAGAATGGAAGGCAGGTCAGACGAAACACAAGTAAAGCCTTCGCCAAGCCCAACGACCATGCCGGAACCTTTTTTGAAGGCGTAGAGTTTATCGTCATTTGCGCGCCCGATGACAAAAGCATAATCGCCTTCGAGATCACCATAGGCAAGACGAATCGCGTCGATGAATTCATATCCGCGATTGATATATCTCTCTACCGCATGAACACACGTCTCGCCATCGTTCTGCGAGCGGACGGTCATGCCTTCGGCGATGAACTGCTCGCGTAACTCGACGTTGTTCACGACATTCCCGTTGTGCGCCCCGACCATGTCGCCATCTGAGTCAAGGTGCGGCTGGCTGTTTACTTGTGACGGCTCACCAAACGTCGCCCAGCGCAACTGCGTAATTCCGCGCTGTCCGCGCATATCAGCGATGTTGTACTTCGCTGCGACAGAGTCCACCTTGCCAGTATCCTTGCGCAAGTCGATCTTGCCGTCATTGATGGTTGCCGCCCCGACCGAGTCATATCCGCGATAGGTGAGGCGCTCTGCGGCTGCGATGAGAATGGGACCAAGTTCGGTTTCTTTATCTGTCACATATCCAAAAATTCCACACATGTATATTGATTCTCCTTGATTTTATGGACGGAAATTATTCCAACTTCAAATTACCAGCTTCATCGAATTCAAAGAACGGGTTATAGGACACTTCCCAACGGTTGTCATCCGGGTCGGCAAAGTACGCACTATAGCCACCCCAAAAGACCTTCTGCGGTTGCTTGATGATTCTCACATCTTGTGATTTCAAGTCCGCGATGATCTCGTCCACTTCCGCTTCGCTGCGAGCATTGAAGGCGAGTGTAAATCCGGCAAAGCCGCTGCCGTCCGGTTCTGCCACCGCATCTTCTGCCAGTTTCTCGCGCGGATATATGGCAAGCACCACACCGCCCGCCTGAAAGAAAGTAATATCGTCGCTGCTGGATGCAGCTGGCTTCCAGCCAAGTTTTGTTGAATAGAACTCAACCGACGTTTTGAAATCCCGCACGCCCAAAGTAATGATGTTAAGTTTCTGTTTCATGTATTCTCCAAAATTAAGATGGATGATCCCACGGCGCGACGCCGCGTCCATGTCCGCCTCGCAATGACCCGAAAATGGATTCTGCCAACGAGGGCATCACTTCCGCCACAGCCGCCAGCAGACCGAAACAGCCCGCGATCATCATGTCACCGAATGGGACGGCGAAATAAGGTCGCAGAGGTGACATACCATGCGTTGCCCCTGCAAACATCGAACGTCTTGGTCCAGTCACCACCACATCGAAATCATCGTTTCCAAATTCAAACACTTCGTCCGCATACATCAACGCACCATGTCCCATGTCATCGAACACATCTGCATGTTTCAACGAGCCATCCGCCAGCTTGCGGATCAAGCTTTCCAGCTTGGGTAAATCGATCTCGCCGGTGTGATGCTCGAAGACGCCTTCAATACCTTTTTCTCCCAATCTGAAAGCCAGCGTGTGGAAGTTACCCACGTTGCAGATGATCTTCTGTCGGCGGGCTGCCACTTG
Organism: Anaerolineales bacterium; assembly: GCA_023382575.1. Lineage (GTDB taxonomy): Bacteria > Chloroflexota > Anaerolineae > Anaerolineales > Villigracilaceae > Villigracilis. The sequence continues at coordinate 10,541 of JAHDWC010000057.1, forward strand.
TGGGTCGAAGTCCGCGCCTAAAACAGCGGCGGGAGCCGTGTCCATCACCACCAGCGGACAAGGCAACTCTCCGGCAGAGACCACTACCGATTGCAGGCGCGTCATGATCGTTGGGATTTCGGCAGAAGGAAAAGCAAAAGCAGCCAGTGAATTCTTTTCACGAATGCGTTCGTCCAGATAATCAAAGCGGAACTGCCGGTCGGATACTCCCGCAGGCGCATTGCCATGATCGAAGACAGCCACGGCAATGGCAGAAAGATCATTTAGCGAAACGCCATAATCTTTGAACGTTTTGGAGATCAACTCGAAATCGAAATCTTTCAGTTCCAACTGCTCGACTTTTGACTTGAGCCCTTTGATCTCATCATCCGAAACGATGTGGATGCCTAATGCTTTCACTTTATCGAGCTCATCGTTCAAGGTCGTCGCAGCAGATGGGGTCATGTACACGGGAATCCCTGCGCGAGCATATTCTTCGATTGCCCAGGCTGAGGGTCCGCCACCCATCTGGTGACCGGTGAGCAGCAGCGGGGTCCGCGAGGGAAGCGCCGCCTTGAGACGGCGATGAACCATCATGGTAGGCGAAGGCAGGACGAGTTTGAATCCGTTCTCGATGTCTAGATTTGAATCATAAAGAAAAATATCCTGCGTGCCTGTGCCGATATCCACGGTTAAGATTTTCATGGTCACCTCACGCACTATGATAACAAAAGATGCGCCTTGCGGCGCACCTTTTGTTGATGTTATTGCGAGTCGTCCACGACGTATTCGTCATCGATCTCGCCATCGCCGTCGAGGTCAACGCCAAAGTACATGCCTTCGGGATTGGCGTCGTTCCATTCGGCATAGTTGATGTAGACCAACGCACCTTCCGCCAGGGTAATCTCTTCGGCATAGAATTCCTCTTCCATGTCGTCGGTGATGCGGGTGAGATAGAAGTTGAAGGAGCCTTCGCCGTTCAACTGTTCCGTATTGATGAGCAGGTCGCCCGCCTTGCTGTCGAGCCAGGCAGTGATGGTTCCGCCGCCGACCATGTCTGCGCCGTAGACTTCGAAGTAGTAATCGGCTTCGGGGTTTTCCACGCCGAAGATGATGCTGGGCGATTCGTCGGAGGTGGTTTCGTACGCCACCATCTCATCGACAGGGTAGAAGTACGCTATATCCACCTGACCCGGCGTGAGATAGATGCCTTCCACGCCGATGGTGTAGCCGGGGCCGATCATGACGAGGTCAGTGAGAGTCTCTTCGGTGAGATCAGAGCCGTCGATGGTGATGGTCAGGTCGAGGTCCGCGGGAAGCGAATAGATGGGCTCGGGCGTCTCGCCGCTGGCAAGCATCCGGTATTTGGTGTAGCTGGCGCCGGGAATCTCATTGACGATTCTGCCATCCACATAGCCGAGGCGGTTGCCGCTGTCATCGGTGATAAGGATGTGTCCCTTTCCATCTAAAAAGATCTGGTTGAAAGGTTGGCTGGGGGCTGCCAGTTTGCCGTTGAGGTAGCTGTAACTTTCGTCGCAGAATGGACAGGCTTGCAGTTCGAGGCGCGCGGAGGTGGGGGTGAGGTCGAGGGTGAGGGTCTCTTCATTGCCCGACCAAACATCGGTTTCAACTTCGGGGTTGATGGATGTTTCGTACGTCCAGGAGCCATCGCGCGAGTCGATGTAGAGTTCGCGTGTCTCGCCGGGATAGTTGTTGTCGTAGACTAGGATGGCATACAGTCCATCGCCCTTGTCTTCCACGCCAAACGGGGTGATGGCGTGACCTTCGCCGCGGTCATTGTAAATGCCAATGGTGTAGGTTTCACCATTGACGTCCATTTCGCGAATGTATTCCAGGATTTCCATCGGCGTGCCAGAGATGACACTGGAGGCGGTGGGATCGACCGTCTGCGTGGCCCACCAGTAGGCGATCTCACGTTGAAGCGCCTCATCCTCGATGTTGAGATCACTGGCTATCGTTCCGCCGAAATCTTCGGGAGAGATCTGCTCGGTATACATCATCAAGCTGAGGACCGCCATACCTTCGCAATGTCCGCCAGCCATGTCTTCGTTGATCTGTTCCAGCCATTGTTCGGCGGGCGGAGTGAGCGTGCATTCGTCGTTCTCATCGATCTGCGCGCAGACGTCATCGCCGAACATGCGGCGCAATTCATCGGCTGTCAGATTAGTGACGTCAAGGTCATCACCATAATTCTCGAAGCTGAAGCCGTGCTCTTCGGGTGTGAATCCGAAATCGAAGACCACTTCTCCGGGAACACTTTCAGTTTCTTCGCCGGTTTCTTCATAATCCTCTGCGGATTCTTCTTCAAATTCCCCCGATTCTTCTGTGACAAATTCCTCTGTGTACGTCTCGTCGTCGAGTTCTTCCAGAACGTCACAGGAAGTTACGGCGAGGCTAAATACAGCCAGGAGCGTAAAAAGAATAAAAAGCGGGTGTTTTTTCATATCTACCTCTGTTGTTTGGATGGATGTATTCGCCAAAAAAACACTCGTCATGTTGTACATGTCGAGTGTCTTTTAGCATAATTTCCTGAAAAATTATTCTATAGCCTTTATGCCTTTTGCAGGACGAAGAACCAGTAGCGGCGGTTATCGAGATGCGGCAGGGCATCGGGCGTCTCGGGTTTCAGACCCGCAAAATGGTAGAACTGTTTGCGAAGGATGCGCGGCACATATTTATCTACCAAGGCGATGCGCCGCTCGCGGTCAAGTTCCATCGCCTTAAGGACATTGTCAGTGATATCCTCTTCGTGGACGACTTTCAATCCCATCGCTTTGATTTGCGCGTGCCAGAGGGCAACCTTTTCTTCATAGCGCAAATCCGTGTACAGGAAATATCCATTGGGCTTTAGCACCCGCTTGACATGTTCGAGGAACTTGTTCAGGTTCGGGTAATACAGCGACGCCTCCACGTTCACGACCACATCGAAGGAATTATCGGGGAAGGTCAGCGCTTCAGCATTGCCATGCTGGAATTTGAGTCCCTTTAAATGGCTGTAATGTTCACGGCAAAATTCGATGGCTTTTGGCGAAAAGTCCACACCGGTGTAAGACTTGGGCTGGAAGTGCCGCACAATGAACGAAGCGCCTCCACCTCGCCCGGAGCTGACTTCCAATGCCTCGGCATTTTTCCAATCAATGTGCTTCGCCACGTGGTGATACAACTGCATTGGGTAACGATGGATCTCATCTTCCGGGTCAAGAGGGAGAGGCTCATGCGCCTGGGGATGGGCGGCATACCCGAAATTCATGAAGATGGCTTTTTTGTCCCGGTCAAAGGTGGTCACCAGATCATATTGGATGCGAGTGAGCAGGCTTTTAAGGTTCGGGAATCGATGAAATAGCAATTTGTTTAGCATATCTCTCCTCTTGAGTTTTAATAATGTTGCGTATTATAACCCCTCGATTTGGGCTTGGGTACTTGCAATCATGAAAACTACTCAGCCTCCAGGAGTTCCCGAAAGAAGTCTACGGAGTGATTTTGCAGCGCCTTGCGGTCGTGACCGACTCCTTCAATGAGCAGGAACTGCACATTGGCGCCTGATTCCAAATAGACGGCTTCCGCCTCTTTCCACCGCGAGAGCGGATCGGACCCAAAGAGAGCATCTACTACACTGGCAATGTCTTCGTCCCATCCGTCAGTAAAGTCGAGCGAGTCGTTGTCGTCCAGATCGCCCATGTAGACGAGTTGTGGAATCCTATTGTAGGTTTCCTGGTCGAATGGTTTGCCGGTCAATTCCTCAATATCTGCTATGCCAGCCGGGTAGGGCAGGGTTGCGCCTTGATAGCTTTCCACCGGCAAGATTGGGAATCCACCTGGCGAACCAATGGTCGCAGCCTTGACCCGTTCCGGGTGCAGAAGGGTAAAACGATTGGCAAACATTCCGCTGGCAGAGAAGCCTTGGATGAAGATGCGCTCATCGGTGTTGATTCCACTTTCGGCGAGGACGAGGCGTGCGTGGTCGATCATGGCGATGAGCTGGAGGTCAATTCGCTTGAGGTCTGCGCGTTCAGTGGTTAATGTATCCCGATCTAAGGCGTGGGTGTAGATGTGCCAATCCTCACCGGGCCGGATGAAGGCTGGCACAAGCAGGATCACGCCAAGTTCGTCCGCGATCTTTCGACGTTCGTAGCCTGTGACCCAGGCATCGCGTTGGTGTTCTTTGGGGTCATCGGAATTGATGCCCGAATTATTCGGCTGGACGAGAATGGTTACAATCTCGCCGTCGCTGGCGAGTTGTTTTGCTTTTGGAGAGACATACAAATAAAAATCGGCGTGATAACCATTGGTGAGGTCCGCTGTGAAATGTTGAACTTGAAAGGCATAGGGTCCAAGCAAGGCGGTCGGGATGAGAAGCACAATCAAGATAGTGCCAAGGATGATGTAAACTATTTTTTTCATAAGACCTCGTTGGCTATTCTTAAATATTCGCCGGATTATAGTGTGCGGTATAACAGAAAACACCCTCCAAGATGATGGTTTTGGAGGGTGTGGTGTTACTCTTTGGCTTGTATCACTTGGAGCGATATGGCGCTTTTGTGTCGATGCTGCCAACAAATTGCGGCAGTTTGGTGTGACCTAAGTTCTGACGGATCGCCATATTTTCGCCGAGGTGATACCAGTAGTGATAGATCGTGCGTTGAATTAAATTTCCATATGTGCGTTGGATTTCCTTTCCATTGCTGATGACGTTTGCCTCAAGCTTTTTCGATGTCAACGTATCCAGCCACGGGTCGGCGGCGGCAGTGATCTCTTTCCACGCGGCGAGCATTTCTTTCAGCGATGGAGTGCTCGCTGGCGCGCCATATGCGAAATTATTCTCGATCTCTGGGAAAAGTTTGAGGCCCTGTCCGAATCCCAAGAAATAACGTTGTTCCTGCCACGCCAGGTGACCGACATTCCAACTGATGCAGTTCATCGGAAGAAAGCGCTTCTGCGCCTCTTCCTCGGTGATGCCTTTGATTCCGCGTAGAAATTCGCTGCGGGTGAAACGGAGTTGAAGTACGAGAGGGTGAGCCATACGATGTCTCCAAAAGGGATATTCTCTTACTCTTTAAATGAATTTTAATCGCCTTCATGGCTGGCATGACGCAGATTGTGATGGATGGTAAAGAGCAGCATCTCCCGCACGGTCAAATTTCCAATAATCGGGTGCGGCAACTGACATTGATCGAGAGACTTCTCCTCCCATTTCTCACAGGCGGCGATAAGTTCTTCGATGACTTTCGATGCCTTTTGCAATTGTTCTTCTTTGGTTCGTTCTTTATTTTCAACGGGGGTATCATCCGGCAGGAAGCGCCCAGATGCCTTCGCCCCTTTGGCGATTTCATCTGAATAGATTTTGCAAATCTCTTCATAAGACCGCGATGGATGTTGCGGTTTCCCAAACATGGTATGCAACGCCAGATGAGGTAGTTTCAAGGCTTTCACAAGCGGTTTTATGGCTTTTATTACATGATCCACATTATCTGACGCGGACCAAACCTCACCTTGCCTTGTGAAGTACTCAGATGCAGGAATGGCAGAAAACCAGTCTTGCATATGTCGATTTGAATCGTGTAAAGCGGTAATGATCTCAGTCTTGGTGTGGATGCTCATGTCAATACTCCAGTAATTTCATGGTTTAATGTCTACGAACAGTTAAACAAAGAAGAGGTCTCAAAGTTTCATCTTTGAGACCTCTTTATTAGCTACGAATTACTATGCTTCGTAATTCTCCGGTAACCAGCAGCACAGAACCAACTCTCTCGCTGCCTTGACCTCGTCCATGCGACCGAATTGCGTAGTGCTGGGTGCATTGTGGAGCAGTTCGGGCTGGGTCTTGGCTTCTTCCGCGATCTTGATGAGGGCATCAGCGAACCGGTCGAGCGTGTCCTTGTTCTCGGTTTCGGTCGGCTCGATCATCAACGCTTCGTGGACAATGAGCGGGAAGTAGTTTGTGGGCGGATGGAAGTTGTAATCCATCAGGCGCTTGGAGATATCCAACGCGCGGACATCGCTGCCTTCGAACTGCCCTTCCATGACGAATTCGTGCATACAGATGCGGTCATAGGGGATGTGGTACGTGCCGCGCAGCCGGGCTTGCAGATAGTTCGCGTTAAGCACGGCATATTGAGCAATATCCTTCAAACCGTCTGGTCCGTGCATGGCAATGTAGGTGTACGAGCGGACTAAACCGCCGCCGAAGTGACCGTGGAAGGCTTTCATGCGTCCGATGGAATTCTTCGGCGTGACAAAGCCATAGAGCGGAGCCATCTCATCATCGCCTTCTTCCACGATGCCAACCAATGGTGACGGGAGGAAGTCTACGAGGCGCTGACTGACGCCAACTGGACCAGAGCCCGGTCCACCGCCTCCGTGTGGGACGGAGAAGGTCTTGTGCAAATTGAAATGCATCACGTCAAAGCCAAGATCGCCGGGGCGGACAATCCCAAGCAAGGCGTTGAGGTTCGCGCCGTCACCGTACATCAAACCGCCGCAGTCTTTGACCAACTTCACCACTTCTTCAATATGCTCGTCGAACATGCCAAGCGTGTTCGGGTTGGTGAGCATCATACCGACGACAGTATCGTCGCAGGCAGCTTTGAGTTTTTCCAGGTCCACGTTGCCGCGTTCATCAGAAGGAATGGTCACAACTTGCATGCCAAGCATACCGACCGAGGCGGGGTTGGTCCCATGCGCTGCATCGGGGATGAGCATCTTGGTGCGTTTAGTGTCGCTGCGGAGTTTGTGATAGGCCGCCATCATCAGCACACCGGTGAATTCACCATGCGCGCCAGCGGCGGGTTGAAGAGTCACGCCGGCAAAACCGCTGATCTCTTTCAGCCATTCCTGCATTTCGAACATCAACGCGAGGTTGCCTTGCACGGTCTCGATGGGTTGCAATGGATGCGTGAATAAAAATCCTGGCAAGCGACAGGTATCTTCGTTGATCTTCGGGTTGTATTTCATCGTGCAGGAGCCCAAAGGATAGAAGCCATCGTCCACGCTGTAGTTGAATTTGCTGAGTTTCATGTAGTGGCGGACAACGTCTACTTCGGCGAGTTCGGGCAGGGGGAGCTCAGAGCGAAGCAACTCTTTGGGAGGCAACGAAGCTTCCGGTACGTCGGAGGCGGGCATGGTCACACCGCGCCGCCCCGGGGAGGAGAGTTCAAAAATGGTGGGTTCGACAATGTTTGCCATGTCTACATCTCCTTCAAGATTTCGACAAGCGTGTCGATTTCATCTTTGCTATTCATTTCGGTCACAGCCACGAGCAGATGATTTTGCATGTCGGGATAATCTTTGCCAAGGTCGTAGCCGCCGAGGATGCCGTTATCGAGCAAATATTGATTGACTTCGCTCGCAGGCTTCGGACAGCACAACACGAATTCATGGAAGTACGGCTCAGTGTGACACAGACCGAAGCCGTCGAGCTTGCTGAGTTCGCTCGCGGCGTAATGCGCTTTTTGGTAGCAAAGGTTTGCCACTTCCTGCAAGCCTTGTTTGCCCAGCGTGGACATGTACACCGAGGCGCACAACGCCAGCAACCCTTGATTGGTACAGATGTTCGACGTGGCGCGTTCGCGTTTGATATGTTGTTCGCGCGCAGTCAGTGTGAGCACATATGAGCGATTGCCGCGCACATCTACCGTTTCACCAACCAAACGTCCCGCCATTTTGTGGACGTAGGATTTCTTGGTGGTAAAGAACCCGAGATAGGGTCCGCCGTACCAAAGCGGAATGCCGAACGGCTGTGCTTCGCCTACGACAATATCCGCGCCCATTTCGCCGGGAGTCTTGAGCATGACCAGCGCGGTGGGATTGGCAACCACACAAACCAACGCACCCTTTTCGTGCGCGACTTTGATGAGGTCTGTGTAATCGTAGATGCGTCCAAAGAAATCGGGATATTGCACCGTGACGAGCATGGTCGATTCGTCGATGAGGGGAATCAGCGCTTCGGGACCGCCATCGTGGTTTTCGGCGTCGTCCCCGGCAGTATCCACGCCCATGCCTTGGGTGTAGGTGCGGATGACTTCACGGTATTGCGGGTTGACCGCAGGCGACAAGACAAGTTTCTTACGCTTGCCGCGATATTGGGCGTAGGCCAGATTCACAGCTTCGGCAGCGGCAGTCGCGCCGTCGTAGTGCGAAGCGTTGGACACTTCCATGCCGGTCAGGTTGGTCATCAACGATTGATATTCGAAGATGGCTTGTAGTGTGCCTTGCGAAATTTCCGGCTGATATGGAGTATATGCAGTGTAGAATTCGCCGCGGCGCAGCATGTGATCGACCACAGATGGAACATAATGATGATACGCGCCCGCGCCGAGGAAGGAGATCAAGTGTTCACGCACGTTCTCGTTGGTGGATGCTAATTCGCCCAAATGAGCGGCGGCTTCCATTTCGGTCAGTGCGGGAGGGAGATTCAATTCAGGAAAGCGATGCTTGGCAGGAACCGCCTCGAACAAGTCATCCAGCGATTTCACGCCGACGGTCTTGAGCATCGCATCCCGTTCTGCGGAAGAGATGGGGATGTAAGTCATGGTTACCTCATAAATCGTATGGGCGGGGTCTCCCCGCCCATACGTGATTAATGTGACCTTCCTTCACAATACTTTTCGTATTCACTGGCATCCATTACTTCGCCAGCCTGGCCACTTTCGATCTTGATCATCCAGCCCTCACCATACGGATCGGAGTTGAGGGTCTCAGGTTTGTCGGAGAGTCCCTTGTTCACCGCGCTGACTTTTCCAGCGGCAGGTGCATAAATTTCAGAAGAAGCCTTCACCGATTCAACTGAAGCGATGGCTTTGCCGACGGTCACTTCTTCACCTTCTTCAACGAGGATCTCGACGAAGACGATGTCCGATAATTGGTTTTGAGCGTAGTCTGATATACCGACTGTACCAGTAGCAGGGTCGAACCATTCATCGGATTTGGCATACTTTAAATTGGAAGGGGTGTTCATGATTTAGTCTCCTTTAGGATATTGGCGAATCAAAAGAGGACGCGCAATCTTATAATCGCGCGTCCTCTGTAATGGAACCTGAGAGATTGGTCTGGTAGTTTTGTAGTTTTTAGTTCCATAGTCACATAGTTGCACGACAACTACCTAACTACTACACTATTCCACTACCCAACTAACAAATTTACACCGTCGGTATCCCGTGAACGGGAGTTTTCCAGAGGTTCTGCGGATGCAGGGTCCTTTTGCCTGAGAGATTCATCTGGGTTCGCCTTTCCAGATTTGCACCTTCGGCGTCCTCTTGCGAGGATCTCTTCCCTAACATTCGTTAAGTTATAAAACAAATTCTAAGGTCGAGGGGGAGGAGAGTCAAGAGGCAAACGTCACGAAATTATCCCAACAAGACTTTTTGTGTAGCCCTGAACGCTAAAGGTGGAAGATGATCCCGCTCGAACCACTCGACCGCATCCGCATCATCGGCGGGGGACAGCTCTCCACTGACGATTTCAGCATGATAGACAATGATAAAGTCTGCGCCGCGCTCGTGCTCGCGCCCTGAGATGACATCCAACACGCGGGTGATGCGCACTGTCAAGCCGGTCTCTTCGAGACATTCACGCGCTGCCGCATCGGCAGGGTCCTCGCCTCCGTTGACGAAACCCGCTGGCAGCGTCCACAGTCCGCGAAATGGTTCATTGACTCGTCGCACCAGCAGGACGCGCCCGTCGTCTTCAATCAAAACCGCCGAAGCCACCTTCGGGTCCTGAAAATAGATCCACCCGCATTGCGGGCAGATCGGACGCAGCGCTCCAAACTTTTCTTCGTGCGTCATCTCCGCCGCACAACGCGGGCAGAATTTAAAAAACTTATCGCGAGCCATGGAGGGTCAATATATCACCATCCAATCCGAAGGACAAGCGGATTAACGAATCTCGACCTCGGTTGGTGTCGGCATCGGCGTTGGCATGGATGGAACGAGAGACGATGGGTTATCTTGACCTTCTCCGCCTTTCGGTTTTCCGCCATTCCCAGTCTGGGTCACTACTGGCATGTTGAAGGTCATCGTAATTGAACACATGGCGGAACCATCCGCACTCAAGGCGGTTACGAGCACCTGGTAACTTCCGATCTGACTGTAATTTTCGAGGAACAATTGCTTGGAAGAACCTTCCACATCATAGCTGACCGGCGAGCCATTCGGGGTGATGACCGTCAAATCATAATCACTGGCAGATGGGTGGTCGGTCCAATCGAAAGAGACCGCGCCAGTCGCGGGCATTTCACCGGCGTTTGATGAAGTAACAGGCGAGGTCCACTCCATCGGGCAGACCACTTTGGCC
>JAHDWC010000058.1 GCA_023382575.1 Anaerolineales bacterium
AAACCTGCTCGCCCAAAATCGGAGCGCCATCCTGAACTAAATTGACGGCCGTTTCCATGTTCGGGAGGAAGCAGGCATTTTCAGGGGTGATGGAAGCGGGAATGGGAAACAGGCTCTCAGGCTTGGCAACAAAATGGGAGGTATGCGGCTGAAAAGAAAAGACCTTTCGGTCTCTCCACTCTTCGTGAACCTTTGCCCCAATTTCCTTCACCTGTCCCACACAGGCATACCCATATGCCAGTGGATAGTTCAGCTCGCTGCTGACGGCGTCATTTGTTTCATGCAGTTGTGGAAATTGTCCGCGATAGACCAGCATTTCCGTCCCAGCGCTGATGGCAGAGCAGATCGTCTCCACCAAGACCTCATCCTCTTGCAGAGCAGGAAGCGCGGTCTTGCGGACTTCGATCTGTTTGGGAGCGATGAAAAACAGGGCCTTGGTGTCCGTCATGGACGAAGTTTAACATAAAAGCTGACAGTCACTTTTGTAACTGTCAGCGATTGGGAATAATGCCTATGTTTGACCGGATCTGGGCGGATAATCGGGGCGGTCGCGCCGGAATTCGTAATGTTTGATAATGGACTCGATATATTTTTTCTGTTGATCTGTCACCTGCTTGAACTCAAATCCCACGTTAAAGAATTGCGGACTCAAATCCTGTTCACACCAGGCCACCCGCGCCGACAAACTCATGCGTATGGCTTTGATATCCGGCAGTTCAGGAATATCGATTCCCAAGGTGATCTCAAAGTTGGGCGGCATCGGCTTTTCGGTGATGACCATCGCTCCCCGCAAACTCAGATCGCCAAGGTAACCGATCAGCACCCCGCCGTTTAGGTCATAGACCTGGGTGTATGCCACCAGATTTTTTCGTTCCTGTTTGCGACGTTCCCTCATGGCACCTCTTTCGATTACCCAAGTGTAAGAGAAGACTTTCCATTTATTCATTACCGTTTTATGGTAAAAATGCCGGCATGCGCTGGATATACCTTTCCCCCCATCTCGATGACGCCGCTCTCTCTGCCGGAGGCTGGATCTACGACCAGGTCCAAGCTGGCAACTCTGTTGAAATCTGGAACCTCATGTGCGGCTTGCCGCCCACCACCGAACTTTCCCCGTTCGCCCAAGTGATTCATTTTAGCTGGGGCATTTCCGACGTCCGCGAAGTGATCCGCAGCCGCCGGGCTGAAGAAGAAAATGCAGCCAAGGTCCTTGGCGCGCAAGCTCACTATCTCGATTTTTTGGATTGTATCTACCGCCAGAATGAAAAAGGGGAGTGGCTGTACTCGGCAGTTTTCACAGACCCCAGCCCCGAAGAAGCGGATTTCCCCGCCCGCATTGCCGAAGCCGTTTCCGCCCGCCTCCAACCCGACGATAAGCTGGTCTGTCAACTGGCAGTGGGGTACCACGTTGACCATGTCACCGTCCGCCGCGCGGCAGAATTGCTCGGACGTCCCCTCCATTACGTGGCAGATATTCCCTACCTGTTCAACACCCCGGAACATCTCGCTCCGACCACAGCCGGGATGAATGCAAACGCTCAAACGGTCAGCGAGGCAGGCATAGAGTCATGGGTGGAGGCGGTGGCGAAGTACGAATCGCAGATTTCCAGCCTGTTCGAAAGTTCCGAGCACATGCGTCAGAAAATAAGACAGTATTGCTCCGAAAATGGCGGAATCCGCTTTTGGACCTCTGTCTAGGCATATTTCTGCAATACTTTGGGTCTTGAAACCCGCTATGAATCGTGATATAGTATGCGCGTTTTCCGGACGATACCACCGGAAATTTTTAATCATTGCATCTCGGTAAGGGATGCAAAATTCATTTAGCAGGAAAATACCATGCCTACCAACTTCCTTACCAAAGAGGGTTTTCAAAAGCTACAGGATGAGCTCGATCATCTGCGCACCACCAAGCGGCAGGAAGTTGCCGCACGCCTGCACGAGGCGATGGAAGGCGGAGAGCTGATCGAGAACGCCGAATACGAAGCCGCCAAGAACGAACAGGCTTTCGTGGAAGGGCGTATTCAGGAATTGGAACTTCTGCTTGCCACGGCGCAGATCATCGAAGAGAACGGCAAATCCAAGAAGGCAGATTCGATCCAGGTCGGCTCGAAGGTGACCATCAAGGAAGGTAACTACGAAGCCGAGACTTTCACCATCGTAGGCGCTGCGGAAGCCAATCCGCGCGAAGGCAAGATTTCCAACGAGTCACCCATTGGCAAGGCGATTCTTGGTCACAAAGTTGGTGAGGTGGTGAAGGTGGAAACCCCCGGCGGCACCTACAACGTGAAGATCATCAAGCTCGGCTAACACAGGACGCGAACCATTTCCCCGCGTCCAATTTGCATTGGAGGCGGGGATTTTTTATTTAGAATCCCCACTCTTTCTTCAGAGAAGAAAGAGGAAAGTAGAAGTACATGGCAGAATACAATTCCATCGAAAAAATTCGTTTACAAAAAGTGGAGGAACTCCGCGCCGAGGGTGTGGAGCCATATCCCACACGCGCCAAACGGACCCATACCAGCGCGCAGGCGATTGCCGAGTTTGAAAAGGATGAAACCGCTGAAGTGAAAGTGACGCTTGCTGGTCGCATCCGCTCGATGCGTCCCAAGGGCAAGCTTGCCTTCGCTCACATCGAAGACGGCTACGGCAAGATCCAGTTATTCTTCCGCGTCAACGAAGTGGGTGAGGATCGCCTCGCTTTCTTCAACAAGATGTTCGACCTCGGCGATTTCATCGAAGCGATAGGTGTGATGATGCGCACCAAAGCCGGAGAGGTCTCGCTTCATGTCCACGACTTCAAACTGCTTGCCAAATCGATCACACCTCTCCCCGCTGATAAAGACGTGACTCAAGAAGACGGCTCTGTTGTCCGTTATGCATCTTTGGACGATCCCGAACTCCGTGCCCGCCAACGTTACGCAGACCTGGCGGCGAATCCCGAAGTCCGTGAGACGTTTCGCAAACGTGCCAAGGTTGTCAAATCTCTGCGCGATTTTCTGGACGGGCATGATTTCCTCGAAGTCGAGACTCCCATTCTCCAGCCGTTATATGGCGGTGCGGCGGCACGTCCATTCACCACGCATCACAACGAACTCGATCAGGATATGTACCTGAGGATTTCATTCGAGTTGTATCTCAAGCGTTTGCTCGTTGGTAATCTGGAACGTGTCTACGAGATCGGGCGTGACTTCCGCAATGAAGGCGTTTCGTTCAAGCACAATCCTGAATTTACACAACTCGAGTTCTACTGGGCATATGCGGACTATTTGCAGGTGATGGAATTGACCGAGCAGATGATCTCCTATGTTGCTGAGCAGGTGACTGGTTCCACCAAGGTCAAATTCGGCGAGCATGAGTTGGAATTCAAGCCGCCATGGCGACGGCTCGAAATGCGTCAGGGTATTCTCGAAACGAGTGGCATTGACATCGCCGAACACACTACGGCTGAGGCGTTGCTCAAAGCCATTAAAGAGAAACTTCCCAAGGCGGCGCCAGATGCGAAAGCCACCCGCGGCAAGTTGATCGATTTTCTCGTCAGCGAATATTTGGAGCCGACGCTTATCCAGCCGACCTTCCTCTATAACTATCCGCGCGATATTTCGCCGTTGGCGAAGTCCATGCCGGGCGATCCGCTTACGGTGGAACGCTTCGAAGGTTATGTGGCAGGGTTTGAGTTGTGCAATGCCTTCACCGAGTTGAACGATCCGCTCGACCAGGAACAGCGCTTCATCGAAATGGGACGCGACTATGAAGCTGACGATGAAGAGCAGCATCCGCTCGATGAAGATTACCTGCGCGCCATGCGTTACGGTATGCCGCCCAATGGCGGCTTTGGCATGGGCGTTGATCGCTTGACCATGTTGCTGACGGATAAGCATTCCATCCGCGAAGTGCTTTTGTTCCCGGCGCTGCGTAAAGAAGAATAATGCGAGAGGCGGATTTTATATCCGCCTCTTTTTATTTAATCACCCGAAGGTGGGATTCGTTTTTATGACCTTAGGGGGAGACGCAGATGGCATACTCTTGCATACAATAAACTTATTCAAACAGATGACAGTCGTGAGGAGATTGTCATCTGTTATTTTGTGGAGAGAGACATGTCGGATATAGCGTTACGTAAATTTTTTGGATTTGATGAAAGCGACCTGACGTCCAATCGTCATGGGCGGCTTTCGAAAAAACAGGAACAAACGATCCGTTCAGCCGAAAGCGGCGCCAATCGGGTTTTCGTTTTTGCAGGCGTGGTTTTTATTTCACTGGCGCTTGGCAGCACTTTTGGCATTCTCAAGGCTGCTCGCGATGCAGGCGTGACTTTCACGAGTGTGTCTGACCTGGTCGGTCCGCTTATTGGATTGGCGTTGATCTGGGGACTGCTCGGATTTCTCGCCATCGGTTCCTTCCAGCTTGCCAAAAGTAAATTGGACGCTTCCGTTCAGAAAGTGGAAGGCGAAGTCCATTTTGTGAAGGTGGAAAAGCAAGTGGCAAATTCCGCGCCGAATGCGCAGAAATATAGGACTGTTCAACAATACGAATTACGTGTGGATCGTATTGCCTTCCACGATGTAAATGAAGAATTGCTCAACATCATAAGCGAAGGGGATACCTATGTCTTCTATTACACCAAGGATACAAAGAAGATCCTTTCTTGTGAGTTTATTGCCAAAGGGAAATAATCTGTGTTCAACGAACTGAAACTTCAACAGTATTTCAATTTCACCCCAAGCGATTTGCAAGCCAACCGTCAGGGACGTGTCACTGAGAACCAGCAAACACATATCAAAGGCAAGGTGCAGCGTTTCAACAGTCGCATTCTGATTTTTATTGCGGTTGTCCTTATGATAAGTATGGGGGCGTTTTTTGTCGTCCGCATGGTTGCAGCATCAAGCAACTCTGACAGTGAACTTTCGACATCCTTCCTGCTTGGTCCGGCAATCACCCTGATCGTCCTAACTGTTTTCATGGCAAGTCGTACCAACAAAAAGAATGATTATTCGCTCAAACAGGTTGAGGGTACGGTTAATTTCGTTTGGGTGGAACGTCGAGTTGCCAATCAGGATAACACCGGTTACAAAACCGAAAAAAGCCTGCAAATGCATGTGGACGGTGTCTCCTTCAACGTTAGCCAAAACTTGATGGACATCATCGACCAAGGCGATAACGTCCGCTTCTATTACACTGTTGGCGGAGATATTGTCTCTGCAGAGTTTGTGGAGAGATAGATATTATTGGTCTGGATTTTCTCTAATTTGAATGACGCGGTCACGAAACCCTGTGTGAACTACAAAAGTCATGGTTTGTTTTTCATAGTCTACTTCTGACGGTTCGGGGTCTTCCTTCTCTGCACAAAATTCGCATATTGGAAGCAAAATGACAACATTGGATGTTTCTTTTGGAGAGACATCCCCCATAAAAAATTTACTCAGGATCGACTCTTGATCTCCTGAGATGCGAACTTCCTGTTCAGTATATTGATTGCATGAATAACAATAAAAGGGAAGCTCTTCAGACTCGTGAATCGTGAATGTAACCTTGTTTGGGTTCACATCACTCAGATCCGATAGGTCCCCTTGGCATGCGGGGCAGGTATTGTCCGCATGAGGCATGACCTTGGTATGACAATGTGGGCACTCTACAAAGATAGAAGCATTATTTTCTTGTTCTTCGTTGTCTTCAGAAAAATTATTCATGTTGATGTTCTCCTTTTGCTTGTCTTTTCCCATAGATCTGAACAAAATTATAGTACTCTTTGTAAATTTTTCTCAAAGTATAGTCATTGAAACCAGTTAAAATAGAATAATGAAAACCTTCTCTACCGCTCCCGATTTTGCAAAACAACTCGACGCCCAAGATAAACTCGCCTCTTTCAAAGAGGCGTTTGTCATTCCAGACCCAAGCCTGGTCTACTTTGACGGCAACTCACTCGGCATGATGCCCAAAGCCGCGCAGGAAAAATCGCGCCAAATTGTCGACGAACAAAGGCTGGTGGGAAGCTCCCTCGCGCGTGGGCGATAAGATCGGTCAACTTATTGGCGCGGCGGCTGGGCAAACTCTCGTCGGCGATACCGTCTCGGTCAACCTCTTCAAACTTGCCACCTCCGCGCTCACCCTGCAACCCAACAGAACCCGCATCATCACCGACACCTTCAACTTCCCCTCCGACCTCTACATTCTTCAAGGCATCAACCAAACGCTCGGCAATCGCCATGAGATCATCCGCATCGGCGCCAGCGACAACGACATCACGCCCGACCTCGCCGCGCTCGAAGCCGCCATCAACGAAAACACGGCGCTCGTCACGCTCTCGCATGTTGTTTTCAAAGGCGGTTACATGTACGACATGCAGCGCATCACCGAACTCGCCCACGCCAAAGGCGCGCTCGTCCTCTGGGATCTCAGCCACTCCGTCGGCTCTGTCCCCGTCCACCTCGATGCCTGCAACGCAGACTTCGCCATCGGCTGCACCTACAAATATCTCAACGGCGGTCCCGGCGCGCCCGCATTTTTATACGTCAACAAAAACATCCAAGAAAAACTTTCCTCGCCCATCTGGGGTTGGTGGGGTCAAAAAAATCCCTTCGACTTCGACCTCGACTATCAACCCGCGCCGGGCGCACAACGCTTCATGGTCGGCACACAACCGATGATCTCTCTGCTCACCATGGAAGCCGCCCTCGAACCGCTCCTGCAAGCAGGCATGAACGCACTTCGTGCAAAATCCATTGTGATGACGGACTTCGCCTCTTTCTTAACCGAGGCTTGGCTCGCCCCCTTTGGCTTTTCGCTTGGCTCTCCGCTTGATTCTGCCATGCGCGGATCGCACATCTCCATCCGTCACCCCGAAGGCTACCGCATCAACCGCGCCCTCATCGAAGAGATGAACCTCATCCCAGACTTCCGCGCGCCCGATAATTTGCGTCTTGGTTTCGCGCCGCTTTATCTTTCATTCAGTGATGTCTGGGAAGGCTTCGATAGAATCCGTCGTGTGATGGAAGAGAAGCGATTTGAAAAGTATCCACTGCAAAAGTTGGCAGTGACATAATTGGATGATGGACAATAGACCATTGACCATGTTTGTCCATCGTCTATCGTCAATGGTTTATCGTCAGAAAAGGAATTTATGGAATCTAAACCTGATACGATAAAAATCTCTGCTTCACAAAAAGAAGAAATCTCTGCCACCCATGCAGATTTGCATGTGACCATTAAAGGCTCATCCGTTGTCAGTGGGGGAGAGGCGCTGAAAAAAGCCAAAGAGGTGAATCAACTCGTCGAAGCATTGACCAGTTTTGGCGTCAGAGATGAGGCGATTAAATTGCAGGGAGTCCATGTCGAGACGACGAGCGGCGTCTTGCTCAAGTCATCTGGTGCGACGTATCGTCTGAAGATCCGCTGTGAAGATTTGTCACAGTTTGCAAGTTTGCTGGATATCATCGCATCGCAGAAGAATGCGACGCTGGAACGGGTGGAATGGAAATATGACGAGGACGAGGCGCGTGAGCGGATGCTGAAGATTGTGATCGAGAAGGCGAAGGTCAAAGCGGAAGGGGTGGCATCGTCGCTGGGTGTGAAGTTGTTGGGAGTTTATGATTTCATTGAGAACGCATATGATGAAGAGACGCCCATGCCCTATCAGGCGAAGGCGGCGTTTCGGTCTGCGCCTGCGCCCGCCGAGCCGAGTTTGAGCATCGACGTGCAACATTCCAAGATGGTTCACGTGAATGTGGAGATCTGGTATCGCGTGTCGGAATTTTAGACTAGCACGAATGTTCTAGTAGTGATAAAATCTCTCCCTTGTCAGGAGAGATTTTTATATGTCCCCTACGATCCATGTCCAACAATTGAGCAAGACGTACAAAGTGCCAGAGCGTGAAGGTGGGTTCAGCGCGGCAGTCCGTGGTTTTTTCAAACGAAAATATAAGGAAGTCAAAGCGGTTCAGCAGGTGGATTTCAAGATCGAGCAGGGCGAGATCGTTGGCTTTCTCGGTCCGAACGGAGCGGGCAAGACCACCACGCTCAAAATGCTTTCGGGGCTGTTGCATCCCACCGATGGCAAAGCGGATGTGCTGGGTTTCACGCCCTGGGATCTGAAACCCGAATATTTACGAGCCATCACGCTGGTGATGGGACAGCGCAACCGCCTTTCGTGGGATATTCCCGCGGCGGATTCGTTCTTATTGAATCAAGCGATCTACCGCATCCCTGATGACGAATACAAAGCGACCTACAAAGAGTTGGATGAACTGCTCGAACTCGAACCGTTGATGAAGAAGCCAGTCCGCAATTTATCTCTGGGCGAACGCATGAAGTGTGAGATTGCGGCTGGACTTTTGCACCGTCCAAAAGTTCTGTTTTTGGATGAGCCAACGATTGGTCTCGACATCACCGGGCAGGCGCGCATCCGCGAATTTTTGCGTGAGTACAATAAGCGCACCGGCGCGACCATTCTGTTGACCAGTCATTACATGGCGGATGTAACTGCTTTGTGTGAACGTATCATCATCATTCATCACGGTCAGTTGAAATATGACGGCGGCATCAACCTGCTCTCGAAGAAGATCGCGCCTTTCAAGTTGATTGGTGTGATGCTGGCGGAATCCAATTCACATGACCTCTCGAAGTATGGCGAACTCGTTCAAAATGAAGAGGATTGGGATAAGCAATACATCCAAGTCAAGGCAGAGGACGTAACCCGCATCACTTCTCGACTTTTAGCGGATCTGCCCATCCACGATATCACCATCGCCGATCCGCCCATCGAAGATGTGATCGAGCAGGCGTTTAATTCGTAGGGGCGACCCTTCATTGGTTATCGAGGAGCCTCACCAATATGGGCGGGGCGCCCCTACGATAAATGGAGAATCATATGTTCCTTATCTTCAAACGACTTTGGCAGGTCAACTGGGCGGAGCAGTGGCAGTATCGCGCCAACCTGTTGATGTATCTGCTTTATTGGCTGGTTTCCCCCATCATCTATCTCGCCGTATGGACGAGTATCGCCAATGTGAAGGGGAGCGTCAACGGCTTTACTGCTAATGACTTTGTGACCTATTACATGGTCTTGCTCATCTGCGACCAGATCACCAGCAATATCGTCATCCATACCTTCGCCTACAAAATTCAGGATGGTTCACTCTCCGGCGAACTGATCAAACCCATCCATCCGCTGCTCACGAACGGACTGGTTAACAACATTGCTTTCAAGATGCTGACCATCATAGGCTTGATCCCGATCTGGATCATTTTGTTTTTTCTCTTCAAACCTGATTTCAGCGGTGTGAGTCTCTCCGGTGTTTTGCTTTCCATCCCGGCGATGATCCTGGGATTCTTTATCGGTTACCTGCTATCGGCTGCCATCACCTCACTCGCCTTCTGGACGACGCGCGTGTACTCCATCCACGAGTTTTACTTTGCGATTATCCTGCTGTTCTCTGGTCAATTCGTGCCACTGCCGCTCATGCCGAAGGTCATTCAGGATATTGCCCAATTCCTGCCGTTCCAACTTTTCATGTACTATCCCATTCAATTGATCCTCGGCAAGCTTTCGGCGGAACAGATTATTCAGGGATATATCATGGCAGGTGTGTGGCTGGTGGTTTCGATTCTCTTTTTTAATTGGGTCTGGCGCAACGGCGTCAAGCGATATTCTGCCGTGGGAGCGTAACATGCAAACTCTCAAACTGCTTTCGGCTTTCTTCAAAATGAATGTGCAAATGTCACTGGCGTATCGCGCCGATACGGTCGTGAACATTCTGCTCAACATCATGTGGCTCGGCTGGGAATTGCTCTCACTCAACATCATTTTCAGCAATACCGAAACGCTTGGCGGTTGGGGCTTGGGTGAACTCATTGCACTGCTGGGTGTTTTCCGCCTCGTCAACACCTTGATGATCGCGCTCATTTGGCCCAACACCGAAAAATTCAACCAATCCATCCGCGACGGCTCGATGGATTACACCATTCTTCAACCGGTCAACAGCATGTTCCTCGTCACGTTCTCGCGCATCACCGTGTGGCGATTTTGGGATTTGATTCTCGCCGTGATTCTGATTGTGGTGGGCATTAACATGGCAGATCAAGTGACTTCTGCGCCTCAGGTCCTGACCTTTATCTTGCTCGCCATCACAGGCATGATCATCATCTACAGCCTTTGGATCGTCCTCATCGCCCTCACGTTCTGGTTCGTCAAATTTGACAATAACGTGACCATCCTGCAAGCCTTACTCGATGCGGGGCGTTATCCTGCCACAGTTTATCCCGTCTGGCTGCGGATCATCGTCACCTTCATCATTCCCATTGCAGTCGCAACGACAGTTCCGCTGCAAGCCTTGCGCGGCGAACTGGAAGCGCCTCAAATCCTGACCTTTATCCTCGTCAGTATCGTCAGTTTTTTCCTCGCTTCCAGAATTTGGAAAGCCGGTCTGAAGCAATATAGCGGCGCGAGTAGTTAAAACAAAAAGACCGCGAGATTTCGTCTCGCGGTCTTTTTGTTTATCTATTTCTTTTTCAAAACGACGACGGCAGTACCATCTTCAGAGGTCAGGGTCAACTGATCTCCGCTGTTGGAAAAGCTCAAGGTCTTATCCGAAAGGATAGTGAGTACGGCGTTTTCCTGCGTAAATGTCCCTTCACAAAACATCAGTGTGGAAAAGATACCTGAAAACGTGACCTGATTGCCATTGATGGTGTATTCACCACCAAGGGTATTGCATCCGACCGTGCCTCCGAATTGACCATCTGCGCCGAAGTTGATCGACGTTTCTGTATCGGGTAGGGCAGGGGTTGGGTTGGAAGCCTCTCCATAAGAAACAAGCTCCCATTCACCGGTAAGGCTTATGCCTGTATTTGAACAGGCATTAAAGATAAGCATGACCAGAGTCAAAAGGACAAGTGCGGGAAATGTGGCGAGTTTCATATCTGTCTTCTCCAAATTGGTTTCTCTATTTTGACGCTCCTGCATCGGAAAAGTTCCCGCAAAAAAGAACCGAGGGTGTCCTCGGTTCCTGGCTCAAGACTATTTCGCTTGATTGAATTTTGACCTGCTGTACAGTGTGATCCCTGCCGAAGCAGAGACGTTAAGCGACTCGACCTGTTCACTGATGGAGATGCGCGCTTTCATCGTCGCCGCGGACTCGATCTCGGGTGAACAACCTTCTTTCTCGCTGCCAAATGCGATGAACATGCGATTAGAAATGGATGCAATATCGTCGATGGTTTTGTCCGCGTTCATATCCATCACCAGCAGGGTCTCGTTATTCTTTTTGCAATAATCCAAAAAGTCAGAGGTGGAGGCGGTGATCATCGGCAGGGAGAAGAGATAGCCCCGGCTGGCACGGATCAGGCGGCGGTCATACAGGTCGATTGGGTCCATGTTCAGCAGAAGAATCCCACCGATGCCAAGCGCCAATGAAGTGCGGGTGATGTTGCCGATATTGCCCGAAATGCTCAGGTCTTCCAACACAACCACATCTTTTTGGATGGATTTCAACGCTTCCAAACCGATGGGCTTGGGCGTTTGGGCAATGGCAAAGATGCGAGAAATCTTATCGTTCTCGAAAAGTTTTTTGGTGGTGCGCTTTGCCACTTCGTGGATGGTGGCTCCGGCGGTGAGTTTTTGGCGCAACGTTTCAGAGACGGTTTCTTCCCCCGCAAAATACAGTGAGTCTATTTCTACTCCGGCTTCGATTGCCTGAAGGATATTCTCTTCATCGTCAATGAGGATTTGTCCCAGTTCGCGACGACCATCGCGGTGAAGCAGTTTGCGGATGGGGCCGGCAAGCGGGTGATTAAGCGAATCTACAAGAAAGGGATTGTTGGCTGATTGTTCGTCCATGAGGGTCATGATAACGCCGCAATGGAACGAGGTCAAGCATACAGTACAATTGAACGATGCAGATCGTATATTCAGACCCGCACATTCTCATCGTCAACAAACCTGCAGATTTGTCCGTATTGCCCGAAGGCTGGGACAAGTCCGCGCCGTATCTCGTGCAGATGTTGGAAGAACAATTCAAGAAAGTTTGGGTCGTCCATCGCATTGACAAGGTCACCAGCGGCATGGTCGTCTTTGCGTTGACTGCCGAGGCGCATCGCTCTTTGAATATCCAGTTCGAGAAACATGAGGTGGAGAAGACCTATCACGCACTGATCAATGGCGTGCCAAAATGGGATGAGAAGGTGACGAAATTTCCGCTGCGGGTGAACGTGGGACACAAACATCGCACGATGGTGGACAACCGCAACGGACTCCGCTCGGAGACGAGATTCAAGCTTCTGGAACGCTACCAAACTGCGGTATTGGTTGAGGCGTCGCCGCTGACGGGCAGGACCCATCAGATCCGAGTCCATGCTTATGCGTTGGGTCATCCTTTGCTGGGTGATGTCCTCTACAGTGCGCCTGAAACGGATGTCATTCCTCGCCCGGCGCTGCATGCATTTTCGTTGGCATTTACCCATCCTGAAACGGGTAAGAGAGTCGCCTTTCAGGCGGACTATCCTAATGACTTTCAGGCGGCTGTGGAATTGCTGAGAGGCAAATAAGCATTTGGAAATTATGGTATATTTTTAGTAAGGAGCAATGCCATGAATGAGCGAATCCTAATCATTGAAGACGATCAGGCGATCCTGAAACTTTTGCAGCGCGGTTTGGCTTATGAAGGTTATACGGTGGATACTGCCACCGACGGGCGCATGGGGTTGATCGCGGCGCGCGACCACACTCCCGATCTTGTTATCTTGGATTGGATGCTCCCCGGCATGGATGGCTTGGAAGTCTGTCATCGCCTGCGTCAGGGTGGCTCGATCCCGATCCTGATGCTGACGGCGAAGGATACCGTCCAGGACCGTATTCAAGGATTGGATGCCGGTGCGGATGATTACATGGTCAAGCCGTTTAATCTGGATGAATTGTTGGCGCGTGTGCGCGCGCTTCTGCGCCGGACTCAGCCAGAGCGGATTCCCGTCCTTAAGTTTGCCGACCTTTCGCTGGATACAGGCTCCCGTCAGGCGACGCGCGGTAATCGCACCGTGGCCTTGACCGCCAAGGAATACGAATTGCTGGAATTGTTCCTGCGTCATCCCAAGCAGGTGCTGACCCGTGAAGTCATCTTTGACCGGGTGTGGGGCTACGATTTTGGCGGTGAAAGCAACGTGCTGGAAGTATATATCCGCTATCTGCGCCAAAAATTGGAGACGGAAGGGGAAGCGCGTCTCATCCATACAGTGCGCGGAGTGGGGTACGTGCTCAGGGAGAATCCGTAAGCGGCAGGTATCTGCCGCTTTTTTGCACGTATTTCTCACGCTGTCTTAAACTCAAACGATTAAACTAAACCCATGTCTTTGCGCCTGCGCCTTACACTGCTTTATTCGACGTTCATTGGCGGCATCCTGCTGATCTTTGGCGCGGCGGTGTATGTGTTGATCAATGTCATCCTGCTCAATCAGGTCGACAACATGCTGGCAAGTGTGGCGCGTGAGGTTTTCCGCGCAACGAAAGTCAGTTCGACGGGGGAGTTGCAAGTCATCAGCCTGCCTCAATTGGATATGACCGCCAACGCCTACATTCAGGTTTGGAGTCCGCAAGGAGAGTTGGTTTCTTCCTCACCCAGCATTGGCACACTGAAAAAATCCCTCGACCCGGCTGGGTTGGATTCCGGGCTGACCATGTACGAAGATTCCTACCTCGAAGGCGCGCATCTGCGTGTGTTGACCGTTCCGCTGGAACTCAACGACCGCATCGTTGGCACGCTGCAAGTGGGTGCCAGCCTCTCGGTTGTGGATGCCACACGTGGCAACCTGCTATCGACCATGATCTTTATCGCGGTCATCGCCATGTTGGTGGCGGGACTCGGTTCATGGCTGGTGCTGGGGCGCGCGCTCTCTCCATTGGAATCCATTACCGAAACAGTGGATCAGATCAACCGCGCCGACGACCTGTCGCGTCGCATTCCACATGAACAGTCACAGGATGAGATCGGTGATTTGATCGTCTCGGTCAACCAGACTTTGGAGCGGCTTGAGTCGTTGTTTACGTCACAGCAGCGCTTCCTCGCGGATGTGAGCCACGAACTGCGCACCCCGCTGACAGTCATCAAAGGCAACGTCGATCTGATGCGCCGCATCAAGGAAGCCGATGAAGAATCGCTAAGCAGTATCGACCAGGAAGCAGGTCGGCTCTCGCGCCTTGTGGGCGGACTGCTTATGCTCGCCCAAGCAGATTCTGGCAAGCTGGCGCTTAATTTCGCGCCTGTGGAACTCGACCTATTGTTGACAGAAGTGTTCACCGAAATGCGCGTGCTGGCACGCAACCGCGTGCTGGTGCATTTGAACGAGATCGATCAGGTGATCGTCAATGGAGATCGGGATCGTCTGAAACAGGTGTTTTTGAATTTGGTCTCAAATGCGATTCAATACACGCCCAGTGGAGGGGAAATTTTTCTCAGCCTGAACAAGATCGGTGACCAGGGGCGCGTCATTGTCCGCGATACGGGACCGGGGATTCCTGCCGAAGATTTGCCGCACATTTTCGAACGCTTCTATCGCGCCGAGAAGTCTCGTACACGCCTCAAGCCGGGCGGCTTCGGGCTGGGACTCTCCATCGCAAAATGGATCGTCGAACATCATGGCGGACAGATCAAAGTGGAATCAAAAGAGGGCAAGGGAACGACGTTCGTGATCTGGTTGAATGTCTTGAAGTAGTGGGGAATATTACGGCAAGCCAAGGCGCTGATGTGCCTGACGGCACAGACTGACTCCATAATTTGTGTACCACTCATTTAACGCGTTACTGGATGTGACACCACTGACGGCGTCACTGTAGATTGGAGCGCCATATTGGACATAGCGCTTCGTTTGCGCAGACCAAGTCCATTCGCCGCGGTTGATGATGCTGATGCCGCCGTTATAGCCAGCCATGGCGAGACGGGCATCTCCGCCAGCGGCTTCCAATGAGCGGACAAGGTATGCCAATCCGCGGGCGGCGTTGGTATCTGGGTTATAGGGGCTGTCGCTGGTATGGAAGTGAAATGGCATGACTTGAAAGAGTCCCATGGCGCCAGCGCTGGAGGTGGCGCGTGGATCTCCACAGGATTCAATCTGCATGATGGTGGCAACTAGGTTTGGGTCCAGGTTGGAAGCGGACGCCCATCCGATGATGGAATTTGCCCAATACAATACTTCCTCTCTAAAAATGGGAGAAAGACTCTGAGGGATGGAATTGGGCGTCACGTTTGAAACACTTTGGACAAACGTGACCGGAGCAGGCTCGGCCTTCCAGGCGAACGAGGCAAGCAACAAACTGACGAAGACGACGGCGAGCGGTACGATGGTAAAACCAGACAAACAGCCGCTCCCTTCGTATTGCGGGGTAGCGGCTGTCTGCCGATACGTTCTTGTTGAGCGAGCGCGGGGCATACGATTTATTCTCTTTTCTGGGTCTAAAGGACCCGGGCTCGAAATGAGTTTATTTGATTGTGAGTGTGCGGACTAGCTAGGCGTCGTAGCGGCGACCTTCTCCTTCGGAATTGCGGGCTTCATACGAGACGGGATGATAGGTCGGCTCAGGCGGGGTGAAGGAACTTTGCTGTGATTGAACAGGCTTGGGTGCCGGGCGGAAGTTGTTGGACGGAGTTGGCGCATTAACTGGACGATTGATCTGCGAAGCCGAGCGCAACACAGGTTGATTGGTCGGCTGGTTATATTGGGTCGTCGGGCGCGGAGCCTGATAGGATGACTGTCGCGGTTGCGGGTTGTACGAGCCTTGGTATTGTTGACCTGCTTTTGCGGTGGTGAAGAGGCGATCACCGGCGAGCGAGATCGTACCAATGATGAGCAGACGCACCAACCAGACCATGACGGCTACAAAGATAGGGACGCTCTTGTTGAGGGTCTCCGAGCTGATGGATACAGTTCCCTGCAAACCGCCGTTGTTGGCGATCGCTACTGAAACACTCCACCAGATCAGCATGGCATTGAAACCAGCGGCGAGCAGCCAGGCGCCAAACAGATAGTAGACTTCCGCAGGTTCGTCACGTCCCTGTTCGGGGGTGAAGATGCGGGCGATGCCGGCGAAGTCGATGCCACAAAAGGCAATCGCCAGCACAGTTGCCCATTGGATACCGGCAAACGTAACATTACCCAGAATATCCTGAAGGGCGTGTTGGGTGGCGCTGAAGTTGAACAGCTCAAAAGCCATGACGGCGGCAATGATGATGGCTCCCCAAGCTGCGCCGCGGCTGATTTGTTTGTTGTGGAAGATACCGTTCCACAGTCGCTTCAGCCCATCTCCGAGCGGATTGATACGGTAATTGGACATTTCGACCTCCTTGTCGAATGGATTAGAACATGTGTTCTAAAGATGACGTGGATTTTAGAACATAAGTTCTTCTCTGTCAAGGCTGAAAGATTAGAAAATACGTCCATTCCATAGAGTGGAATCTTGGCGTGATTTCCCCTTCCACGGTGGGACATTTGAAATGTGATTTCGCCCTATAATTGCGGCATCAATACTCAGGAGAGACCATGCTGACCCAAATGCAGAATTACCCCAAGCTGAACCCCGCCGATGTACGCGTCCTTGGCGCGCGAAAAGAAGAAGGCTACCAAAAGAAATTGCTCGTTTTTCAAACCCCGTTTGGCTATCGCCGCATGGCGGAGTTGTTCACGCCAGAAGGGGAGGGACCGCATCCGCTGATTCTCTTCATCCACTGGTACGAGCCCGAGGCGCGTGATTCAAATCGCAGTCAGTTCGTGGAAGAGGCGGTTGAAATGGCGAAGGCGGGCGCGATCTGTCTAACCGTCGAAACGCTTTGGTCTGATCCCGACTTTTTCCTCAAACGAACCCAAGCCGATGACATGCAAAACTCGCTGGAAGAAGTCGTCAACCAACGCCGCTTTATGGACTTTCTCGCCTCGCAGCCAAACGCGGATTTGACTCGCTTCGTCCTTGTGGGTCACGACTTCGGCGGGATGTATGGAGTCCTCTCTGGCAGTTTGGATAAACGCCCAACGCATTACGTGATCATGGCGGCTACGCCTCGCTTCCCAGACTGGTACCTGTATCTGCCCAAACTAGAGGGTGCGGCGCGAGAAGCCTTTCTCTCCGAAATGTCGCCCATCGACCCGATCACGTACATCCCGAATCTATCTCCCGCGCCTGTCTTTTTCCAATTCGGTGACAATGATCCCCACGTCCCGCTCGAACGCGCGGACGAATTTTTCTCCGCCGCGAAAGAACCGAAAGAGAAGAAAATCTATCAAGCTGGTCATGGGTTGAATGACGAGTCCACGCAGGATAGACGAGTTTGGTTGAAAGATAAGTTGGGATTAAGTACGTAGCAAAAACGAATACAAATCTACCTGCTATAATAACTCCCGTTGGACTTGTGCAAACGGGAGTTATTCATGAAAAAATCCATCCTTTTCCTCATCATTCTTTCCTCGATCCTTGTCGGATGTGCCACCCCGCAGGTGCCTGTCACCTTGACCTCCACCCCGCCACTCCCAACGGATACGCCAATCCCTACGCCAACAGTGACCTCGATCATTGTCCCCATGTCTGCTCATGACCAGCAAATCTTTGATGCGGCGACAGAGATTGGGGGAGTAGAAAAAGAAATGCACAATCTCTGGGGTGTAGTAGGGGCGGATGAAAATGGAGAGATAGTTAAATACTGGGATTACTATGAATACAACTATGATCGTGGTGACTGGAGAGAGGTGGTGCGAGAGGAGAATGGACACTTGGTAGTTCTGAATAGCAAAGGTGAGGAGCAGATCGTCTACCCTGAGCGGATCACGATAAATGTAAATGGTGAAGACATAACATACAACACTACCGCGCGGGGATATAAAGAAAATGTGACCCCACAGACACCTGAGGAATATAAGGCGGTGATCGAGGCACTGGCGAGAGAAATAGAATCTGGTCGAGTACTAATGCCGTTTGCGGAAGGGGCATTACAGATAACTGATCTCGAAAAGCGTGATTCTTACAATAGTAATGCTACTGGGAAAAGTGTATACCATATAAGATCTGACAAATGGCAAGAACTGACCCCAGATCAGATACCGTATTCCCCCCTAGCTTTTCCCTATGACCGAGATGGACTAGCGGTGGAGGGGGTAGTGATTGTGCCGGTAATGATTTTGGATGGAGCGGGTAAGGTAACTGGTTTCTGGGCATTTCAAGTGGTAGATAATAAATGGATGAAGTTTAAACCAACCCAAGAGATACAAAGATTACTAGATCGAGATATGATAAATAGTGGTATGACTTCGATGTCTCATCCGTATGTTAGCAAGACTGTTGATGCTTGCATCAAAACATTTGACAACGTGGAGATTAATGGTGTTTGTGATGAGCTGATTTCTCAGACTAGTGCAATTGAGTCGGCATTTGCGACCTCAATTAAAAGGCGCGAGGTAGATGAACAGTTGTTGACTGGAAAATTACTACCACCGATGTATATGGCGAAAGTTGCCAATGCGGCGAAGTAGGGTGGCGCAACTTCTTCCATTCTTCACAGAGCGTGTTTTTTGTGCAATACTGAGGTTGTGAGAGGGAGTAAATACGCGATTATTATTGGTTTGGTACTATTGTTAGTGGGGAGTTTTTGGGGTTATCGTTACTATTTTGATGATTTTGAAGTCATGACTGATCCTGCAAACCCGGATAGTTACCCATATGTCTCCTGGCAAGCGGTGGTAGATGGGAGGGTGGGATTTTATGGGGAGTTAAAAAGTGTTTGACTCATCCACACCTACCCTGTAAACTTGGGCAAATCTTTGAGGCTGCCTTTTGAAATGGGCAGTCCGCGAAACTGGAGACCCCATGTTTTTCTCAACCACTCCGCGCCCCGAGAGTTTGCGGGCGATATCGGATGTGAAGTTGACGCCCTTTTGGTTGGATGATCCATCCAAACCAGAAATAACCCCAGCTCTTACAACCCAAATCCAAACCGACCTCGCCATCATCGGCGGAGGCTTCACCGGTTTATGGACAGCGCTGCAAGCCAAGCAAGCCGACCCAAGCCGCGATGTTGTCTTGCTCGAAGCGGGGGAGGTTGCCATCGGTGCCAGCGGACGCAACGGCGGTTTTTGTGCCGCCTCGCTTACGCATGGTTTTTCCAATGGCAAAAGCCGCTGGGAAAAAGAACTCGCCAAGTTAATAAAACTTGGCGAGCAAAACCTCGATGGCATCGAAGCCACCATCAAAGAATTCAACATCGACTGTGACTTCATCCGCTCGGGTGAGTTACACATCGCCACAGAAGAATATCAAGTGGATGCATTGCGCGAAGAAGTGGAAGAAGCGCGGCAGTATGGAAGCCGAGCGGTTTTTCTTTCGCAAGATGAAGTCCGCGCACGCGTGCATTCGCCTTCGTATCTCGCTGCCGTGCATGAGCCGGGCTGTGCCATGCTCAACCCCGCGCGTCTCGCGTGGGGATTAAAGAAGGCGTGCCTCCAGTTGGGTGTAAAAATTTTTGAGGGCACTCCAGTGACGGCGTTGGAAGAGAAGCGCGAGCACTTAATCCTCAAAACGCCGCAAGGTCAAGTCACGGCGTGGCGCGTGGCGCTTGCCACCAATGCCTTCCCACCGCTGCTCAAACATCTCAACCTTTTTGTCGTGCCGGTCTATGATTATGTGCTGATGACCGAACCGCTTTCAAAAGCGCAACGCGACTCGATCAGCTGGCACGGGCGCGAAGGCTTGGCAGATGACGGCAATCAATTCCACTACTATCACATCACCCCTGAAGGGCGGATTTTATTTGGCGGATACGATGCTATCTATCATCGGAATAATCAAGTGAGTCCGCATCTCGAAAACCGCCCCGCCTCTTTCGGACTTTTAGCGGAGCACTTCTTCCAAACCTTTCCCACGCTGACGGGACTCCGCTTCACTCACGCTTGGGGCGGCGTGATTGACACCTGCTCCCGCTACACCGCATTTTGGGGCAAAGCGTATGGCGGCAAGCTGACGTATGCCATGGGCTACACCGGGCTGGGAGTCGGCGCCTCGCGTTTCGGCGCAGCCGTGATGTTGGATTTTTTGGATGGCAAGCAAACGGAACGCACCGAATTACAAATGGTGAAATCGAAACCATTCCCATTCCCGCCCGAACCGTTCCGCTCGCCGATCATCAACTTTACACGATGGTCGTTGGATCAAGCAGATAGAAACCAAGGCAGAAGGAATCTCTGGTTAAAGACCTTGGATGTGTTGGGGTTGGGGTTTGATTCGTGATTAAAAGAGACAGTCACCTTCAAGGTGACTGTCTCTTTTATTTTTACTTTTTCGCCGGCTTGGACATTTCATCCACGACTGCGTTGTACAGCGTTTCGGCTTTCAACTCGCTGAGAGAGAAACAGGGCGCTTCGAGATGGTCTGCCAGTTGTTGCGCAAGTCCCTGATCGAAGGCGGCGTGTTCCATGTTGATGACCACTGAGCGGAATTTTTCCATCGCGATCATCTCCGCAAATTTGAAGCCTTCTTCTTGTGGTGGCAATGTGCCAAGCGAAACATTCCCAGCACCATCGGTCAGGATGATGAGCAATGGCTCCACATCCGGGTGGATATGTTTCTCGTGAGTCAGCACATCGTGCGCCATGAACAGACCTGCTGAAAGCGGAGTCTTGCCGCCGACGGGAATATCCATCAATGCGCGTTGAGCCAGTTGAACGGAGTTGGTGGGGGAGAGTACCAGTGTGGCGCGGTCTTTTTGGAAGACGATGAGTCCGA
>JAHDWC010000059.1 GCA_023382575.1 Anaerolineales bacterium
AAAAGGAATATACCGATGCGGATTCGGACGAAGGTGCGATGGTGCGCGTAGCCGCTCGCAACTACGACAAAGCCAAGCGCGTCCCACCGGAATTTGTGGCGGAACAAGCCATGGCAGCGACAAAGGCCTTTGAGGCTTGGGTGGAAGCGAAAGGCAAGTCCGATTTTTCCATCTTCTTGCCGCATCTCGAAAAGAACGTAGACCTGATCAAGAAGTATGTTTCTTTCTTCCCGCCTGCGGATCATCCCTACGATGTGCTGCTCGATGATTACGAACCCGGCATGAAGACCGCCGAAGTGCAGGAGATTTTTGGAAACTTGCGCCCAAAGCAGGTGAAACTGCTCAAAGCCATCAGCGAAACCAAACAGGTCAAGGATGACTTCCTGCACAAGAAATATAATGAACAGAAAGTTTGGGCATTCAGCGAAAAGATCATCGCGAAATTTGGTTATGACTTCACCCGTGGACGACAGGATAAAGCTCCGCATCCATTCGAGACGACCTTCAGCGTCAACGATGTGCGCATTACCAATCGTTTCGAGGCTGGGAATCCAGTGGCGACGCTCTTCAGCGCCATGCACGAATCGGGTCATGCCATGTATGAGCAGGGCGTTGACCAGACATACGAACGCACGCCGCTCGAAAGTGGAACCTCGCTCGCCGTACACGAGTCGCAATCGCGCATGTGGGAGAATCTCGTCGGACGTTCTCTTCCGTTCTGGGAGCATTTCTTCCCCGAATTCAAAAAGACCTTCCCATCGCAGTTGGATGGCGTCAGCGTGAAGACTTTCTACAAAGGCATTAACAAGGTCGAGCCTTCGTTCATCCGCGTCAATGCCGACGAAGCCACCTACAACATGCACATCATGCTGCGCCTCGAACTGGAGATCGGCATGGTGGATGGCAGCATCGCCATCAAAGACCTGCCCGAGATCTGGAACGAGAAGATGCGCGAATATCTTGGTATCACACCTCCAAACGACGCGCTGGGTGTCTTGCAGGATATTCACTGGTCGTATGGCTCCATTGGATATTTCTCCACCTACGCACTCGGTAATATCGTCTCGGCGCAGTTGTGGGAACGCATCAACAAAGACATCAAGGACCTCGATGAACAGATTCGCAAGGGCCAGTTCTCTGAGTTGCGTGAATGGCTGCGTGAGAAAGTCCACAAGTATGGTCACAAGTATGATCCGCAAGATCTTGTGCAAAAGATCACCGGCTCGAAGATCGACTCGGCTGCTTATGTCCGCTATTTGACGAAGAAATACAGCGACGTCTACGGGCTATAATTGGATTGGATGGAACCAATGAGACGCCCTTGCAAGAGGGCGTCTCTTCTTGTTTTGCTTATGAAATATAAAATCTTATTTCTCGCTTCTTTTCTCGGACTGTTAGCTGGTTGCTCGCAAGCCATCGAATCTGCGCCGACGCCTTTACCGCCCGATTATCTGCCGACGGTTGTCGCAATGACCGGTCAGGCGGCTTTCGCAACGGCGGATGCGCTCACCTCGACGGTCGTGCCAACTGAAACGCAAGCCCCTGTCCCGACGATGGAGGCGACGCTCGAATTTCCCAGCCCAACTCCTACATTCGCGGCGGGATTCACCGAGTTTGCACAAATCCGTTTTGTCTCGCCAGGTCCAATGTCCAGCTTGATATCGCCGTTCGTCTTGCAGACAATTCTCGTTGCTGGCGAAGGTGAGCGGATTCAAGTGGATTTGCTTGGCGAAGATGGGCGCGTGTTGCAGCGTGAGATCAGAAAATTGACGCGCAACCCGGCTGGCACATTCCAGCGTTTTGAAATTTCATTTGAGATTCGGGCAGTCTCTGAAAAGGGTTATATCCGCATCAGCACCAAGGATGATTTTGGGAAGATACAGGCATTGAATACGATGCCTGTGCTTTTGTATTCAGTGGGGAATCAACAGGTTACTCCGCCAGGAAATATGATCTATGATCGTGTGATGGTGGAGGGATTGAAAGAGAAGTCTGAGTATTATGCAGGGGTGGTGGAACTTAAAGGACGGATCTGGCCTTTCAATGATCAGCCTGTGATCGCGGAGTTGTTGACCCAGGAAGGTACGCCGCTTTCGTCGCGCATTCTAACGTTTAATGGAATTGACACACAATCGTTTGAAACGACGCTTCCTTATAAAGTGACCGAACCTACTCCGGCACGCCTTACGTTTCGTCAGGAAAATCCGCTGTACAATGTAGTTGACCCTGAGCTTGGGAAGTTGATCTACGTGTACACTGTCGAAGTAATTTTGAACCCGTAGAAGGCTTGTCAAAATAAATCCAGATGGTATAATCTGCCCCGCTGTTCATTCGGGGTGTGGCTCAGACCGGTAGAGCGCACGGTTCGGGTCCGTGAGGTCCGCGGTTCAAATCCGCGCACCCCGACAGCATAGAAAGAAAAGACTCCCAACCCGAGGGAGTCTTTTGATTTAAGTGGCATTACTTAATTCGAATGAAATTGTGACTTAAGTCAATGACGAAAGGGTGGGCATAACTATAAAATAAGGCTAACCATAACATTTTTCATCAGGCAAACCTTATGACAGTTAGACATCTCAGCGAAAGTACGGAAATGTACCTTAAAGCCATGGTCGAATTGAGCGACCATGAAATGGTCATGGTGCCGCGTCTGGCCGAACGGTTGGGCGTGACGCCCGTTTCTGCGAACGAAATGGTGCGCAGGTTGGGGGAACAAGGCCTGGTTTCTCATACTCCATATAAAGGTGTGAACTTAACCAAAAAGGGACGCGAAGCGGCGGTCAATGTATTGCGCCGGCAGAGATTGTGGGAAGTTTTTCTGCACGATCATTTGAAGATCGAATGGTCTCACATCTACGAATATGCCTGCTCTTTGGAGCACGCCACCGCTCCCGAAGTGACCGAGGCGTTGGCTGCATTTTTGGGTGATCCGAAGACTTGCCCGCGCGGGAATCCCATTCCGGCAACCGATGGTTCGTTCAAGCCACTCGAAGGAATTTCATTGGGTGAGTTAAAGACAGGCGATAAGGCACGCATTCTCGCCGTCAATGCCACGGCAACAGATGTGCTGCAATACTTGCAGGAACGAGATATTCTGCCGGGACGCGAGCTGCGCGTGGTCGAAGTCGCTCCGCTTCAAGGTCCATTGACTTTGGAAGTGGGGAGCCGCATCACGGCCTTGGGACTTTCGATGGCTGAGTTTGTCATTGTCAAATTAATTAAATCCTAGGAGTACATATGTCCGAATCCATTCAACTGCATTTGCTTCAACCCGGTCAACGTGGGACGATTGCGAAGGTCAATAGCACGGGCGCACTGCGCCGCCGATTTGTAGAAATGGGAATCGTCAAAGGTGAGATGATTCTGCTCGAACGTCACGCGCCTCTGGGCGACCCGATGGCATATTTCATCAAGGGATATCATCTGGCGCTGAGAAAAGAGGAAGCTGCCCAGATCGAAGTGATCTTAGGGTAACCTCATGGCTGATCTGACAATTGCCCTTGCGGGGAACCCAAATGCGGGGAAAACCACCATTTTCAATGTCCTGACTGGTTTGCATCAACATACTGGCAACTGGCCCGGAAAAACCGTGGAAAGAAAAGATGGTGAAGTCAATCTCAATGGATTGAAGATCAATGTCGTAGACTTGCCCGGCACCTATAGCCTGACCGCTTATTCGCCCGAAGAGATCATCGCGCGTGATTTCATCATCGAAGAGAAACCTGATGCAGTGATCAACGTGGTCGATGCGACCAACCTCGAGCGCAACCTTTATCTCACAGTTCAATTGCTTGAGTTGGATGTCCCAGTGGTGATGGCGCTCAACATGGCAGATGACCTTCAGAAAGACGGTGCGAAGATCGACCTGAACTATCTTTCCGATTTACTGGGTGGAATTTCCATCGTCCCGACCACGGCGAATCGCGGCAAAGGCATCTCTGAATTGATCGATAAAACTGTCAACGCAGCACGGAAATCATGACTATGAACCTTACTTCTTCTTCTCCGCTTTTCCGCCTCGATTATGGTGGCAAGCTTGAACGTGAAATTGCGAATTTGATGGAAGCATTTGCAACACACAAACTGGACGCAACACGTTATCCGAGCCGCTGGCTGGCGATCAAATTACTGGAAGCCGATGCAGACATTATTGAGCACGTCCGTACACTGCCGAACGGCGAGAAAGTGATCGAGATCGCAAAGCAAAGCTCTGAAAAATTGAAATCATGGCTTGGCGATGACGTCGATATGTTGATCGCGGATCGGCGCTACGGCTTCATCAACGGAATTGTGCGTCAGGCGCTGAAGCGTCCGAGCATGGATCGCATCACACTCACCGACCGCATCGATGACATCGTCACGCACAAGTGGTTGGGTTTGCCGATCTTTTTTACAATGATGTACATCATGTTCCGATTGGTGATCGATGTCTCGGCTCCGTTCTTGGATTGGACCGACACGGTTATCAATGGACCAATCGCGCGCTGGTTCGCATCTCTGCTGGACCTGGTAGCGGCTCCGGGTTGGATGCATGCTCTCGTCGTGGAAGCCGTTATCGGCGGAGTCGGAGGCGTGTTGGTCTTTGTCCCCGGCTTGCTTATCTTGTATTTTTTCCTTGCTTTGTTGGAAGATACAGGCTATATGTCTCGTGCCGCCTTCGTGATGGATCGCTTCATGCGTGTGGTGGGGCTGCACGGTAAGTCGTTCATCCCAATGATTCTTGGTTTTGGTTGTGCTGTGCCAGCTGTTTATGCCACACGGACCATTCCCAGCCGCCGTGATCGTGTGTTGACTGCATTGCTCGTTCCACTTATGTCTTGCTCGGCGCGTTTGCCGGTGTATGTGGTCTTCGGGCTGGCGTTCTTCGGTTCGAGTGCTGGGACGGTGATCTGGGCGATGTATGCGTTGGGCATTTTGGTTGCCATGTTGGCCGGGATGGTTTTCACTCGCACCATTCTCAAGCCGGATGCTTCGTCTGCTTTTGTGTTGGAGTTACCGCCCTATCGTGCGCCGGCGTTCAAGAGCGTGTTGATCCACATGTGGGAGAATACACGTGAATTTGTCCGCAAGGCTGGGACGGTTATTTTGTTCGCTTCTCTCGTGATGTGGGTGTTGCTCAACCTGCCCTGGGGTGTGACTAACCAACGCGATTCATACTTCGGGAGAGTCAGCAGTATGATCGCGCCAGTGTTTGCCCCTTTGGGATTTGGTGATTGGCAGACCGGCGGCGCGTTGGTGACCGGCTTTATGGCAAAGGAAATTGTCGTCAGCACCATGAGCCAGATCTACATCGGCGCGGAAGAAGTGGAAGAACCTGCCGAACCCACCACGTTCCTTGGTGACTTAAGCGAGATCGGTGTCGGCTTTGTCGATGCGGCAGTCAACTCAGGCAAGATTTTGTTGAGCATCATCCCCGGTGTAAATCTGATGGATGAGGAAGCCGAAGAACAGGATACTGTGTTGAGTCGGGCGCTACGTGAACACTTCACACCATTGAGTGCGGTTGCTTTGTTGATCTTTGTATTGTTGTATGTGCCGTGTGTGGCGACGCTAGGTGCGATCAAACATGAGTTTGGCACATCCTGGGCGGTGACTTCGGCAGTTTATCAAACTGCAGTGGCATGGATCGCAGCGTTCATCGTCTATCAAGGCGGATTGCTCCTGGGATTGGGATAAATGCTCACACAACTGCTCTCCCTGCTGGAAGCCAGAGAAAACGGACTGAGCCTGTTCGAGATCAGCCGACAGATGAAAGCTCAGCCTTCAGCGGTTCAATCCATGTTAAATTTGCTGGTGCAAAAAGGCAGGTTGATAGAGATTGGTCCTGATGGCAAATATTGCTCCACATGTGGGTTGGAGTCTAATTGTCAGTTGCTGGCTGTGCATGGGAAGCGTTATGTGTCGGCTGCGCAGTTTTCCAAAAAGGATGAGGCGATTTGTCTTGAAGCGAATCCCGCTGAAACAGTAATTTGATTTTTGGTCATCTGAGGCGGAATATTCCTTTTTTCACAAATGGAGTATTCCGCTTTTTCTTATTCCTTGCCATTCTTGGGTTTCTTGTCTATACTCTGGCAAAATCTACTTTAGGAGATGTCCCATGTCCACAGTGCGCGATATGATCCGAAGGAAGGGCGGCGAGATTTATTCCATCACCCCCGATTCATCTGTTTTTGAAGCGCTCGAACTAATGGCGCAGCACAATACTGGCGCGTTGATGGTGGTCAGTGGCAGCAAGGTGGAAGGTATCATCTCAGAACGTGACTGCGTCCGCAAAGTGGACATTGCCGGAAAGAGCTCGAAGACCACCAAAGTCAGCGAGATCATGACTTCGAAGGTGGTGTACATCGAAGCCAGTCAGCCGCTTGAAGAATGTATGGCGTTGATGATCGATAAGAACATTCGCCATCTGCCGGTCTATGATGGAAAGGAATTCCTCGGCTTGATCTCCGTCCGCGATGTGCTCAAGGAGATCGTCGATGTGCAAAAATTTATGATCTCACAGTTGGAGCATTACATCACCGGCGGCGGAAGATAAACTTGAATGAAATGAAACGCCCTGCAAATCGCAGGGCGTTTTTTGTTAAGGTTGCCACGGCAGCTTTTCCAAATCCACGTTTCCGCCGCTGAGGATGACTCCCACGCGCAGTCCGCTTAAATCGATTTTCTTTTCCCATAGCACGCCGATCGGTACCGCCGATGATGGCTCGATGATGATCTTGGCGCGCTCCCAGATAAACTTCATCGCGGCGATGATGCCCGCCTCACTTACAGTGACGATCTGGTCCACTCGCTCGCGGATGATTGGAAAGGTCAATGAGCCGAGCGAAGTGAGCAATCCATCCGCAACTGTTTTAGGATGTAGAGATGGGATGATTTCTCCGGCTTGCAGCGAGCGGAACGCATCATCCGCCATTTCGGGTTCACCCGCGATGACGCGGATTCCCTTCCTCGTCTCAGTGGCAGCGATGGATGTGCCGCTCAACAATCCGCCGCCGCCAACGGGCGCGAGGATCCCATCCAAGTCGGGGACATCCTCCAGCAGTTCCAATGCCGCAGTGCCTTGACCTGCAATCACGCGCTCATCGTTATAAGGATGGACCACGGTCGCACCCGTATCGAGCCTGATTCTTTCCATGGTGCTTTCTCTGGCTGCAAGAGTTGGTTCACAAAATGTGATTTGCCCGCCGTAGCCCACAACCGCATTTTTCTTGACCTGAGGCGCATTGTTCGGCATGACGATATAGGCCGGGACTCCGCGCATCCGCGCCGCCAGTGCCAGAGCT
Organism: Anaerolineales bacterium; assembly: GCA_023382575.1. Lineage (GTDB taxonomy): Bacteria > Chloroflexota > Anaerolineae > Anaerolineales > Villigracilaceae > Villigracilis. The sequence goes on from JAHDWC010000059.1 coordinate 7,284, forward strand.
TGCGCATGATTTCCAGACGAGTGGGTGATAACTCCGCGTCTGGCTTCTTCTTCGCTCAGTGACCAAACTGCGTTGGACGCGCCGCGAAATTTGAACGCGCCTACTTTTTGAAAGTTTTCGCACTTGAGGAAAACCTGCACTCCGACTTGTTGATTCAGGCTTTCATTTGTCAATATCGGCGTGCGATGAATATATGGCTTGATCCGCTGTGCGGCTTGCTGAATATCTTCTATTGAAACGGTCATCGGAACCTCTCGTGATGCGCTAATATCCTTTTTCAAAGTCAACTTGATACTTCAAGGGCTTTCCCTCAATATAAAGCTGATAGTTTTCAATGAAGACCCTGGCAATGTCTTCGGGAAAACTCGGCGCAGACGTATGAAATGTCATCGTTAGATTCTTCGTCGTCCAAAAGGGATGTTCTTTGGGCAAAGGCTCCTGCTCGAAGACATCCAAGATTGCGCCTGCGAGTTTGTTTTGTTCCAACGCTTCGATCAATGCCGATTCATCCACGGCCGATCCGCGCCCAACGTTGATAAAGACGGCATGAGATGGAAGTTCGTCGAGCAATTTTGCATCTACGATCTTTTTCGTTTCTTTGGTATTCGGCAAAATGGATACGAGATAATCCAGCCCGTTCGCGAACGCCAGCAGATCCTGTCCGTGGAAATAGTTGTCAACGTATTTGCTCGCTTCGCTGCTTTTTGTATATCCACGCACTTGCATGCCGAAGAATTTTGCCGTCCGCGCCACCTCTGCTCCGATGGAGCCTACTCCGAGCAAGCCAATGATCTTTCCATGCAGTGTGCCTGTCAGTGACTTGTCCCATTGTTTGTTTCTCTGCGCTGCCATGCGCTCGAAGATGCTTCGTTCATGGGCGAGCAGATAGCCGATTACATATTCCGACATCAACCTGCCAAAGACTCCGCGTGCGTTGGTTAGGATGTAATCTCGTCTCAGCGATGGATCCAGCAGCGGCTCCACCCCAGCCCAGGTGGACTGAATCCACTTGAGGGTGGAAAGATGCGACAACGTCTCGCGGATCAGGTTGGGTTCGCCGAGGACGATGTCGCTTTCTTCAATCTGTGTGACGATGTTCAATTCCGGCAATCGCGCCGCTTCGATGATCGCGCGATAAATCGTTTCTTCTTTGGAGAGGAGGAGCAGGTTTGGCATATTGCCTGTAATTTTACCCATGATTTTCGGACTATAATTGCGGATATGAACGCTCCAAAAAAATCGTTTCAGGCTTTCATGTCGCGCATCATTGACTATGCTGGCTTGTATCCGCCAGCCAGTTTGCCATTGGAGCAAGCATTTGCAAATTTTGTGAAATACCAAAACGACGCCGAGGCGTGGATGCTCTCGCGCTTCGTGCTTCCTGCCAGGAGGTTGACAGAACTTTCTCCACTTCTCCCTGCGGTTGGAAATTTTTCGTTTACTCTCCTGGGTAGAGGCGGAAAAGATGCGGATGAATTTTCGCACAGCCTTGAGTTGGATGTACAGGAGATACGCTCATTTGCTTCGCTTCATGCGGCCCGTGTTGTATTGGATATGTTCGAAGTTGTCTTGCCCGCCTCTTCCTTCGACGATCAGTTTGCCCTGAATACGTTGGTCAAGCAAACTGCGGACCTGCTCAATATCAACGGCTTGATCGTTTTCTTCGAAGCGCCGTTTGGGGATGATTGGCAGATGCGCGCAGATAAACTTTTTTATGCCTTGCGAAAAGTGAAGGATAAACATGTCGGGTTTAAACTCCGTACCGGCGGCGTGACTGCGGATGCATTTCCAACGACCGAACAAGTAGCGTGGACAATTGTCGAGGCGCGTGACTCTGGAATCCCGCTCAAATGCACGGCGGGACTGCATCATCCCATCCGGCACTTCAATGAGAGTGTACAGACGAAGATGCATGGTTTCTTGAATGTGTTCGGGGCGGGAGTGTTGGCGGCTGCAAATGGCATTTCACAAGACTTGGTCCAGTTCATTCTGGATGACGAAGACCCAGCCAGCTTTTCGTTTTCAGATGATGCCTTCGAGTGGAAGGGGTTGCATGCAGACACAGCGGATATCGAAAGGATCCGGCATCAGGTCACTTCCTTCGGTAGTTGCAGTTTCGATGAGCCGCGTGAAGATTTGCAAAAATTGAGTTTCCTGTAGACCACGCTTGCCGTGAGATCATTTTTATTTGGATGGTGGTATGTCGTTTATCGAAATTTTTCCGGACTCTGATTTCCCAATTCAAAATCTGCCATATGGGATTTTCTCCACTAAAGAAAATCCAAGTCCACGCGTCGGCACGCGGCTGGGGGATTTTGTCGTTGACCTTGCGTTTCTGGATGAACAAAGTTTATTTGACGAAAAGTATGATTTCTTTGCAGATGCGTCGCTGAATCGTTTCATGTCCGCGGGGCGTGAGGTGTGGCGAAAGATCCGTCAGCGTTTGACGGAGGTCTTGAGCGAAGATAAAGCCAGCATTTGGGAAGAGGCGATGCGTGTGCGTGCGTTGACTCCTGTGAGTGATGTCGTCATGCATTTGCCGGTATCCATTGGCGATTACACAGATTTTTATGCGTCACGCGAGCACGCCACCAATGTGGGCATCATGTTTCGTGGAAAAGAAAACGCGCTCATGCCCAACTGGTTGCATCTGCCAGTCGGCTATCACGGGCGCGCGAGTTCGGTGGTTTTATCGGACACAGATGTGACCCGTCCGCGCGGACAGGTCAAGCCGAAGGATTCTGCGCCGGAATTCAGCGCATCGCGTCAATTGGACTTTGAATTGGAAATGGGCTTTTTTATCGGCGCGGGCAATGAGTTGGGCGAACCGATCTCAATTGAAAACGCGCATGAACACATCTTCGGTATGGTCTTGCTCAACGATTGGAGTGCGCGTGATATTCAAGCTTGGGAGTATCAGCCGCTTGGTCCATTTCTTGCCAAAAATTTTGCGACATCGATCTCACCCTGGGTGGTGACGATGGACGCACTCGAACCCTTCCGCGTGCCGGGATCGAAGCAAGACCCAGCGCCTCTTCCTTACCTTCAAGTTGATTCTGTCAGCGTGTTTGATATTCGTCTGGAAGTGACTCTGCAATCCGCTGCGATGGATGCGCCACAAGTCATCAGCCGCTCGAACATGAAGCACCTGTATTGGAGCGTCGAGCAGATGCTGGCGCATCACACTGTTACAGGTTGTAACATGCGGGTGGGGGATCTGTGTGGGACGGGTACCATCAGTGGACCAACTGAGGATAGTTTTGGTTCTCTACTTGAGTTGACTTGGCGCGGCGAAAAGCCGCTTCAACTGTCCGACGGCGAGCAAAGAACCTTCTTGCAAGATGGCGATGTCGTGACGATGAAGGGATATTGTCAGGGAGATGGCTATCGGGTTGGCTTCGGCGAAGTGATGGGGAAAATTCTTCCTGCGAAATAATTACGTTAAGAAAGAATGCTGATTCGTTGAGCTACTTTCCTCGGGTCGCAATCGCCGTCGCTGCTGCTCGGGTATGAACATTTAATTTCTCGAAAATGGCTTTCAGATGTCGCTTGACCGTGTTGGTGGTGATGACTAACTTCTCGGCAATTTCCTTATTGGTCAGCCCTTGAGCGAGCAGATCCAACACTTCACGTTCGCGGTCTGTGAGCACGCTCAACTCGTTGGATGACAGGCTGGCTTCTCGAGTATCTGCAAGAATCCGCTTGAAGGCGTTGCGGTCGAAGGCTTGTTTTTCGATGTAGGCCGAAATGGAATGTTCGGCGTAGATGCGTTTGATCTCATCCGGCTCGGAGAGTCCGCTGATGACGATGGTGGGAATGTGATGTCCTTGTGTGATCTTCAGCAATTGCAGACCATCAAGGTTTTGATTTCCGCGCAGGGATAGATCCACGACGGCAAGGGCGAATTTATCTTTTCGTAACAGACCAAGCGCTTCTCCAAAACTGGCAGAGACGACTGGTTGGAACTCAGCCTCCTGAATTAGGTCTTCGAGGATGCTGCGCCAACCTGCGTCATCGTCCACGATGAGGACTTTGGGGGAGATTCCACTTACAGAAACAGAGGCAGGTTTCGGGTCTGGCGAGGCGGCGGGAGTCTCTTCGGTGGTGCTCGGTGCAGAGACCAATATCCGCTTGATGATGTCTTTGAACTCACTGCGTTTGAAACTTTCCTTGCGAAGGAAGGTGAAAGCGTTGTGTTCCGTCAGCGCTTTGACGGCGATTTCGACGGTGGCGAAGCCGGTTAGCAGAACGGAGCGGCAATTTGGGTCGAGGCGGCGGACGTGGTCGAGCACGCGCAAACCGTCCTGGTTGTGATGGTCGCTGGCAGAAAGGGAAAGGTCCACGACTGCGAGGCGATGCGGTGTGGCTTTGAGCGATTCAACCGCTTCGTCGAGCGTGCTGGCGGTATCCACATCGAAACCATTGTCGATGAGAATTTCGCTCATGATCTGCTGCCAGGAGCTGTCGTCGTCTACGATGAGGGCGCGAAAGTTTTGCGTCATGCTTCATGCTCCGCGATGGGAAAGCGCAAGTTGAAGGTCGTGCCATACTTGCCGTCGCTTTCAATGGTGACGGTTCCGCCGAGGCGTGTCATCAAGGTTTTTACCCACCATAATCCAAAGCCCATCTTGCCGGGATGTGTCCGGCTCGAATAGGCAAGCTCGAAGATTTGCTCATGCAATTCGGGCGGAATGCCGCGTCCGGTATCGCTGACAGCGATCTCCACCCAGTAAGGATTTTGTTTTCCGCGAATCGTGATGATGCCTTTGCCTTGCATCGCGTCAATTGCGTTTTCGATCAGGTTACGAAATACGAACGAAAGACTTTGTCCGCTGGCGTTGACCATCGGCAGACCTTCCAGCCCATCCACTTCGATCTGGATTTCAAGCGGTGCTTGCACAGCGTGGATCGCATCCATCACGCGCGGCGCAACCTGAATCCGCTCCATGCGAATGGGGCGCAGGTGCGAAAGGTTTTCCTGCACCACCTGCATCGCAGCCGCGGCGCTGCGTTCGATCTCGCCGAGGCTTTTGGTGAGGTACGCATCCTCTTCCAGCAATTTTTGATATTTATCTTGAATCGCCTGCACGCGCACAGGGATCACACCAACTTTATTGTTCATGTTGTGGAGCAGGTTTGCAGAAATATCGCCGACCGCGGCAAACGTCTCGGCGATGAGATGTTGTTCCTGCGATGCGCGTAATGCCTGCTGGCGAGTTTCATTTTGAATGGAAAGCACAGCATAGTTGGCGAGACATGCCAGCACTTTTCGATCCCATTCCGATTTGTCGCTTCGGACTCCGCTGCTGGCTGGGTAGAACGCTCCAAACATTCCCAACGCTGACGGTTTATCTCCGTTCGTCAGCGGCATGAGCAGGGAGTTGCTTTGTTCCTTGGGTAGATCTTCCGAGATCGGCGCTCCATTGGACGAAACCAATTGCGTCTCACCTTTTTCGTTCGTCAGCCAGATCGCGCTGGAAGATGTGTTGAGTAAATCATTTGACATCACGCACAACTGATCGAGCACAATGTGACTTGGCTGCGCGATCAGTAATTGCGCGGCTTCCTGCAAGGCATCGAGCAGACGCACTTCCTGGATGGCAGTTACGGCATAGGTTGCCAGCGATTGCAACGTGTGACTATCTTCTTCGGTGAAGGCAGCCACCTGCGGACTCTCCAAATTGAGCACACCTTCGAGTCGTCCGCTGGCGTTGATGATCGGCACGCATAACTCGGAGCGCATCTCCAAATTCGAGTCAAGCGGATAGTAAATATCCGCCCAGGGTTTTTCGCGCAGGTCACGCACCAGCAGAGACTGACGTGTCCGCGCCACATGCGCCATCATGCTTTTGCCGTCGATGGGAAGTTTCTCCATTAACGGACGTTCCAAATGCACAGCACTGACAGCACGTGTGACCAGAAATTCATTGCTTTTATCCAACAGGCGGAAGATGCCATACTGGGCATTGGTCAATTCGAGGGCCAGCTCGAGGATGGATTGAAGCGTCTCTTCGAGTTTCAACCGGGAAGAGATGAGCAATCCGGCGCGGCGCAGACGGCTGAGTTGATTTTCTTTTTGAACCAGATCTTGCTTGATGCCTGCCATGTGACGCGCGTGGTAGATTGCCATCGCCGCCTGATTGACGAAGTTATGCAGCATCAATTCTTCGAATTGCAAAAGCTGACGCTCTTCATACAGATAAATGTAAAGGACGCCCAACACTTCTTCTGCAACGATCATGGGAAAACTAGCGACAGCCTTCACTCCCAGCTTCGCCTGAAACGGATGGAGTTGGATGTCGCTTTCTTCGTAGGAAAGCACCCGGCTCTTGCGTCGAATGGAGCGCATCCCGATCCCATTGGGGCGCGGAATATCCTCATTCGGACTGATATTTCGGAAGGATTCGTAACCTGATGCGTACGCCACTACCCGCGTCTCAGGATCGAGGCGGTCGGTGATGGGGTTGTACGTGTAAATGGAGGCGGAGAATCCCGGCACAACGCGGATGGCACTTTCCACGATCATTTGCAGGCTGGAAGATTGATCTTCGCTGGAACCAATCTGATTAATGGCCGTGCTGATCTGGTTGAGGCTGGCAAGCGCCTCCAGCAGACGGTTGTCCATTTCGTTAGAGGTGGGGAGAGGGGAATTTGCCATGGAGCGAAAATCGATAGTCACAAAGAGTGTATCAGTTTAATGATTGTACTTCATGGCGAGCGTGAGCGAGATGACCTCGCCATCGCCTAGATGAAGATTTGTACCATCTGCATTCCAAGCTGGAAGGCAAAATAGAACAAGACCAATCCGCAGGCGGCGTTCAAGAAGCGGAAGAAAGCACCAGTCATCCATTGACGTCCCCAGGCCACCAATCCTGCCATGACAAAACACCAGAAGATTGCGCCACCCAGAAACCCGGTGAAGAAAGTGGCATAGTGAATGGGTTGAGGCGCGCCCGTAATCGAAGTGAAGACGGTTGTACCGAGTCCTGTCCAGAAGACAATGTTCATTGGGTTGCCCAATGAGAGGAATGCGCCGCTGGCGAAATCTCCGCGGGCAGAGGCGAGATCGGAATGGGTTGTGGGCTGCTTTCCATCACGCGCATCTTTGATCGCATCCCAGGCGAGCTTGACCATGAGGATGATTCCGACCAGGCTGAGAATGACTCTTGCAATATCGTTCTGGATGAGGAATGTCAAACCGGTCAACGCGATGGCGGCCCAGGTTGTATCACCAATCAGCGAGCCAAACTGCACCGACAGCGCTGGCAGGAATCCGCGTGCAGCTCCGCGACGGATGGTTTCTGCCGTGATGATTCCTGGAGGAGCGGCAAAGGCGATGGCTAGTACAAAGGAAGAAATAAGCAGTGGAGTCATAAAGGATAAGTAAAAGAAGTAGGGGCAACCCAAAAGAAGGATGGTAGGAGGCAGCCTTTTCGTCGTGCGGGGTGGGTCGCCCCTACAAGAAGCAGCCGACAGCCGGATGCAAGTCCAAGGTTCATGCAGCCAACTGTCGGCAAGGAAGGGGGCGAGGTTAGATGCTAGGCATCAAAGTACAGGATGTACTCGTGCGGGGTGGGTCGCAGACGGATGGCATCCACTTCGTTGACACGCTTGTACTTGATGTACTCTTCGAGCAGGTCGGGGGTGAACACGCCGCCCTGCAGCAGGAAGTCGTGATCGGCTTCGAGGGCATCGAGCACTTCGGTGAGGCTGGACGGAACCTGCTTGATGAGTTTCTTCTCTTCAGCGGGCAGTTCGTACAGGTCCATGTCGCGCGGCTCACCCGGATCGATCTTGTTCAAGACACCATCGAGACCGGCCATGAGGATGGCAGAGAATGCGAGGTAGGGATTGCTGGTCGCATCGGGGGCGCGGAATTCAACGCGTTTGGCCTTCGACGATTTGTTGGCCGGGATACGACAGATCGCGGAGCGATTGCGCTGAGAATAAGCAATGTTGACGGGTGCTTCGTAACCGGGCACGAGGCGGCGGTACGAGTTGGTGGTGGGAGAGGTCAGCGCGAGCAGCGCAGGCGCATGCTTGAGCAAACCACCGATGTAATACTTGGCTGTTTGGGAGAGACCCGCATAACCCTTTTCATCGTAGAAGACATTAGTGTTGCCCTTCCACAAGGAAGAGTGGACGTGCATACCGGAACCATTGTCACCGAAGATGGGTTTGGGCATAAAGGTCACGGTCTTGCCATTCTTGCGCGCCACATTCTTGATGATGTACTTGTAAAGCAGGAGGTCATCTGCCATGCGGGTGAGCGTGGTGAAGTGCATCGACATTTCGCTCTGACCGGCAGTGGCGACTTCGTGATGATGCAGGTCCATTGAAACACCTGCGGCTTGCATGGCAAGCATGAACTTGTTGCGCAGTTCCTGCAGGGTGTCGGTCGGGGAGGTTGGAAAATATCCGCGCTTCGGCTGGATCTGCCCGCCCTTGCCGCCTTCGCGATTGCTGCTCCACCAGCCTTCTTCAGATTCAATGGAGAAGCCAGATTCGTGCGGAGTGGAGGTGTAACGCACGCCGTCGAAGACGAAGAATTCCGCCTCAGGCGCGAAGTAAGCGGTGTCGGCGATGCCGGTGCTTTTCAAATACGCCTCAGCCTTTTGCGCCACATAACGCGGGTCACGGGTATATGCTTCTTCAGAGAGTGGATCGAAGACGTTGCAGGAGATCACCAGCGTGGGAGTTTCGGCAGTGGGGTCTACGAATGCAGTCTCAGGGTCGACCTTCAAGAGCATGTCTGATTCGTGGATTTCCTGAAAACCGCGAATGGAGGAACCATCGAAGGGAATGCCTTCTTTGAAGAAATCCTCTGTCAGACGTTGAACCGGCATGGTGAAGTGCTGCCAGGTTCCGGGGAGGTCAACGAAGCGCAAGTCTACGACCTGAACGCCTTTCGCCATTTCCAAAACTTCCTTGACTGTCTTAGCCATGAGTAATCTCCTAACACAATGAATTGGTTTTTATTGATGCGGCATTATAGGTTGCGGAGATGGGGTCAGTCTATTACCCAAACGGGTACATTAAAAAGAAAAGTGGACAGGTTGGCGGACCTGTCCACTTTCTTTCCCCATATGGGGATAATCCAAGGAGAGGGAGAATGGGGTGATTATAGATATGGTATTTGACCAAGTCTATTGCCCAAATGGGTGCATTAAGCGAAAAGAGGGCAGGTGGCGTTCTGCCCTCTTTCGTTTACCCATAAAGGGTGATCCAAGGAGGTGGAAGAATAGTGAGTTAGTCTGCGGCGCTGACGGCTCCCACCACATCGTTCGGGTAGGCTTCTGCGCCATGTTCTTCGATGTCGAGTCCCTTGATTTCCTCTTCGCGGGAGACGCGCAGCCCGACTGTGGCTTTGATTCCGTAGAAGAGGGCGGCGCCAGTCACGATGCACCAGGCACCAACGGACAGTACGCCGATCAACTGCGCCACGAACTGACCCGTATCACCTGTGACGAGGCTGCCAATACCTTCAGTTCCGAAGATACCAATGGCAAGGGTTCCCCAAACGCCGTTCATCAAGTGAACGGGGACGGCGCCGACAGGATCATCAATCTTGAGCTTTTCAAGTAAGACGGCTCCGTACACAACAATCACACCGCCGATGGCACCGATCAAGATGGAATAGCCGGGCGTGACATACGCACAAGGGGCAGTGATGGCGACCAAGCCAGCCAGAACGCCGTTGAGCGTGGTGGGCAGGTCAGGTTTTTTGGCGACGAACAGCCAGGAGATGACCATCGCCGCGAGACCACCCGCCGCAGCAGCCAGATTGGTATTGGCAGCGACCAAGGCAACCGCATCCGCATTGCCGCCGTGAATGGCAAGCTGACTACCCGGGTTGAAGCCAAACCAGCCGAGCCAGAGGATAAAGACGCCCAACGTGACAAGCGTAATGGAATGTCCGGGAATGGCTTTGGGAGTTCCGTCTTTCGCGAAGCGCCCCAAACGCGGACCGAGGACGATGGCACCGATCAAGGACATCCAGCCGCCGACGCTGTGAACTACGGTTGAGCCGGCGAAATCACGGAAGCCAGCACCAAAGGGCAGAGTCCACAACCAGCCTCCGCCCCAAACCCAATGTCCGGCGATGGGATAGATAATAGCCGAGATGAAGAAACTGTAGACCAAATAAGCTGAGAATTTGGTGCGTTCAGCCATGGCGCCCGAGACGATGGTGGCGGCCGTCCCAGCGAAGACCAACTGGAAGAACCAGAAGGCAAGCCCAGGGACACCTACAACGTCACCAAGCGCACTACTGGCGAAGAAGCCCGATGTGCCGATCCAGCCGGAGGCGCTGGCGCCATACATGAAGGCATAACCAAATGCCCAGAAGGCAACCGTTGCAAAGACAAAGTCAATCAGATTCTTGAACAGGATATTGGTCGTGTTCTTGGCGCGGGTCAGACCAGCTTCTACAAGCGCAAACCCGGCTTGCATCCAGAACACCAAAAATGCGGTGATCAAGATCCAAAGCGTGTTCAAGCCACGGGTCAGTTCATCAATAGGACCTGGCTCCTGTGCATATGCAGGGGTGACAGCCAGGAAAGCCACAGACACCACGGCGGGAATCAGAACCCAGCGAACCCATTTGATCGATCTCAGTGTAAGTGTTTTCATTTTCTCTACTCCTCTTTAGTAGTTTCACGTCATTTGCACGCCGCATCTGACGTTATTTCTGTGTTAGAACCATCCAATTTGACCCTTGAACAAAACGCTCAAGGAGGCAAAGATCATGATGAGCACTGTGGGCGGAACAGCAATTGTCAACCAGCGCTTCCAGCCGATGGAGCCGTGGTTCTTCTCCATGAAAGAGTACGCCACCACGTTAGCGGATGCGCCAATGGGCGTCAGGTTTCCGCCAATGTCCACGCCAAGCGCCAACGACCAGACCATGAGAGCGAGTGCAGGAGCGCCCGGCATTTGTGCCAAATCCTTGAGCACATAGCTCATAGCCAGTGCGAGCGGGACGTTATCTACAATGCCGCTGGCGAGACCGGGAACCCAATGCAGTACCATCACCAACGTGCTATGATCGTCCATTGCCCAGCCCGAGAGTCCGACTGCCAGTTGCTCGAACAGGTTGATCTTTTCCAAGCCGCCGATGAGGACGAACAATCCAGCAAAAAACAGGATGCTTTCACTATCCACTTTGAACAGGGCTTTCTTGCGGTCATTGTTTCGCATGAGCAGCATCGCAAACCCGGCCGGGATCAGGGCGGCCATGGCGGCGTTGATGTGAAAGTGCAAAGCGTGACTGAGCGGCGTGTGGAAGATCAGCAAGACGACTGCCACCGAGAAAAAGACCAAACCGATGCGGGTGAGTTCCGCTTTGAGAGGTTCCTTGTGCAGCGCCTCGATCTCATTGACGGTTTCTTCGGTCAACATTTCATGAGCGTGTTGCAACTCTTTGCGATTGGTCAAATAGAACATGCCGAGCAGTAATAGGGCAGCCACCAGAGAAATGGGACCGGTATGAGTGGCGAAGTCTGCGAAGTTGAATCCCAGTGTGGTGCCGAGGATGACGTTGGGCGGGTCGCCGACGAGTGTGGCGGCTCCGCCGGTATTGGCGGCGCAAACTTCTGCAATGACCAAAGGCACAGGGTCGAGTTTCAGCAATCGCCCAAGTTGAAGCGTGAGCGCCGAGAGGAACAGCATGACCGTGATGCTATCCACGAACATGGCCATGACGGCGGCGAAGACGATCAAAATCACGAACAATGAAACCGGGTGATAATTAAATTTCTTCAGCGCGCGCATCGCCAGCCAGGAGAAGAAACCAGCTTCCTCGAGAATGGAAACCAGGATGAACATGCCTGCCAGCAAGCCCAACGTTTCCCAGTTGATGTAGGAGAGTGCTTCGATGGGGCTGAGGATGCCGAACACGATCAATAATGCACCACCGATCAGTGCCACCCAGTGACGGGGAAACTTTTCGGTTGCGATGATGATGTATGCCAGAACGAAAATGATCACGGTCAATAACACAGCAACCTCACTCAACTTTCAACGTGAACAGACGATGCGTTTATTCTATGGATGCTGACTTGAATTACTATTCCCCACATGGGTTATTTTGCAAATTTATTTTTTTGGTTGTTTACAAATTTTGTGCGATCTTTTTCCTACCCAAATGGAGCACCTGAAAATAAAAAAACACTCGTCCATGAACCTGCTCATGGACGAGTGTTACCCGTTTGGGTAAACGTTGAATCTTATTCGGTTGCGAAGCGTTGATCTTCCTGCAAACCTACTGGCACGACACGGACAAACGTATTCTTCCAATCGATCAACAAGCCTAAAGCGTTATCTGATTCTTCGGCTTGGTGATTATGCTTGAGTTCTTCGGCATACATGGTGAGCAGGTCGCGCAGGTTTTTCAGATCGTTCTCATCAACCGCCTGCACGGATACTTTTGCGCCTTTGGCCAATCGGCGTTGGATGGCGGCTTGGTCAAAGTTGAGATGCGGCTGCAAACGCAGATACAGTACGCCGCCCGTCATACCCGCACACATCCACGGACCGGGGTCACCGAGTACGAGCACGCGCCCGGAGGTCATGTACTCACACAGGAAACCTTTGACGTTGGCACGTGCGCCGATGAAGCCGAGGCTGTCATTGAGCGGTTTTTGGATTTCTCCGCCAATGATGACATCCGCGCCGGAGAGACGTACGCAAGCGCGCGAGTCCGCGTTGCCTTGCACAATGACCAATCCGCCAGTGCCGCCATAAGCGAGGCTTTTGCCAACCGAGCCGTCGATCAAGATACCATCATGGTTGTAGCCTTTCATGATGACCACACGTCCGCCGGAGATGCCTTTTGCCACGCCATCTTGCGCACCACCTTCGACGAGGATATGGACCGGGTCAGCGTTGTAGGCGCCAAGCCCATTACCGGGGACAGAACTACTGGTGAAGTGCAGATTGGTGCGCGGAACAGCACCTCCCTCAATCTCTTGCATGGGCAGACGCCACGTCTCACGATTGCCGCCCAACCCGCCATGACCAGGTGACCAACTCCAGTTGTTGCGGAAGCGCGTCATCGCGCCAGTGAGATGCGTGCCAAGCGCACGATCCACAGGCGTGACTTTGTCATCTTCAAAGAGGATCGCA
>JAHDWC010000060.1 GCA_023382575.1 Anaerolineales bacterium
TTATGGTCTCGCTCATGCTCGCACGGTGGCGGATATGAAAGCGGTTAGTCTCAATGTGATGCACACGGATATACAAACGACTGACCAGTTTTATTCTGCCTTCAAGGGGGAGGAAATCAAAAACAGGATTAGCAGTTTTGGAAAGACTGCCTCACCCGATGACAATCAAGACCTTATCACACTCATGGAGGAAGCTCTAAAACGTCTCAAAGGGGGATAGGCTGGCGCAAGCCTCGCCAATCTGCGCGAAGCGTCGCCGCTGGGAGAATATCGGGGGTACATCCTATCATGACCTTGGCGGGCAAGGCTTTTCCTCCCTTATGAGGATTGCAGGCGTGAGGGGGGCACCCTAGCGGCGGCTCAATGGAGATTATCATCAGGCACGCAAGCAGGGCAAAAATTCACGCTGGCACGCTCGCCAGACTTAAAAAAAATCTGCACCCTGAATAATTGGGTGCAAATTTTTTTCTTGAAAGGCTCCTGGCGTAGGACTTGAACCTACAACCTAGCGGTTAACAGCCGCTCGCTCCGCCGATTGAGCTAGCCAGGAACGCGAGCGATATTATATGTATAAGCCCCAAGACTGTCAAGTCAATTTCTTAGTAGCGGATCGAACTCAGGTTATCCAATTTATCGGTGGTGTGTGTGGCCATGATCTGACGGACCGTGCCGGTCAACCCACGAACGACGAGTGTATCGGTGGTGATGTGATTACCCAAATAGCGCACGCCCTTGAGCAACTCACCATCGGTGATGCCGGTGGCGGCGAAGAAGACATCTTCCGATGAAACCAGATCGTCCATCATCAACACTTTATCAAAATCATAACCAGCTTCCAGACCGCGGTTACGCTCATCTTCGTCGCGGGCATAGAGTTTGCCCTGAATCTCGCCACCCATCGCGCGCAAAGCGCAGGCAGCGATGACGCCTTCAGGCGTCCCCCCAATGCCGATCAACACATCCACGCCGGATTCGGGCCAGGCGGTCATCAATGCCGCCGCCACATCACCATCGGGAATCTGACGGATGCGCGCGCCCGCCTTGCGGATCTCAGCGATCATGTCATCATGACGCGGACGGTCGAGGATGATGGTCGTCAAGTCTTCCACATCCTTACCCTTGGCTTTGGCGATGGCTTTCAAATTTTCGGTGATGGGTTTTTCGATGTCGATCATGCCCTTCGCTTCCGGCCCCACTGCAATCTTATTCATGTACACAAAAGGTCCGGGGTCGAACATCGTCCCGCGCGGAGCAATGGCCACTGTAGCCAGTGAGTTCGAGCGACCAAACGCCAACGGACGAGTTCCATCAATGGGGTCCACGGCAACATCCACATCCGGTTTGGAGCCGTTGCCTACTTTCTCGCCGTTATACAGCATCGGAGCTTGATCCTTTTCCCCTTCCCCAATGATAATGACTCCGTTCATATCCACTGTACTGAGAACCAAACGCATCGCATTGACCGCGGCCTGATCTGCCCCTTCTTTGTCTCCCCTACCCATGAAGCGACCTGCAAGCATTGCCGCCGCTTCGGTCACACGTGCCAGCTCGAGCGCGAGATTTCGAGTGGGTGTTGCGCCAAGAACTTCCATGCTGCCTCCAGTTTTATATGATGAACCAGACGAGGAAATAATACCCGATGACTGCCCCCCACAGCCATGAATCGATGCGGTCGAAGAAGCCACCATGACCGGGGATGATGTCGCTCGAATCCTTGAGCCCGGATTGACGCTTGAACATGCTCTCGCCAAGGTCGCCCAACGTCGGCAGGGAACCAAGCAGGAAGCCCATGGCAGCGCCCTGCCAGATGGTCATGTCGCTGTTCAGACTGCCAAATGTGGTGAAGACCCAAATGTAAAAGGCGCCTGTCACTGTCCCGGTGAAAACGCTGGCAGCATATCCCTCCCAGCTTTTATTGGGACTGAGGCGCGGCGCGATCTTATGTTTTCCGTAGGCTCTGCCGATGGAGTACGCGCCTGTATCTCCAGACATGACACAGAACATCACCAACATGAACCACCAGCCACCCTGAGGCAGATTGCGGATGTCCAGCAGGTAGGCGCCGATCCAGCCGAGGTAGACGATGCCTGCGACTGTCACGCCAAAATCAAGCGCGGCAGAGTCTCTGCCGCGTTCATAAGTGATGAGATGCCATGCCAGGGCTAGCAAAATCGCCGCCGCAAAAACCGGCATGGCGAATTGTGGCAGGAACATGCGCATGAAGAGGATCAGCGCCACCCCTCCCACTGTGATGTACATCTGCGGTTGGAATTTGGCGGCACGGAACATGTGGACATATTCCCAAGCTGAGCCGATCAGAAATGTGCCCATCAGCAGAAAATAAGGAATGCCGCCAATCAAGATGGCAGGCATTCCTATAAAAGCTAGTTCAAGGGCTGTGATGACTCTTCTACGCATTGGATTCCTGGAGTTCCCCCGAAGATACCTTTCCATATCGTCTGTCGCGGTGAGCATATGTCTCCAGAGCATGACGATATTCTTCCTTGTCAAAATCGGGCCAATAGGTCGGTGTGATGTACCACTCGGAATACGCCGCCTGCCAGATGAGGAAATTGCTGACGCGCAATTCGCCCGATGTACGGATGATCAAATCCGGGTCGGGGACTCCGGCGGTGAACAGATATTTGTTGACCAGTTCATCGGTCACTTCTTCAGCCGGGATGCCATCGTTGATGATCTTTTGAATGGCACAGACGATCTCGTCACGGCCGCCATAATTGAAGGCAACATTCAGCACGAGACGGTCGTTGTTCTTGGTAAGCTCGATGGCGTTCAAAACCTTTTTCTGGATTTTGGGATCCAGCCGTTCCAGCCGCCCAATATGACGCAACTGCACGCCTTCCTTGTGAAGTTCGTTCAGTTCACGGTCGATCACATCTTGCAAGATAAACATCAACCCCTGAACTTCCTCGGGCGGACGTCCCCAGTTCTCGGTTGAAAAGGCATAGATGGTCAGGTATTTGATGCCAAACTCAACCGTCGAGCGGATGACCCGGCGCAGGTTTTCTGTACCAGCTTTGTGTCCGGCGAGACGCGGCAAATTGCGTTGAATCGCCCAACGTCCATTGCCATCCATAATCATGGCAACGTGCTGGGGAATCTTCTCAAGAGGAGGGTTCAAGGGGTTCTCAGTCATATCAATTTCTCTTTTCAACGCCATAGGACGTTGAAAAAGCAACCAAACTAGACTTCCATAATATCTTTTTCTTTGTTTTGTCCGAGTCTGGCGATCTCTTCCACATATTTATCGGTAAGTTTTTGCAGGTCTTCTTCACCACGTTCGAGATCATCTTCGGTGATGAGTTTTTCCTTCTCATATTCGCGGATGTCATTGTGCAAGTCGCGGCGAATATTACGGACGGCAATGCGCGCCTCTTCCAGACGATGATGCATGTGCTTGACCAGGTCGCGGCGGCGATCCTCAGTGAGCGGAGGCAGGTTCAAGTGAATGACTTTTCCGTCAGAATTTGGATTCAACCCAAGTTCCGAGACGCGGATCGCCTTCTCAATATCTTTGAGCGCTCCCCCATCGAACGGCTTGATCGTCAGGGTGCGCGGTTCAGGGACACTGATCGAAGCCAGGTTCATCAACGGGGTGGGGGTTCCGTAATACTCCACGGGAAGTTTTTCAACCAACGATGGGCTGGCACGCCCAGTACGAATGCTGTTGAGGTCATCCACAAGGGCTTGGATCGCGCCGTTCATACGGGTTTCGGCGTCTTTCAACAGGCTTTTGATTTCATCAGTACTCACGATCTTCCTCCTGAAAATGATAGCGATACAAGGATACCTTAAAACAGAAATTTAGGCTATGGACTGAGAGTCAATGAAAAAAATTGAGAGACTCTCACACTTAAAAACCTTCCTCTTTCGGCTTTCAACGTGAAAGCAAAAAGAGGAAGAGGGAAAAACCAAGGATTATTTTAGGCCGAAACCAAAGTGCCGACGGTCTCGCCTCGCAACGCGCTGAGAAGCGCCTTTGAATCCCAGAGATTGACCACCATGATAGGGAGATTGTTCTCCATACAGAGGGTGATGGCCGTGCTGTCCATCACCTCCAAACGGCGGTTGAGAACCTCAATATAGCTCAACTTCTCGAACTTCTTGGCATCAGGGTTCTTTTTCGGGTCTGAGTCGTAGACTCCGTCCACTTTGGTGGCTTTGATGACCAGGTCGGCGTCGATCTCGGTGGCGCGCAAAGCCGCGGCAGTGTCGGTGGAGAAGAATGGATTGCCCGTCCCTGCCCCAAAGATGACCACACGTCCCTTTTCGAGGTGGCGGATGGCCCGTCGGCGAATGTACGGCTCAGCAATGGCTCGCATCTCAATGGCAGACATGACGCGCGTGAATACGCCCTGTCGTTCGAGTGCATCCATCAACGCCATCGCATTCATGACAGTGGCCAGCATGCCCATGTAATCTGCCGTGGCGCGGTCCATGCCGCGCTCGAGTCCCTGTTTACCGCGCCACAGATTCCCCGCGCCGATGACCACAGCCACATCCACACCCAACTCGCGGACTTCCTTGATGCGGCTGGCAATGGACTCTGCCTCATCGACATCAATGCCATAGCCCATCGAGCCGCCTAACGCTTCGCCGCTCAACTTGAGCAGGACTCTTTTGAACTTCAACTCAGCCATTCTCATACCTCCAAATTTTTATAGAAAAAAAGCCAACCCGAAGGCTGGCTTTTATGACTTTATTCTTGATTGCCGGAGCTTTCACCAAGTTCCCATCGCTGGAAACGGCGGACAACGACGTTTTCGCCGATGGCAGCCACATTCTGCAAGATGAGTTTTTCAATGGTGATCGATTCATCGCGGATGTATGGCTGGCGCAGGAGGCAAACCTCATCCTTGTATTTTTCGACGCGTCCTTCGACGATGCGCGGCAGAACGTTATCGGGCTTGCCTTCTTCCTTGGCGCGGGCGCGGGCGATATCCGCTTCGTGCTCAAGCTCGGCGGCAGGGATTTCTTCAGCGGTGATGTACTTGGGAGAGCTGGCCGCGATCTGGAGCGCGATCTCATGCGCCAGGTTGCGGAACTGTTCACTGCGCGCCACGAAATCGGTCTCGCAGTTGATCTCGACCATCACACCGACACGTCCCCCACCGTGAGAATACATCTCAACCGTCCCATTGGAAGCGACGCGGTCTGCGCGCTTGGCGGCGGTGGCCATGCCTTTTTCGCGCAGCCAGTCCACAGCCTTTTGAAAATCGCCATTGGCTTCCTGCAATGCCTTGCGGCAGTCCAGCATTGGCGCGTTGGTCGCTGCGCGCAGCTGCTTGATCATTTCAGTAGTAATTTCCATTTCACTATCCTTGATGTTCTTCGATTTTGTTACGCAGCGCTAGGAGCGTCTTTGGCGGCTTCGTCTTCTTTGCCCTTCAGTTTGGCAAGGGTGGCTTCGCCGAGCAGGGCGTCATCGCCCACTTCTTCTTCGGCTTCCACAACCGCCGGGCGAGCCGGGCGGGACTTGGGCTTGGATTCCAACTTGACTTCTTCCACCTGTTCGGGTTCTTCTTCCTTGCGCATCGCCTTGCCTTCGAGGACGGCGTCTGCCATCTTGGAGACGAGCAATTTGATGGCGCGGATGGCGTCGTCGTTGGAGGGGATGACGTAATCAATATCCTGCGGATTGCAATTGGTATCGACCAACGCCACGATCGGGATGTTGAGCAGGTTCGCCTCGCGGACAGCGGATTCTTCGCGACCGACATCGACGATGAAGAGCAAGTCAGGCACACGCTTCATGGAGCGAACACCGCCGAGGCGGGTCTGGAGGCGGGTGATCTCGCGTTCGATCAACAGACCTTCCTTCTTGGTCAGGCGGTTGATATCGCCGGAGTCACGCAGGTTTTCGAGGCGTTCCAGTTCCTGAATACGCTGGTGCATGGTGGACCAGTTCGTGAGCATACCGCCCATCCAACGTTCGGTAACGTAGGGCATGCCGCAGCGATTGGCTTCTTCTGAGACGGTTTCCTGCGCCTGGCGCTTGGTGCCGACGAAAAGAATGCTGCCGCCAGCGGCGACCGCATCGCGGATCACGCCATAGGCATTGTTCGCCAGCTTGACGGTCTGCTGAAGATCGAGGATATGAATGCCGTTGCGTTCCGTAAAGATATACGGCTTCATGCGGGGATCCCACTTGTTGGTGCGGTGGCCGAAATGGACGCCGCTCTCAAGCAGGGCTTTCATAGAAATATTAGCCATGTTTCTCCTAAGTTTCCGTTCTCCTACACGCATCTCTGATGGTGTGGAACGGGGTGAGTTTAGTGGGGTTGATGACCCACTCAGGGACGCTTGTTGCCCGTCCCAGGCAGAATGATTGCCCTTTTCAGGGCGGCGAGATTATATCACAAGAATCGGACGATGGACTATGGACGACAGACCACAAAATCTGCCAGCCACAATCCATCGTCTATCATCCCCTACCCCACGTATTCACACCACGATTCGTACTTCGCCACCTTACCGCGGATCGCTTCGTGGTAGACCTCCTGGATCTTTCGAGTGATGGGACCCGTGCGTCCGTCACCGATCTTGCGATAATCGATCTCGCTCAAACCGATGACTTCCGCCGCCGTACCACAGACGAAGACCTCATCCGCAATATAAAGCTGATCGCGGGAAATGGGCTGTTCCAAAATTTTGTATCCCAAATCCTTTGCAATGGTGTGAATGGAATGGCGGGTGATGCCTTCCAATACCGGCGCAGTGGATGGGGTGATGACCTTGCCATGCCGCACCACAAAAAGATTCTCACCCGTACATTCAGCGATGTATCCCTGCGGATCGAGCATGATCGCCTCCTGAAATCCGAGGCGTTCCGATTCTGTCTTCGCAAAAATACTGTTGACATAATTCCCGGCGATCTTGGCTTTGGTCATCGACACATTCGGATGATGGCGCGTGAATGATGAAATATTCGCGCGGATGCCTCGCGCCAACGCATCATCCCCCAGATAATTGTTCCACTCCCAGACGGCGATCATCAGCGATGGCTTGCCATAGTCCACATTCAAGTTCCAGCCGCCCTGATCCAGATAGATCAGCGGACGGACGTAACAATCCGCAAAGCCATTAGCGCGGACGGTATCCTTGTGAGCCTTGACCAGGTCATCCACATCCCAGGGAAATTCGCGAAACCCCAAGACCCGCGCCGAATCGAACAGACGCTCAACATGGTCACGCAAGCGGAAGATCGCAGGTCCCTTCGGCGTGTTATACGAGCGAATGCCCTCGAAAACCGCCGCACCATAATGAAGCGCGGGCGTCAAAAAATGCAGGGTCGCCTGCTCGAACGGCACCAACTCGCCGTTCTTCCAGATAAATTTGGATTCCATACCCATAACTCATTCTCCTCTATATTCGTTTGATAATTTCATCCGTCATCTGACGGGTTGTTAACGTGCCGCCGATATCAGCCGAGCGGGCTCCTTCGGTGATCGCCGTCTCCACGGCATGTTCAATCGCGGCGGCTTCCGCTTCCAGTTTGAACGAGTGGCGCAGCATCAAAGCCGCGGAAAGGATTGTACCAACCGGATTTGCGATTCCCTTTCCGGCAATATCCGGCGCGGAACCGTGGATCGGTTCAAACAACCCGAGAGTTGATTCACCCAAGCTAGCCGAAGGCAACATCCCCATCGACCCCGCCAAGACAGACGCTTCATCCGTGAGGATGTCACCGAACATGTTCTCCGTGACGACCACATCCATCCATGCCGGACCTGTGATCAGTTTCATCGAAGCGGTATCCACGAGGACATGTTCCAACTCGACATCAGGATTTTCCTTCCCGATTTGAGTTGCGATCTGCCGCCACAAACGAGAGGATTCGAGCACGTTAGCTTTATCCACCGAGGTGACTTTTTTCTTGCGTCCCTTCGCGAGGTTGAAGGCAAGATGCATGATGCGTTTGATCTCGTAATCGTAGTATTCCAATGTGTCGACGGCGCGTTCGCGTCCATCTTTGATATCGCGTCCTTTTGGAAAACCGAAGTACAAGCCGCCGGTCAACTCGCGGATGACGAGAATGTCCACGCCTTGAAGTTTTTCCGCCTTGAGCGGAGAGCGATCCATCAATGCCGGGTGAACTTTGATCGGACGTAAATTCGCAAACACGCCCAGTCCTTTGCGAAGGGCGAGCAAACCGCGCTCGGGGCGATCTTTCGCTTTCGGGTCGTCCCATTTCGGTCCGCCGACAGCACCCAGCAAAACGGAGTCTGAGGCGACACAATCTGCCAACGTCTCATCGGTCAGGGATGAACCGTATTTGTCGATGGAGCAGCCACCCATCAATCGTTCTTGAAGATCGAATGAATGCTTGTATTTGCTGGCGATAACATCCAGCACGCGTACGGCTTCAGCAATAATCTCGGGTCCAATGCCGTCGCCGGGGAGTAAAGTGATTTTGAAGTTCATGATTCTCCAGTTTTGACGATTGACTATCGTCAATCGTCTGTCGTCCATGGTCGTGATTTTAGTGTGCAACCATCAAACCATATTCCACCGAATCCGCGAGCGCGCGCCAACTGGCTTCGATGATGTTCGTGCCCGCACCGACAGTGCTCCAGCGGGAAGTGTCGTTGCGGGTGTCGATCAGTACACGGGTGATGGCTTCGGTGCCATGTTCTGAGTCCAGGATGCGGACTTTGTAATCAGATAGTGTGAAGCGAGAGATCTGCGGATAATAACCAACCAACGCTTTTCGCAAGGCAAGATCCAACGCGTTGACTGGTCCATTCCCTTCGGCGGCAGTATGCAGGATTTCACCCTGCACGCGCACTTTCACCATCGCTTCGGCGAAGATGCCACGTCCTTGACGATGCTCGACATTGACGAAAAAATCGATGAGTTCAAATGGCGGTTTGTAACCGTATTCCTGCCGCTTCAACATCATCGCGACGGAGGCTTCTGCCGCTTCAAAGGAAAACCCTCGCGCCTCAAGCTCTTTGATCTCATTCAGGACAGGTACAACTTCAGCACCTTCCACTTCCACGCCATGTTCTTCGGCTTTACTGAGCAGATTTCCACGCCCGGAAAGATCCGAAACGACGACGCGCATTTTATTGCCGATACGTTCCGGCTCCACATGTTGATAGGATTGCGGAGAACGCCGCATCGCCGCAACATGGACTCCGCCTTTGTGCGCAAACGCGGACTTGCCCACAAATGGAAGATGCTCATCGGGCGTGATGTTGGCAACTTCCGCTACGAAATGCGAAAGGTCATACAAATGTTGAATGTTGCCTTCAGGCAGACATTCATAGCCCATCTTGAGTTCAAGGTCAGCCATGATGGAGCATAGGTTGGCGTTGCCGCAACGCTCCCCCACTCCGTTAATGGTTCCTTGTACCTGTATCGCACCTTCACGCACACCAACCAATGAATTCACCACCGCACACTCAGAATCGTTGTGCGTGTGAATTCCAAGCGGATGTTGAACTGTGGATTTCAATTCGCCGATGATGCGCTTCACTTCCCACGGGAAGGTTCCGCCGTTGGTGTCACATAACACCACTGTCTCCGCCCCGCCGCGAATGGCAGCATTCAAGGTTTCGATGGCATAGGCTGAATCCGCTTTATAGCCGTCGAAGAAATGCTCGGCATCGTAGATGACACGCTTGCCATTGGCTTTGAGGTACGCCACAGATTGTTCGATGATGCGCAGGTTATCTTCCAGCGTGGTCAGTAACACATCGGTGACATGAAGTGTCCATGTCTTGCCGAAGATGGTGCAGACGGGCGTCTGCGAATCGAGCAGCGCTTTGATATTGGCATCGTCTTCGGGTCCGCCTTTGACGCGGCAGGTGGAGCCGAAGGCCGCGATGAGGGCATTCTTCCATTGGATGTCACGGGCGCGTTCAAAAAACTCCACATCTTTGGGGTTTGAGCCCGGCCAGCCACCTTCGATGAATGCAACGCCAAGTTCATCGAGCTTATGAGCAATGCGGACTTTGTCATTCGCCGAGAGGTTGAAGCCTTCGGACTGAGTCCCGTCACGCAGGGTGGTGTCGTAGATTTGAATCTTTGTCATGCATTCTCTTGTCTGACGATGGACGATACGTCTATCATCTGTGGTCAATAGTCTATGGTCGGCTTTCGTATGCCGCGATTTCTTTTTCAAAACCCATGATGTAGCCAAGTTCATCCACGCCGTTGAGCAAACAAGTTTTGTTGAATGCATCGATGGGGAAGGTGAACGAGCCTCCGGGGAAGGAAACGATCTGAGTTGCCAGATCAACTGTCAGCTCGGCGCGAGGCGCTTCTTCCAACAGGTCGAAGAGCATTTTGTGAGTGGCATCATCCACGATGATGGGAATGAGTCCATTCTTCAACGAGTTATTGCGGAAGATGTCTGCGAACGAAGTGGAGATGACGGCGCGAAAGCCGTAGCTGGTGAGCGCCCAGGGCGCATGTTCACGGCTCGAGCCGCAGCCGAAGTTGTCACCTGCCAATAAAATTTGTGCACCCTTTGACTCGGGCTTGTTGATGATGAAATCTTCTTTTGGAGATTTATCGTCGTTGTAGCGCCAGTTATAGAAAAGCGCGTCGGCGAGACCGTTCTTGTCGGTCACTTTGAGAAATTGTGCAGGGATGATCTGATCCGTGTCGATGTCGTTGACAGGAAGTGGAATTGCACGAGAGGTTAGGGTTGTAAATTGAGCCATAAGATTTTCCGATTTTGAATTTACGATTTAAGGGGGCGGCGTCCGCCAAAGACAGCCAGTTCGTAGATGCGCATGTAGCAATCGACTTCTTCGTAGCCGAGTTCACGCAGCCAGTCGCATTGAGCCTCAACAGGCGCAAGAATATTGGCGGCTTTATCGGGGCGGGTTCGATATTCTTCAACGACCTGTTCGTAAGAACGCGTACCGCCGTTTTGCTTTTCGATGGCATGACGCATGGAAGCATAATGCTGTTCAAACAGATCGACATTCCATTGGGAAGCCGATGAAACATGCTCCACATTGACAAACCAGCCGCCCGGTTTAAGCAGGCTGAAAATTTCTTGATAGACCTCGCGCTTGCGAACATCCGGTTGATGATGAATGGAATAACCAGAGACCACCGCATCAAACTGACCGTAAGGCTGCATCTTGTTAACCCAGGCTGGATCACCATAGTCAAGATTCTCGAACGTGAGTTGACCATCGTATTCGTGAAATGATTCGCGCGCCTGTGCCAACATCGACTCGGA
The DNA here is from genome assembly GCA_023382575.1 of Anaerolineales bacterium. Lineage (GTDB taxonomy): Bacteria > Chloroflexota > Anaerolineae > Anaerolineales > Villigracilaceae > Villigracilis. The sequence continues at coordinate 11,225 of JAHDWC010000060.1, forward strand.
GAAGTCCACGAATACGCCGCGAGCAGAGGGATAACTTCCAAGAATCGTGGCACCAAGAATGCCGTCGCCACAGCCAAGGTCAAGGAAGGATTCCACGGGCTGACCCTGTAATTTGAAGATCGACATCATGACACTGAGCTGTTCCTGCGCCAGCGGAATCGCGCTGCGATAAGACAGGAAGCGCTTCACGATCTCGGGCAGTTTCCAAACTTCATCAGTAGACATGATGGTTAGCTCAAAACAGTGCGCGGGTCGGTGACAACACCCTTGATCGCCGTGGCAGCCGCCGTGACAGGGCTGGCAAGGAAGGTGCGTCCGCCTTTGCCTTGGCGTCCTTCAAAGTTGCGGTTGCTGGTGGAGATGGCATATTGGCCAGGCTGGAGCTGATCGCCGTTCATGGCAATGCACATGGAACAACCAGCTTCGCGCCATTCGGCGCCAGCTTCTTTGAAGACCTTGTCCAAGCCTTCCTGTTCGGCTTGCTTCTTCACATCCTGCGAGCCCGGCACGACCATCACGCGCAAACCGTCAGCGACTTTGCGCCCCTTCAACAAAGAAGCAGCTAACCGCAAGTCTGAGATGCGCGAGTTGGTGCAGGAGCCAATGAACACCACGTCCACTTTTTGACCGAGCAACGATTGACCGGGTTGAAGTCCCATGTAAGTCATGGCTTTTTCAAAGGCGGCTTTTTGTGAAGCTTCACTGAACGAATCCGCTGTTGGGATGCGCTCGGTGATCTTCATACCCATGCCGGGATTGGTGCCATAGGTAATCATCGGTTCGAGGTCGGCGGCGCTGAGGGTGATGGACTTGTCGTAGGTTGCGCCCTCATCGGAAGGAAGCGCGCGCCATTTGGCGACAGCCTTATCCCATTCTTCACCTTTGGGCGCAAACTCGCGTCCATGTAGATATTCGAAGGTGTTGTCATCGGGAGCGATCATGCCGGCACGCGCGCCACCTTCAATGGACATGTTACAAATGGTCATGCGTTGTTCCATCGTCAGCGAGCGGATGGCTTCGCCGGTGTACTCGAAGACGTGACCCGTCCCCCCACCAACGCCGATCTTGGCAATAAGCGCAAGGATGATGTCTTTGGAGGAAACCCCATGTCCGAGCTTGCCGTCCACGCGGACTTCGTAGGTCTTGGGCTTTTTCTGCAAGAGACACTGCGTCGCGAGGACATGTTCCACTTCAGAGGTACCAATGCCAAAAGCAAGTGCGCCAAATGCGCCATGCGTGGCGGTGTGACTGTCGCCACAGACGATGGTCATGCCGGGTTGAGTGCGCCCAAGTTCCGGTCCGATGACGTGGACGATGCCGCGGTGCGGGCTGGTCATACCGTGCAAGGTGATGCCAAACTCAGCCGCGTTGGTTTCCATTTGCTTGATCTGCGCGGCGGCCAGTTGATCAGCGATGGGCACATCGACTGGCGTGGTTGGGATGGAGTGATCCATGGTCGCCAGAGTTTTGTCGGGACGGCGGACTTTGAGTCCGCGCTGACGAAGACCGGTAAAGGCTTGCGGCGAGGTCACTTCGTGGACGAGATGCAGGTCAATGTAGAGGACGGCAGGAGCGCCTTCCTGTTCAGTGACGACGTGCGAGTCCCATATTTTTTGAAAGAGAGTTTTAGCCATAATAAATTTTCGATTTACGATTGATGATTTTTAGTAATTGGATTCGCTGTCAGCGACATCATCCGCTTCGGCACCTGGCGCAGGTTCAGGCGCAGGAAGAAGCGCGCTCATGTCCCAACCAGCAGGGATGGTTTGCGGTTCAGGGAAGGGGTCAAAGCAGTGGGTTTGGAAAACGTCCCGTTCTTCATTTTGAGTAGTCATTGTATAGTTCCTTTTTATGTCATCCGAGCATGACGCCGAAATCGTTCTTCATTTTTTCGGTGCCTTCGGTCTGAGCGATGATGAGTTTGTTCAATGCGTTGATATAGGCCTTGGCGCTGGCGACGATGATGTCGGTATCTGCGCCATGGCCGCCATACACGCGGATGTATTCCACTTCGCGTTGGGCATCCATGGTGGTGGAACCACCTTCGCTTTGAATGCGGACGGTGACTTCGCCAAGCGCGTCGATGCCTTCGGTGATGGCATGGATATTGAATTCCAATAATGTACAAGGGACATTGACGATCTGGTCGATGGCTTTGTACGTCGCATCCACGGGGCCGGTGCCAATGGCTGCCTGCGTGTGGATGACTCCATCCGGTCCGCGCAGACGCACGGTGGCAGTCGGCATGCCCATCGTGCCACATGAGACTTGCAATCCGTTCAGCAGGAACACATCACGCGGTTTGTAGAATTCGTCCGCGATCACAGCTTCGAGGTCAAGATCAGTGATGACCTTCTTGCGGTCTGCTAAGTCCTTGAAGCGCGAGAACGCCTTGTCGAGTTCCACTTCATCGAGGGAGTGACCCATTTCTGCGAGGCGGGTGCGCAGCGCATGCCGACCCGAATGTTTGCCCAACACCAACTTGGTCTGGTTCACGCCGACATCTTCAGGGCGCATGATCTCGTAGGTGCCTTGATGTTTGAGCATGCCATCTTGATGAATCCCCGCTTCATGCGCGAACGCATTCGCACCGACGATAGCTTTGTTTGGCTGAACCGTCATGCCAGTGTAATTGCTGACCAATTTGGAAATGCGCGAGAGTTGCTGAGTTTCGATCCCAGTCTCCAGCCCAAAGATGGGATGACGCGTCTTCAATGCCATCACCACTTCTTCCAGCGAAGTGTTGCCCGCGCGTTCGCCGATCCCGTTGATCGTTACCTCAGCCTGACGCGCACCCGCGCGGATTCCCGCCAGCGTGTTGGCAGTCGCCATGCCCAAATCATCGTGGCAGTGGACCGAGACCGTGATGCCTTCGTGCATACCCGGCGTATTCTCAATGATGCCTTTGATGAGCGCATAAAATTCATCCGGAGTGGTGTAGCCGACCGTGTCGGGAATGTTCAACGTCGTCGCACCAGATTTGATGGCTTCGCCCAACACGACATACAAAAACTCCGGATCAGATCGCCCCGCATCTTCGGGCGAAAACTCCACGTCAGCGCATAACGACTTGGCATACGCAACCATCTCGCTCACGCGCTGTATCACTTCCTCGGGATCCATCTTCAACTTGTGCTTCATGTGGATCGGTGACGTGGCGAGGAACGTATGAATGCGTGGATGTTTCGCACCTTGCACGGCTTCCCAAGCTTTATCGATGTCAGATTTATTTGCCCGCGCTAATCCGGCGATGACAGGCACTTTCGCATCAGGACTACCCGCAGGCGGGTTGCCCACCTCAAGTGCAATTCGTCTGACAGCTTCCAAATCATCGAGCGAGGCGGCGGGAAACCCGGCTTCGATCACGTCCACGCCGAGGCGCGCGAGGTTATGCGCCACTTCCAATTTCTCGGCAGAGGTCATCGTTGCGCCGGGAGATTGTTCGCCATCGCGCAGGGTGGTATCAAAAATTTTTACATAGTTGGTCATACATTTGTCTCCTGGTCGTTCACCTCTTCGTTGCATCGTCAGCGGACGACCACCTACCTACTCGATTACTCTTTCCAATTTTCCGGTCGCAGCGAGCGGACAGCCGCACCAGCGCGCCACATCTCCGAGTCACGGATGGCGGCGAGTTCTTTATCCAGTTTTTCGCGGTAGTCGGCTTTGCTGTTGGCCTCAAGCGTGATGCGGGCTTCGTTGCCAGTCTTCACCGATTCGTATAACGCGGCGAAAACAGGCGCGGTGGCATCGCGAAACTTATCCTTCCAATCGAGCGCGCCACGTTGGGCGGTGGTGGAGCAATTGGCATACATCCAGTCCATGCCATTCTGACCGACCAAACGGATCAACGATTGTGTGAGTTCTTCGACGGTTTCGTTGAAGGCTTCAGATGGGGAATGCCCGTTCTTGCGAAGTTCGTTGTACTGCGCTTCCATCACACCCGCGAGCGCTCCCATGAGGATGCCACGTTCACCCGTTAGGTCGGAATAAACTTCCTTTTCAAATGTGGTTGGGAAGAGATACCCCGCGCCGATGGCGATGCCCAAGGCAATCGTCCGCTCGGCAGCGCGACCGGTGAAATCCTGATGGACAGCATAACTGGCATTGATACCCGAGCCTTCGAGGAAATTAACTCTCACGCTGCGACCAGACCCCTTGGGGGCCACCAGCGCCACGTCGACGTTGGGAGGCGGGATCACGCCCGTATCATCCTTGAAGGTGACAGAGAATCCGTGTGAGAAGTAGAGCATGTCGCCTTCGTTGAGATGTTCAACGAGTTTCGGCCACTGCGAACGCTGACCAGCATCTGAAAGCAGGTATTGAATGACTGTACCTTTTTCAGCCGCCTCTTCCACTTCGAAAAGGGTTTCGCCAGGGACCCAGCCATCGGCAACTGCCTTATCCCAATTTGCCGTGCCCTTGCGTTGACCGACGATCACTTTGATGCCGTTGTCGCGCATGTTCATCGCTTGTGCAGGTCCCTGCACGCCATAACCAAGCACTGCCACGACTTCGTCTTTCAACACTTCGCGCGCCTTTTCAAGCGGAAATTCTCCACGGGTAACGACTTCTTCTTCCACGCCGCCAAAATTGATCTTTGCCATGATTATTGTTCTCCTAATGTTTTGTTTTAGATTTTGATAATTGCTGATAAGACCGTGGGCTATGTCTTTACTATGGCGTCATCTCGGCCATTTCCATCAGGTCTTCGTAGCGGCGTCCATCCAATCCGGGCATGCGGCGGATGCCGTCGTTCGTGCCGCGCGTCATCGAGACTTGTCCCGTGCGCACCATTTCGATGATGCCGATGGGGCGCAGCAGTTCGATCATGCCTTCGATCTTGTCTTCAGTACCAGTGATCTCCACAATGACCGATTCGGGCGCCACATCCACAATGTGGGCACGGAAGATTTCGGCGAGTCCGTTTACTTCGGCGCGGCGTTCGGGTCCGACCCGCACTTTGATGAGCGCCAGGTCACGGGTCACGACAGGTTGATGCGTGACGTCTTGCACGTCGATCACATTGACCAGCTTGTACAAATTGGCTTCGATGCGATGCGCATCCATATCCCCATTGGGGCAATTCACCACAATGGTCATGCGGGAGATGTCTGGATTTTCAGTGCGTCCCACAGCAAGGGATTCGATATTGAAGTTGCGGCGGCGGAACAGCGATGCCACGCGATTCAACACGCCGGGTTTGTTTTCAACTAATGCGATGAAGGTGTAATTCATTTATGCTCCTAGCTTTCATTCGTCTGTCTTACATTTCTGAAAATGAAAGACCTTATCCTTTTGCAGACTGTTTCACAGGTCGGCGGATCATTTCGTGCAGGGCTGCGCCCGTAGGCACCATCGGGTAGACGGCATCTTCACGCTCCACCTTGAACTCGAGCACGGTCGGTCCCTTGATACTGCGTGCCCAGGCAATGGCTTCTTCCACTTCTTCGCGCGTGGTCACCCGCCGCGCGGGGACGCCATGCGCCTCTGCCAATTTCACAAAGTCTGGTGTGACCATGTTCACAGCGGAATAGCGCTTCTCGAAGAAGAACTCCTGCCACTGCCGCACCATGCCAAGGAAGTTATTGTTCATGATGGCAACTTTGACATTCGCGCCTTCCTGCACGGCGGTAGTCAATTCAGCAGCAGTCATCTGAAAACCGCCGTCACCAGCAACAGCCCAGATCTCTTCATCCTTCGCTGCAAACCACGCGCCAATGGCAGAAGGCAGACCGAAGCCCATTGTCCCTGCCCCACCGGAAGTGATCCAGCGATTTGGTTTTTCAAGCTGATAGTATTGCGCCGTCCACATCTGATGCTGACCGACATCCGTCGTCACGATGGCGCCGCCGCCAGTTGCCTTCCAAATATCCGCAACGAGATGCGCGACGTATAACTTGCCATCCTCTTCCCAGTTCATAATGGAGCGGGAATCGGTCTCATTCTTCCAGGTTTGAATTTCTTCCAACCATTCGTCATGATCGTATTCATCCACCAATGGGATCAGATCGTTGACAACGGTTCTCACATCGCCGACCAGAGGCACATCCACGAACACGTTCTTATGAACTTCCGAAGGGTCGATCTCTATGTGAATCTTCTTTGCCTTTGGCGCATACGTCTTCAACGTCCCGGTGACGCGATCATCGAAGCGCATACCGAAAGCAAGGATCAAGTCTGAGTTTTGGATGGCCATGTTGGTATAGGCTTCGCCGTGCATCCCCATCATGCCCAAGCTTAGCGGATGCGACGCGGGGAACGCGCCCAAGCCCAACAACGTACTCGCCACGGGAATTTGCGTCTTGACCGCGAACTGCATCAACGCCTCTTCCGCCTTGGACATGATGACTCCATGTCCGCACAGGATGATGGGTTTATGCGACTTTTCGATCAATGCCACAGCATCGTCCAGTAGATTTCTCGGAGAATGTGTGACGGGTTTATATCCGGGCATTTCGGGTTCTTCGGGATACACAAATTCACACGACTCAATCTGCGCGTTCTTGCAAATATCGATGAGCACAGGACCGGGACGTCCACTACGAGCGATATAAAACGCCTCACGGATGGTCTCTGCAATTTCATCGGCGCGGGTCACGAGATAGTTATGCTTGGTGATCGGCAGGGTGATGCCGGTCACGTCGGTTTCTTGAAACGCATCGCCACCGATGAGATGCGCTGCCACCTGTCCCGTGATGAAAACCACCGGGACAGAATCCATCATCGCCGTGGCAATGCCCGTCACCAAGTTCGTCGCGCCGGGGCCAGACGTTGCCATTGCCACGCCAACCTTGCCCGATGCGCGCGCGTATCCATCCGCCATATGAGCTGCACCCTGTTCATGACGCACCAACACATGATGCACCGGATAACTCAACATCGCATCATAGATCGGCATGTTCGCCCCGCCCGGGTATCCGAACACCACTTCCACGCCTTCGCGCGTGAGACATTCCCAAACAATTTCTGCACCTGTCTTTTTCATTCAATAATTCCTTTCAAATTCCTCATTCATCAATCTGCTTGCAACACTGCGCCTGTATCCGCACTGGTCACAAAGTGCGAGTAACGCTTCAACCACTTGGACTTCACATTGGGCTCAAATTTCGGCAGCGCCGCGAGTCGACTCTCGATCTCCGCTTCGCTTAACTTGACGTTGAGCGTGCGCGCCACCAAATCGATCTGGACGACGTCCCCAGGTTGGAGCGCCGCAATCGGACCGCGCGCCGCCGCTTCCGGTGAGACATGGCCGATGCATGCGCCGCGCGTTCCGCCGCTGAAACGTCCATCGGTGATGAGAGCAACCTTATCGCCGAGTCCCTGCCCCATAATGGCAGATGTGGGCGAAAGCATTTCCTGCATACCTGGTCCGCCTTTGGGACCTTCATAACGCACCACGACACAATCTCCTGCCTTGACCTTGCCTGCGAGGATGCCCGCCATCGCCTCGTCCTGCGACTCAAAGATGACCGCTGGTCCTTCGAACTTCATCATCGCCTCACTCACGCCGCCGACTTTCACCACAGCTCCATTTGGCGCGAGGTTGCCAAACAGAATGGACAAGCCTCCACGCTTGGAATGTGCGTTTTCATAACGTCGAATCACTTCTTCATCTTTGATCTCTGCATCTTTGATCGATTCCCCCAAGGTATTTCCAGTAACCGTGATGCGGTCTAAATGCAACATGCCCGTCCCCCGTTGAACTTCTTTCAATATCGCCGGGATCCCGCCCGCGCGATGCACATCTTCCATATGCCATTTACCCGCCGGGCTTACCTTACAGATATGCGGAACTTTATCAGCCACATCGTTGATGCGCGTCAGCGGATAATCCACACCGGCTTCGTTGGCTAATGCCAACGTATGCAGCACGGTATTCGACGAGCCGCCCATGGCCATATCCAACGCAAAAGCATCGTCGATGGCTTCGGCGGTGACGATGTCTCTGGGCTTGATGTCACGCTCGATCAGGATCATGATCTGAGCCGCCGCCTGCCTTGCCAACGCTTCACGTTCGGGCGTCTTTGCCAAGGCTGAGCCATTGAAGGGCAGCGCCAACCCCAGCACTTCCATCAGGCAGTTCATCGAGTTGGCGGTAAACATCCCAGAGCACGAGCCGCACGATGGGCAGGCAAACTTCTCCAGAGTCAGGAGGCGCTTTTCGTCGATCTTGCCTGCTGAAAACGCACCCACCCCTTCAAAGACGGAGATCAAGTCGATGGCTTCACCTTCGGGGGTCATACCGGCTTTCATCGCACCACCCGAGACGAAGATGGTCGGCACGTTGACACGCATGGCCGCCAGCAACATGCCCGGCACGATCTTGTCACAGTTGGGAATACAAACCATCGCGTCGAAACGATGCGCTTCGATCATGGTCTCCACGCAGTCAGCGATCAATTCACGCGAAGGAAGCGAGTACTTCATCCCCATATGACCCATCGCAATGCCATCATCCACGCCGATGGTGTTGAACTCAAATGGAACTGCGCCAGCCGCGCGGACTGCATCCTTTACCAGTTTGCCGAACTCTTGTAAATGCACATGACCGGGCACAACATCGACATAAGAATTAACAATCGCAACAAACGGTTTGTGAAAATCCTCATCCTGCAAACCCGTCGCACGCAGCAACGCACGATGCGGCGCTTTATCGAACCCTTTCTTGACTGTATCTGATCGCATACGGCTCCTTTGACTCCCATCTCCTCTATGGAGAAGGGCTGGGTGTGAGGTCAAGATAACAAAAAACCGCCCATGGTTAGGGCGGCTCTCTGCGTTTACCTTGAGTGTTATTTCATCACTCTCACCGTTGCCATCCTAACCGAAAATTGTCCTTCAATAATAAGGACAATGGTAAGGACGACAATAAGGGAGAGGGTGAAGAATATGTTCATCTGGTTTTGGATATTTCGCCCGATTATAGGCGGAAACGGAAATTCGTCAAGGTGGCGGTTTCCGATTCGGTGAAGACGATGAAAATTACATTCGTGAACCAGCCACACAAGAT
>JAHDWC010000061.1:0-19529 GCA_023382575.1 Anaerolineales bacterium
ATACGGCGGATAAGTCTCGTATCGGTCGTTGAAACACGGTTATGTCGGTCAAGGTTGAGCTGCGTCAGCGCGGAGACGTACAACCTGAAAGCGGATCCAGCCCAACGTTCGGGGATGAGGCGGGGATTCATCCCATGAATCCCTTCAAGGATGAGCGGTTGTCCCGCCTGCAATTGGATCACGTCCCCTTCTTCGCTTCGTCCTGCCATAAAGTTGAATCGCGGAAGTTGAACTTTTTTGCCGCTGAGAAGTTGTTCGATATCTTCCGCAAGGCGCGCGAGATTCAACGCACCAAGAGCTTCAAAATCGTGATTGCCATGTTCATCGAGCGGAGTTGCATCGCGATCCACAAAATAATGATCGAGCTCAAGCGGATACGGCGAAATGCCGCGCGCCAGCAGTTGAACGGCAAGGCGGCGCGACGACGTGGTTTTGCCCGACGACGACGGACCTGCGATCAAAATGATGCGCGATTTTTTCTCGAAAATTTGCTGGGCAATGTCAGAGACATTTTGCTCATGCAGCGCTTCAGACACGAGCACCAATTCATCAGCACGACCCGACTCGATGGCATCGTTCAACGCGCCGACGCTGTCGATGCGCAATGTCTCCAACCAATCCCCATACTGACGAAACGTCCTCAGCAATTTTGGATATTCGCCGAGCGGCTCGAGTTGTGTGGGCGCATGGCGGCGTGGGAATTGCAAAATAAATCCGCCATTGACTCTTCTCAAACTGAACCATTTTAAATAACCTGTCGATGGAACCATGTAGCCATGCATATAATCCATCTGCCCGTTGAAACTGTAAACGGTAAGATATTCTTTGCGGCGGTGTTTGAACAAACGCAGTTTATCCGTATAGCCGCGGCTCGCAAAATAGTCGATGGCTTCCTGCACGGGGATCTCACGGCGTTCAAAGGGATGATCTTCGGCAATGATCTTTTTCATTTCGCTTTCGAGCGCCTGAATCTCCTCCTTTGTCAGCGGATCGCGTTCCTTCACCTCGCAATAAAATCCGCCCGATGACACTGAATGATCGATGTTCAGTCGCCCATCCGCAAACATTTGGGCAAACACCATCTCCATCAGAAAAACCAAAGAGCGTCGATAGATGCGCGCACCATCGGCGGTATCCATGGTGACCGGCGTACAATTCGCCTCGATGTTAATGGGATAGGTCAACTCGTGGATTTCATTGTTGATGACAGCCGCTACAATCGGCGCGGAGAAATCATCCTGCACCTGTTTGAAGAACTCCCCCACTCGCATCCCACGCGGACCGGTGAGTGTCTTCCCGTTTGGCAAATGGATCTGAACTGTTGGGCTAGGTTGGGTAATTTGAATGGACATAATCACGACCACAGAAGATGGACCATGAACGGTGGCAGTCCATCGTCCATGGTCGAATAATTATTTCAACTTGGATAACAACATCTCGGGTTTTCCCGCAAATTCTTCGAGCGGAATTTCCTGATTGGTCAACGCCAGCAGCGTTTCGGTCAGCACTTTGTTGACAGGCGTGGGAATCCCACGCGCCGCCCCTTCGCGGGCAACTGCGCCATGCAGATATTCCACTTCGCTTTTGCCGCGCCCGGAGTGCAAGTCAATGTGAAAGGACGGCATCTTGCCGCCACGTCCACCACCTGCTGCTTTTGAAAGAAACGGCTTCGAAAGCCAAAGTGGAAGTTTCGTCGCAAATGCCAGCGCTCTGACAGGCGTACCAGGCAGATCCACCACATCGAGATTCATCGCCTTCATCACAGCCAGGCATTCCTTCAGCATGTCGATCTCGACCTTGTACAAATCCTTATTGGCAAAAACCTGTGCCGCAGTCAGATTTAAGATCGCAGAGGTGGGGTTGGACACGAGGTTGGTGAGCATCTTCGACCATTTCATGCTCAGCGCGTGCGGATACAAACGACAATTGAGATATGCCCGGTCAAACGCACTGACCAGCTTCCCCGAAAGCGGATGTCCTGCCGCGATACCCACGCCGCGCAACCGTTCGAGGACAATGTCACCGGGTCCGCGCCGACCGATGGCAGTTGTCACCGTACCATAAATGACCTTATCCGCACCGAGAGTTTTGGCGATGATAATCTCATTCTCCACACCATTGGACAGACACACAATGGGCGGGAGTTTCTCGGCGAAAGGCTTCAACCCCTCCATTGCCGATTCCGCATCGAAAGATTTCAAAGCAAAGACCGCCGCATCGAACGGACCGAATTTCAACGCATCTTCCAGTGACGGCTCGATCACAAAAGAACGCGGCTCGATGAGATAAGCATCCTTCGTCTGTCTTCTTTCATCGACGGTCAGATCGAGGCGCAAACCTTTGGCACGCAAATCCGCCACCACATTGGGGCGTTCCACAAAGACGACCTGATATCCTGCCAACGCCAATGACCCGCCAATATAGGTCCCAATGGCGCCAGCACCGAAGACGAGAAATTTCATGTCCGAATTTTGAGAGAAGGTTTGATTCATGAGTTTAACTTTAAAGTTTTGAGTTTATTCCGTATTCAGCCAATGGGCGTGGTCATTAAGTTTGTCGATTGCCCAGCGATGTTGATTTGGATAATAGACCAGTTGAGCGAACGCCGTATTTCCAAAGCGGAAGCGCGTGCCTGAATTGTTCGCCTGCGGAGCGACTCCCACCACGGCATGCATGAACTGATTCAACAAACCGCCATGTGAGACGATCAAATAGCGTGCAGGGTCACGCTTCAACAGACTATGCAATGCTTGTCCCGCACGCAGGAACAATTCCCAATCCCCTTCGCCATCCGAGCCGACCGGATCGTACGGCGAATGAAATTCAGGATGGACAAAATTCTGGCGCACTTCCTGCGCTGTGAGTCCGGAAAATTCACCATTGTCCCGTTCAAGCCACAATGGGTCATGTTCCACCTTCAAGTTCAGTTCTGAAGCGATGATCTCCGCCGTCTCCCGCGCGCGCGAAAGCGGACTGGAAATCACATGATCGAATTGCAACTTTTCGCGCATCCAACGCGTTGCAAGCGCGCGCGCCTGCTCACGGCCCTTATCCGTCAGCGGGAAGTCTGCCTGTCCCTGCCAGCGCGATTCAGCGTTGCCCACTGATTCGCCGTGCCGCAACAAGGTGATGAAAAAAGGTTTGGGCTTATTCTCCGTCATCGGGTATCTTCCCCTTTATGAGATAAATTGGGCGACGCTTGACTTCCTGAAAAATATAACCGACATACACGCCGATAAACCCCAGCAGGATCATGATGATGCCGCTGGCAATCAACAACACACCCATCAGCGAACTCCAACCCGGCTCGACGCGCTGCGTATTCCCGGTCAGCCATAGCGAAAGGACATAGATCAATTGTCCGCCGGCGAGGACGAAAAAGACAAAGCCTGCGCTCAAGCCGATGTACAACGGCGCAAGGGAAAACGAAAAGATCGCATCGGAGGCAAGCCGCACCATTTTCCCTAGCGAATACTTCGACTTCCCGGCAATACGGGCAGGTTCATGATACGGCAGAATGATGCTGTTGTATCCCATCCATGAGATCATACCGCGCAGAAAACGATGATACTCATGCATCGAACGCACGCCATCCAACGCGTTGCGCGACAAGGCGCGAAAGTCCGCGGCGCCTTGCAAGACCTGTGTGCCGCTGATCTTGTTGATCAGCCAGTAGAAAAAATTCGAGGTGACTTTTTTGAACGACATCGCGCGGTCATCTTCGATGCGCTGGGCTTGCACAATGTCATAACCTTGTTCGATGAGTCCGATCATCTTCGGGAGCATCTCCGGCGGATGTTGTCCATCGCCATCGAGCGAGATCATCACATCGCCTTGCGACGCATCCATCCCCGCTGTCAGCGCCGCCTGATGCCCAAAGTTGCGGCTCAGTTGGAGCAAGGTCACTCTCCCATCGTTTGCCGAAATTCGTCGAAGCGTATCCGCTGTCCCATCGCTTGAGCCGTCATCTACATAGATGAAGTTAAAGTCATAGGGCAGAACATCCACCACTTGGCGGATGTCTGAGTACGTTCGTTCGATAGCCTCGGCTTCGTTATAGACCGGGATGACCAAGTCTATTTTGAGTTTGGATTTTTTCCTGGGAGACATTGGGAGGATTTTACCATGCGCCGAATGCCGACTCTTTTTGGCTCACAAGCGGACCTCATGCCTGTCCGCCAACAGACGAAGCGTTCGCTCCACTTCGGAGTTTTTCCGCTCCATGCTCCAGGCGAGGGTTTCCTCCAAAATATCAGCGACTTCAAGCAGGATATCGCGATTCAGTTTGCCCAACATGCCGATCATGGTACGACGCAGGAAGATGTCATCAAGATGGATGACTTTTTCATACTGTGCAAGGAACATGATCTCACGTTTGGAATATTCAGGCAGTGACTTAAGCGGTGAGTCTGTGCCGCGCTTCATGTACTCGGCGATGGTTTCGGCGCGCGTCCCATAGCGCTCATACAGGGTCTCCAACCGTTCTCTGGAAAGACCCGTCCAAGCCGCCAGCCCATTGAGATATTTGACGCGTTCCTCATCATTGCGCGGATAGCCACGTCCGCCACCAATGGGCAGATTGTGCGTAGACTTGTTGCGAACGACACCTAAAAATTGAAGTACCTTATCCGTCACCTGCTCGGCAAACGCGCGGAAGGAAGTCCACTTGCCGCCGACAAGAGAATAGACGGGGAAATTCAAGTTAGTCCAATCGCCGCTCAACACTTCGATATGATGGTCGCGGCTGACTTGTCCCGTAGTTTTGGCGTTACTGCCCGGCAATGGGCGGACGCCCGTAAACCGAAAGACAATATGTTCGCGAGTCAGCTTGATGGATGGAAAAACCCGTGCGATCATCTCGATGAAATAATCCACTTCTTCGTCCGTGCAACGCGCTTCATCGGGATGGTCGATCTTGATATCAGAGGTGCCGATCAACACGCGATCGTGCAGCGGGAAGAGGAGCACAATACGTCCGTCTTTGTTCTCGAAGAAAAATTCGCAATCCCCAATGGCTTTGCGCAGATCAGGATGGTCCACGACCAGATGCGAGCCTTTCGTCCCGCCAATGTAACGGGTGGACAATCCCAAACTGTGATTGGTAAAGTCGATCCACGGGCCTGCGGCGTTGATGAGCAGCTTCGGGCGGATCTCATACGTCTCGTCGCTTAATTCGTCACGCAGAAGGACCGCATCCTTTTCGCCGCTGACGAGGCTGACATAATTCAACGAGCGCGCATGCGGGCTGTCGGCTTCGGCATCGAGCATAATTTCCAACGCGAGCCGCTCCGGGTTTGAGATCAAGCCGTCGTAATAAACCGCCGTGTTGACGATCTCCGGATTGAGTTTATTCCAAAGGGTCAGCGATGATGCGCGTGAATGGAATTTATGACGCGGCACAGTCCGCTGTGCGCCGGTGTAGGCATCGTACATGATCAATCCGAGTTTGATGATGATCGAGCCGCGTTCCGAGGGTTTATCCAACCAGCCCAAAAATTTGAGCGGCGCATTCAAAATGCCTGAAAAATATTTGAAGATGGGAATGGTCGTCGGCAGCGGCTTGACAATGTGCGGCGCATTTTGGATCATGCGATTGCGTTCCCCCACCGCTTCACGCACCAGACGAAACTCGCCGTTCTCCAGATAGCGAATCCCACCGTGAGCCATATGTGACGATGCCGCACTTGCGCCGGAACAGAAGTCACCCCGGTCGATCATCAACACATCCACGCCGTTGAGCGCCAGGTCACGGAATGTTCCGATGCCGTTGATCCCTGCGCCGACGATCAACACAGACACCTGCGGGTTTGCTTTGAGAGAAGAGAGAATTTCGTTTCGATTCATGATGAGTTCCAGATTTCAGGGATCGGGTTCCAAACAAGGCTTGAAACCCGCCATTTTTATTCGACCCAATCAAACGTACGTTTGATGGCCTTCTTCCAACCTGAGTATAAACCCGCGCGGCGTTTTGAGTCCATTTTTGGAGACCATTCCTTGTCACGTCCCCAGTTCTTTTTCAGCTCGTCCGCATCCTTCCAAAAGCCGACGGCGAGTCCAGCAGCGTAAGCTGCACCCAACGCGGTAGTCTCTGCCACCTTCGGTCGCACAACCGGCACGTTCAAAATATCCGATTGGAATTGCATGAGCAACTCATTGAAAACCATCCCCCCATCCACTTTCAAGGCGCGGAGTTTGACTCCCGAATCTTTCTCCATCGCGTCTAGCACTTCGCGGGTTTGATACGCTGTCGCTTCGAGCGCCGCCCGCGCGATATGACCCTTCGTCACATAGCGCGTCATCCCAACGATCACACCGCGCGCATCCGACTTCCAGTATGGCGCGTACAAACCAGAGAACGCCGGCACGAAGTAAATGCCGCCATTGTCATCGACGGTTTTCGCCAATGATTCCACATCCGCTGATTTTTCGATCAGACCGAGATTATCCCGCAGCCATTGGATCAACGCACCAGTAATGGCAATGGAACCTTCCAAGGCATAGATCGGTTTCTTGTTTCCGATTTTGTATCCCAGCGTGGTCAACAACCCAGCCTTGCTTTGGATTGGTTTCTCGCCGGTATTCAAGAGCATGAAACAGCCCGTCCCGTAGGTGTTCTTTGCTTCGCCCGGTTTGAAGCAGGTCTGACCGAACAACGCGGCATGTTGATCGCCCAAATCTCCAGCGACGGGCAATCCGCTTAACACACCTGAGGTGATGTTCCCATAGATTTCGGAAGAGGATTTGATCTCAGGCAGCATCGCGCGTGGAATGTCCATGACCTTCAAGATGGCGTCATCCCAATCGAGCGTCTTGAGATTCATCAACATCGTGCGTGAGGCGTTGGTTACATCGGTGATGTGTTCACCGGTCAGCTTCCAGATGATCCACGTATCCATGTTGCCGAAAAGCAATTGTCCCTTTTGGGCTTTGACCTTCGCGCCTTTGACGTTATCCAGAATCCACTTGATCTTGGGACCAGAAAAATATGTGGCAAGCGGCAAGCCGGTCTTACGGCGAAAACGATTCTGCCCGCCGTGTTTGGCAAACTTCGCAATGATCGCATCGGTGCGTGTGTCCTGCCAGACGATGGCATTGTAAATCGGCTGGCCCGTGGACGCATCCCACACGACAGTGGTCTCTCTCTGGTTGGTAACCCCTATGGCAGCGATCTCCGAAGCGGAAATATTTCCTTTGCTCAATGCGCCTTCGATGACTTCACGCGTCCGCTCCCAAATCTCCAACGGATCATGTTCAACCCACCCCGGCTTGGGATAGATCTGCTTGTGTTCTTTCTGGTCTACTGAGACGACATTCCCACTGTGGTCAAAGACAATGAAGCGAGTGCTGGTCGTACCCTGATCGATTGCGGCAACGTATTTGGACATGTGACTGCTCCAGATGATAGATTCCACAATATTGTAAAACAAAATTGGGCATGGATTTATGAATCCATGCCCAATTTCTTGGCAATTTTTTTCAGGCGGTTACGCGAGGTCGAAACGGTCCAGGTTCATGACCTTGTTCCACGCCGCGACGAAATCGCGCACGAACTTTTCTTTCGCATCGTCTTGGGCATAGACTTCAGCCAAAGCGCGCAATTGTGAGTTGGAACCGAAGACCAGATCCACACGAGTGCCGGTCCAGCGTACTTCGCCGGTCTTGCGGTCATGAGCTTTGAATACCTGTGCGTCTTCGTTTTCGGGATGCCATTGCACGCCCATATCAGTCAGGTTGACGAAGAAGTCGTTGGTCAACTTGCCGGGTTGCTTGGTGAAGACACCATGCTGCGAGCCACCATAGTTGGCACCCAACACGCGTAAGCCGCCAACCAGGACGGTCATCTCAGGCGCACTCAAGGTGAGCAGTTGCGCCTTGTCCACGAGCATTTCTTCAGCAGAGACGGTGAAGATCGCCTTCTGGTAATTGCGGAAGCCGTCAGCTTCGGGTTCGAGAACGGCAAACGAGTTCACATCGGTCTGTTCCTGCGAAGCGTCCACACGACCAGGGGTGAAGGGAACTTCCACTTCATAGCCCGCTGCTTTTGCCGCTGATTCAACTGCCGCACAACCGCCCAACACGATCAAATCTGCGAGTGAAACTTTCTTACCTTTTTTCTGAGCGCCATTGAAATCCTGCTGAATTTTTTCCAACGCAGAAAGAACTTTCGCAAGTTGTGCAGGCTGATTCACATCCCAGTCTTTTTGCGGAGCCAAGCGGATGCGCGCGCCATTGGCACCGCCGCGTTTGTCGGAACCACGGAAGGTGGAGGCTGACGCCCAAGCTGTGGAGACAAGTTCCGCCACAGACAGACCCGAAGCCTGAATCTTGGACTTGAGATCAGCAATATCCTTGGAGTCGATTAGAGCGTGATCCAAAGCAGGAAGCGGGTCCTGCCAGATCAGGTCTTCTGCAGGGACTTCCGGTCCGAGGTAGCGGACTTTGGGTCCCATGTCACGGTGAGTCAGCTTGAACCAGGCACGAGCAAAGGCATCGGCAAAAGCTTCCGGGTTTGAGTGGAAGCGTCGCGAGATGGGTTCATAGATCGGGTCAAACCGCAGCGACAGGTCAGCCGTGGTCATCATGGGCGCATATTTCTTCGACGGGTCGTGCGCGTCGGGAATCATGTGTTCGGGCTTGCAATCCTTTGCCCGCCATTGATGCGCACCCGCTGGGCTTTTGACCAGTTCCCATTCATAACCAAAGAGCATATCGAAGTAGCCCATGTCCCAATGGGTGGGATTGGGTTTCCAAGCGCCTTCCACGCCGCTGGTAGTGGTGTGGACGCCCATGCCATCGCCAAATTTATTCTTCCAGCCAAAACCCATTTCTTCCAACGGAGCAGCTTCAGGCTCAGGTCCGACCAGTTTCGGGTCGCCTGCGCCATGTGCCTTGCCGAAGGTGTGTCCGCCAGCGACGAGGGCAACAGTTTCTTCATCGTTCATTCCCATGCGGGCGAAGGTCTCGCGCACATCCAGTCCTGAAGCGACAGGGTCGGGGTTGCCGTTGGGTCCTTCAGGGTTGACGTAAATCAAACCCATCTGCACAGCGGCGAGAGGATTTTCCAAATCGCGTTCGCCGGAATAACGGCTGTTGGGTTTGTCGCTGGTGGCGAGCCATTCCTTCTCCGCACCCCAGTAGACGTCTTCTTCAGGCTGCCAGATGTCCACACGCCCGCCGCCAAAGCCGAAGGTTTTGAAGCCCATGCTTTCCAACGCGACATTACCAGCCAGAATCATCAAGTCTGCCCAGGAAAGTTTGTTGCCATATTTCTTTTTGACCGGCCAGAGCAACCGACGAGCCTTGTCGAGGTTGCCGTTATCAGGCCAGCTATTGAGCGGCGCAAAGCGCTGAGTGCCAGTGTTGGCGCCACCACGCCCATCGCCGGTGCGATAGGTTCCCGCACTGTGCCACGCCATGCGGATCATCAACCCGCCATAGTGACCCCAATCGGCAGGCCACCACTCTTGCGAATCAGTCATCAACTTGGCAAGGTCTCCCTTGACTGCGGCCAGATCAAGCTTCTTGAATTCTTCGGCGTAGTTGAAATCAGGTCCCAGCGGATTAGAAGCTGGCGCATGTTGATGCAAGACATTGAGATTCAGTTGATTGGGCCACCAATCACGATTCGAGGTACCCCGGCTGGACGATGTCATGCCAGCATGACCGGTTACAGGACACTTACTTTCTTCGCTCATTTCTTTATTCTCCTTGTAGTACTTGAAACATAATCAGATATGTCAAATTTCTTGATTTCATTGTATAACTTTGGCGTATAGATGTAAAATATAGAAAACCTATAAAAGCAATAGAAAGAAACTATAGCAAGAATTCCATGGAAATCCACCAACTCACCTATTTTGTCGCCGTGGCAGAAACGGGAAGTTTCAGCCGCGCCGCTGAACGCTGTAACGTCGCCCAGCCATCGCTCAGTCAGCAGATCCAAAAACTTGAGCAGGAATTGGGGGAACCCCTTTTCGACCGCCTCCCCCGTAAAGTCGTCCTGACCGATGCGGGACGGATGTTACTGCCGCGTGCCGTCAATATTCTGGGCGACCTGCAAGACATCAAACACACCCTCAATCAAAACATGGATGCCGGACATGGACTGCTCAACGTCGGCTTTATTCCCACCATTGCGCCTTTTGTGCTCCCGCGCGTCATCCAACGCTTCAGCCAGGAATTGCCCAATGCGCGTCTCACCGTGCAAGAAGACCTGACCGAAACCATCGTCCGCAACCTCGTGGATGGCAAATTGGATGTTGGCATCACCAGCATGCCGATCCATCACCGCCTCATCCGCACACAAGAATTGTTGACCGAGCCGCTTCTGGTTGCATCGGCAAAAGAAAACGACTTTATTTCAAGCGCATCCATCCACGTCAAAGAACTCGATGACTTCCCCTTCATCGCACTCAGCGAAATGCATTGCCTCGGCGAACAGATCCAATCGTTCTGTCACCGGCAAGACCTGGAATTAAAGATCGTCTGCGACACCTCGCAGCTCACGACCGTCAAAAATTGCGTTGAGATTGGATTGGGCGTCTCGCTTGTCCCCCGCGCGCTCGCAACCAGCGACCATTCAGATCGCATCAACTATCGACCGTTGAGCGGCGCATCCCCTCAAAGGAAGATCGCCGCCGCCACCCACGCCGAGCGTACCCCCTCCCTGCTGGCAAAACGATTCATCGAAATTGTTCGCGAAGAATATCCCGTCTAGTTATTAGTTATTCCAGCCAATCGCGTGCGCCGGATAAAAACGCCTTGCCGCTCATGGATTTCTTCCCCGGCGGTTGCACTTCATCGAGGATGAGAAGCCCGCTTCCCGTCCCAACTGCGGGTTGATTCTGTTCAACGAGTCTTTTCCCCGCCTCAGCCTGACCCTGCTCTACATGCGCCTTGTGGATTTTGAGCGGCGCTCCATGCCATTGGAACCACGCGCCAGGCCAAGGGTTCATCGCACGGACTCTTCGCTCCAAATCTACGGCGGGGTGATTAAAATCCAACAAGCCATCTTCCTTTTTGAGCATGGGTGCATAGGTCGCGCCTTCTGTGGGCTGCGGCTGTGGAATGAGATTCCCGGAGATGTAAGCTGGCAGTGTCTCGATGAGCAGATCTGCTCCCAACGTGGACAACGCCTGGAGGAGTGAACCCGCTGTATCGTCGGGGGTGATGCGAATTTTTCTCATCGAAAGCATGGGACCTGTATCGAGTCCGACATCCATTTTCATGATGGTTACGCCAGTCTCTTCATCACCAGCAAGGACAGCGGCATTGATGGGCGCTGCGCCGCGCCCGCGTGGAAGTAATGAGGCATGGATGTTGATGCAACCATATTGGGGCAGCTCCAAAACTTCTTTGCGGAGAATTTGCCCAAAGGCGGCCACGACGATGAGCTCAGGATTCCAACTTTGAAGTTGCTGCATGGCTTCGGGTTCACGTAATTTTTGCGGTTGGATGACTGGGATGTTCAATTCCTGTGCCAGCAATTTGACCGGCGGTGCTTTGAGTTCACGTCCGCGCCCGGAGGCACGGTCAGGCTGAGTGACAACCCCTACGACTTGATAATGGCTGGCAAGGGCACGCAGGGCAGACAGGGAAAAATCGGGAGAGCCCATGAATACAGTTCGAATGTTCATGCGCAAATTTTACCGCGTAATGAAGGTCTGTTCATGTTGTGATAAACAGTACCATTGGGTGAAGATGGTTGGTTGCACATTGGGTGGATTGGTTGTACAATACTGCAAATCCAAAATTAATTTATTCGGAGGAATAAACCCATGTCTCAAGCTCCCATGTCGGACGTCACCCAGGACGATAAACTGTGGGCGATGTTAGGTTACATCATCCCGCTCATTGCCATTGTTGTTCTTTTCATGGAAGACAAGAAGAATCGTCCGTACGTTAAATTTAATGCTGTGCAGTCCATCGTCGCCACTGTGGCGTTGACCATTATCTCCACTGTTACGCTTGGCTGTGGTGGTATCCTGTTCCTCGTCATGTTCTGGTGGGCGTATCAGGCGTATCAGGGTCAGGATGTCCGCATCCCGGTCATCAGCGATTTCATTCGCAATCAGGGCTGGGCGTAACCCATCCGCTTTCAAAAAATCCCGCGCAAATGCGCGGGATTTTTCGATTCCCATGCGACATCTGAGCGGTGGGATGCGTATTAAGACATGTAACTCTCATCGTATACAAAAGGAGAATGTCATGAACGATCAAATTCCGCAGCCCATCCCGCTTCCGCTCACCCCGCAGGAGGAGCGTCAATGGGCGATGTTGGCACATCTGGGCGTGTTGGGTAACTTATTTTCCGGATTTCTAGGTCCGCTGGTGCCGCTGATCATCTACTTCGTTTACAAAGACCGCTCGCGATACGTGGCATATCATTCGCTGCAAGGACTAATCTTCCAACTCATTTGGTGGGTCGGTGGATGGACTCTGGTCGGCATCGCTTGGACGATCACAGGGGCATTGAGCGCTTTGTTGATCGGCTTGTTGTGTGTGCCTTTTGTCTGTGTGTTCAGTCTCATGCCGTTGGTGGCATTGGGATATGGAGTCTATGCTGGGATTCAATGCAACCAGGGACAAGATTTCAAGTACTGGCTGATCGGTGATTGGTTCCGCAGCACACTGACCGGTTAATCAAAACATCCCCTTCATGTGAAGGGGATGTTCTTTTGTATCTGCTATTTATGGGATGCTTCCGGCAATATCCGAGCCGAGGCGAATCTCGATGTCCACAGTTTGGTTCGGGTCCGGACTGAAGCGAATTTGTCGATCTGAAATGCCGAAGGTGGCTTGAAGCCACTTGATGGTATACAGTTTAGGTCCGTAGATAATCACAACTGTCTGGCTGTACACCTCGGGAGCAGTGGCAACTTCGGTGACGTTCATGCCGTAAGATTGGAAGACTGATCCTGCGCGCTGATCCAGTCCGGGAGTGAAGGTCCCGTCCATGACGCGGACGCGCGCCTCTTCCTGCTGCATCAATGCGGCAGGGTCACCCTGCGCCAGCGGACTGGTCGGCCCGGTGGTGGTGAAGATCTCATCGCGCAGGATGCGGACTTGATCCATGATGGGTTTGAGGATGCTGGCAGCTTCGCCACCCAAGGTTGTATTATCAAAGACGGCCATACCCTGCTGCGGATCGATCACACCCGTTTTGATGCTTTCGGGAGAAATATCCTTGCCGAGGACGGCTAATTGCAAAGCGTCTTCAAGCGTCAGGTTGGTCTTGATGCCCCATCCAAGCTGTCGGTAAAGCAAGGGAGCTTTTTGGATGAAGGTCGGGAAATTCTCTGGAGCGAAGATGATCTCTTGCAAGGCAAAGATCACTTCCTGCTGACGACGGGCGCGATCCGCATCCCCGCCGGAGGTTTTACGGTTGCGGGCATACGCCAACACCTTCCAACCATCACACAATTCTCTTTCGCCGCCGGGGGTGATGACGACTTTATCTGGTCCAGAACCGATGGGATCCAAGGTCATCTTCTCAGTTGGTTCGACGTAAATACAACCGCCAATCTTGACCAACTCGTCCACCATGGTGGTGAACACGTTGAAATCGACCTGCACATAATAATCTACAGGAACGCCAAGGAATTGAGAAACCGTTTTCATGGCGAGACCCGGTCCGCCACCCGGCAGTTGTGCGCCTTCGCCGCTGGGATATGCCGTATTGATGCGGCTATATCCAAAGCCAGGAATATTGACCCACATATCGCGCGGAATCGACAACATTCCAGCTGTCTTGGTGATCGGATCGAGCGTGAACAAGATCATAGAGTCAGAACGAGGGGGACCCTCGTTTTCTATCAGGTCGCGCTCATCCATGCCAATGAACAGAATGTTGAGGCGGCTGGCACCGTCCCAGGCGGGCGGCAGTTCAGCTTCAGGGATCAACTGCGGCGTGGGCGGCAGGACATCCGCTATCGGTGTGCCTTCTTCATTGACAGTGAAGCCATCCTCACCCGTCGTGACACCACAATGGGCCGGGGAAATACCCGGCAGGTTGGTGAACGTCCAGCATTGGACGAAATTGCTGACCGCGATAAAAGCAACCACCGCCAGCGCAATCCCCACGCCCCAAAAGATCATTCCTTTAATGGAAGGTTTTTCTATTTTGATATTCTTCAGAAATTCATTCATTTTTTGCAAAAACCTCAGAGCTTAATATATACCATATCCAGCCCAAGTCGTTCCAAGCCCTGCTGCGCCCAATACTGAATCACAGCAGACTCATTTTCATTATTCAGGCATTTCATCATGACGGGAATGGCGCGATGGTCGCGGATCTCACACAACGCACGCAGCGCCGAGATGCGGATTCCAGTCCGCGCTTCTTGCATGACCTCGAGCAGACTCGTCACTGCAGGGGATCCGATCTTCACCAGAGCGGTTCCTGCTAACCCAGCTGTGAGCGAATCGTCGTCGCCGAGGGTTTTGACCAGCGCCTCAATCGCTTCTTCGCCGGGATGAGCACTCAGGGCTAAAGCGGCAGCGGCTCGCACATCTGGCGACGGGTCGCTCAGATGGGGAATCAAGTCCTCAGTCCGCGTATGAGGCGATGCAGCCAGGGCGCGGATTCCCCACCAGCGGATGTCCGCATCTGCGGAGCGAGTTAAATCCAAGAGGGGTTCGAGAGCTGCCTCGCCCAGCGCTACGAGGGCAGGAATGGCAGCTTCGGCGCGTTCGTCATCCCCGCTGGTTAATTCAGCGAGCAGGGATTCCATTCTATTTGGCGGGCGGCGGGACCGGCAGGGACTCCTGCGCGGTGCTGAGCCACTTATCGCCTTCTTCGATCAGCATGACCGGAATGTCATCCACGATGGGATATTTGCGACCACAGTCCTGGCAGATGAGCCAGGAATCTTTGTGGAGGGTGAGCAAACCTTCTTTTTCGCGCACGCAGTTCGGGCAGCGCAAGATTTCAAGTAATTCTTTACTGACCATGATGTCTCCTTGTTCGGGGAAGGATTGTACCATGCGCCCGGGATGGGTTAGGAACTTCCAAGACAGACGTTGTTCTTACGAGCCAACTTCTTGGGGCTGTCGGAGCCGGGACCAAATTGGCAGATCGCTGCCCAAGGCTCGTAATGGGTCTGGAAGCGGTCGGTGAAATAGACCAAGCCGTCCTTCCAAACCGTGCGAGTGACGGTGACGTCTGCCCCTTCAGCAGCGTAATCGACCTGTTTGATCTCGTTCGCATCGAGCTCGGGATTTTCTTCGAAGATCGGCTCAGGCGCAGGGACGGTGTTCATCGGTCCGGTGGTTTCCCATGTCACGCTGCGACCATCGTCTGTGGAGTAGATCTTCCAGGTCAGCGTGCGTGCGGCGACGTTAACGTAAGTTTCCATCAAGAGCCAATGGGAAGTGTCGTTCTTAAATTTGAAATCGACGAGCGGGAAGTAGACTGTGGCATCCAACCCGGCGTACTGGTTATCGACTGCGCCACTGGCATCCATCTCATAATAGGAAACACGATACGCATGCGAGTAACGTTCCACGACCGGGAAGCCCGCCATGAAAACCGTGCGGAACAAAGTGGTGCTGACTTGACATACGCCGCCGCCCACACCTTTGATGGTTCGTCCACCGTAGATGATGAGCGCCTCAGCATACCCGTTCTCAAGGCTGACATCTCCCAGCACGCTGCCCATTGAGAAGGTCTCGCCAGGAGCGACCAGCAAACCATGATATTCACCCGCCGCAGTGACGATATTCTGGATGCGGGATTCGCTCGACCCATAGAAATAGGTGGTCTGTTCGGCGACCAATTGCACGACGCCTAATTCCGCACCGGTAGCGGTATCTTGCACAGCAGGAGCCTGCTCCGCGACGATGAGGTTGACGTTATGCTCCCCACGCAAAAGCGCTTCATTGATGGCGGCGATACTGGCTTCCACATCCATCACGCGCCCGATGGCAGAGGCAGAGATGGGTTCGATCTGACCCGTCCCATCGTTGAAGACGAAGCGCGCGTTTTTCGGATTGCGATCCACAAACACTTTGAGGTCATTCAAGGCTTCACGCATAGTGATCGGATCCAGCCCGACGCGCATTTCCGCGACGCCGTTGTTATCGACAACTTCCACCGACAACATGTTGGCAAGAACAGCGATGTCATACGTCCACGGACCGGGATCGCCTTCACGATAATTGGGGATGGATATTGTCAGCGGCTGGCTGAGAATGCGGCGAGCGGCTTCTGCCTGCGAAGATACATCCAACAACTTCGGCGCGGTTTCTTGAATCACGAGCGGCACTTCGCCGTCGCGGAAGGATTGCAATTGACCAGCGAGATATACCAGCGTGGCATCCAGATTGAGAGAACGGCCCAGCCGTCCCGGTTCAGAGGCGACATTCGTTCCCTCCACCCGCAAACTCGCCTCCACAACGGATTGGTCCACTTGTGAAGCGATATTCTGTAAATATGTGTACGCCACGCGCTGATCGAACAGGATCACAGGTGGCACATCGGCGCCCAATCCGCGCGCGCTGACCTGCCCAGATAACGCGCTGAACAACCCGCCGCTGCGTCCGTGTTGATAGGCAGCCATCGCACTGGCGCTGGCATCGAAGACCATACCCAACTCGGCGGGTGAAGCCACCCACACCCGGTCTCCATCGCGGAACAAAACTTTGCCCGTGATCGGATAAGACAGAGTCTGGCTCAACTTCAACGCCGCATCGCTCGGGGAAAGACCCGAAAGGTCCACGCCTGCCACAGACACGCCAGGAAAAATCCGCCCGGCATATGCCAGTTGATAACCGACCGTCCACACAAGCGTGACAGCCACGAACAGGCTAAATCCACCAATAAGAACGGCAAGGATCTGATGAGGAAGTTCGCGTCGGAAAGTGAGAGCATTCATAAGAAAGGATTATAACGAAAAATCATGTCCATCATTAAAAAGGAATTAAGTTTTAGATTAGCAAATTACGAATAAAGTTCGACAGGCATACGGTACAATCTGAAAACAAATCAAACCACGGATGAAATGATGAAAAAGATTCTGACTTTAACGTTACTGATCTTCACGTTAAGCGCTTGTGTTCCCGCCTCCACCCCGACCTCAGAGTTGATACCGGTTACTGAAACCTCAGTCCAACCCGAGATAGTTCCCTCCACCCCCACTTCACTTGCAACAGAAACCTTCACGCCCATCCCACCGACTGAAACCAGCGTGCCAACAGCCACCAATACCTCTACACCCATTCCCACCGTAGAGAGTTTGAAAGCTGTTGTCACCGCCGATAAACTGGTCTGTCGGTATGGACCCGGCGCAAACTATCTGTATCTCATCGCCTTCAATCGCACCACCCCGCTGCGTCTGATCGGACGCGCTCCGGGCAATCCCTGGGTGTTGGTTGAAAACGGTCAGCAGGATTGTTGGGTTAATTCAGAATTCGTCCAACTTGAAAATGGTGACTTTGCCTATTTACCTTCGATGTATCCCAACGGGTATAAGATCCCCGTCTCGCCCTATTATGGTCCGACCACTGTCCTCAGTGCTGAACGCGAAGGGAATGAAGTCACTGTCACATGGATCGAGATCATCGTCAGTCCCGGCAAATACGAGAACGAAGCCATGTTCCCCTACATTGTCGAAGCGTGGACTTGCCAAAATGGCGAACTTGTCTTCGACACGCTTGGCTCACGCCTACCTTTCATCACCTTTACTGACGAACCCGGCTGCTCCGAACCCTCCCATGGACGGGTATACATTCAAGAGAAACACGGTTATGCTGGTCCTGCAGAGATTCCCTGGCCCGCACCGTAGTAGCGAAGCTGCATTATCCTCTTGCTAAAATATTTATCGTCATAAAAGGACATGGCTGTGAAAATCGAATTTGTGGCAGCAGAAGAATTTTCAGATATTCAAAACAATGCTCTCGACCAATTACGAGCCGCGGTTTATCCGCCAGAAGTGATCGAAACTCTCCCAGGCAGATTCTTCTCATGGTCTCCGACACAATGGTCCATTTTGTTATGGGATCAGGGGGAATTGGTCTCGCGGGTAGGGCTTCTCGTCCGTGAAATATATAGTGAAGGCAAAATAAAAAAGATCGGCGGGATTGGCGGGGTCATGACACATCCAGCCAAACAAGGTCGGGGTATTGCCAGTCAGGCGATGCGCGAAGCAGCCAAGCGTTTCGATACAGATTTAAACGTCCCTTATGCCCTCTTGTTCTGTCGCCCTCAGCTTGTCGAATTCTACAAACGCCTCATGTGGAAACCTTTTCAAGGAAAGGTGTATGTCGAGCAGCCGCAGGGAAAAATCGAGTTTTCGACCAATGGCGCGATGGTTCTCGATGTAAAAGAACAAGCACCCCTGCATGGAGAGTTAGATTTAAACGGCTTACCTTGGTAAAAGCTTATCTACTCCTGCCCCGCTGAATCGACTGGGCATACTGAACGGGCGACTTTCCCACCAGTTTCTTAAAGTCATTAACAAAGTGAGATTGGTTACTATAGCTATCAATTCAACAGAATCCGCAGAGTTTTGATATTCATCTGATCCTTGGCATTTGAAAAGAAAAAGTCCCTGATTTTTCAGGGACTTTTTCTTTTTTGGCTCCTGGCGTAGGACTTGAACCTACAACCTAGCGGCATTTTGTCCTTCCAAGGAACATACAATTTCGGCTCAACGGTATGCGTTACCTGCGCTGGGGTGGGGACGGCGAAGCCGTCCAGCCAGAAAAAGGCTAAGGCGTAGAAAACTGCTTGAGATTGCCGCAGAATCCCCAGCGTCAGGGTTTTGCTCTTGACATCTAAGACAGTTGCTGCACGCTGCACGCTTTGTTAGCCAGCTTTTCGCCTTAAGGTTACTGTCCTAAATTGATTCTAATTGGTTCGTAACCGCCAAAAATAACAAGTGGCTCGTATGTAACAATAAATCCAATTGCTGTTGAACGAACTTCAAAAGCAACGAACCCACGAACTTTGTCACCTTTTGGCAAATTGCCACTTTGCAGACTTGGATCAGGGGCGGCTATGGCTGTATTGTACTCAAACCCATCGCTGTCTTTGACAGAGAAATAGAGAGGGTTATATGGGGTTTCATCATCCCGATTTACATTTTCAATGGTAACTTCGATTACTAAGAAAACATTGCCTGCATCTGGAGTCCAAATGCCAATGCTATTGACTTTGGAAACATTTAAAATCGTGAGGGCAATTCCGCCTGTCTCTCTGCGTTCACCAACTACACCGACGTTTTGAGTAGGTGGAGGAAGTGGGGTGTCTGTTGGAGCAGGAGTATTTGTAGATTCGGGTGTGTTTGTTGGGGCATTTGCAACTGCTGTTTGATTTATTGCCGCCATTGCAGTTTCAATCGCCAAAGTTTGGACACTCGAAATATCCGCCGTTTCAGGTGTCGGAGTTGAAGGACTCAAAAGTGCGATTGGAAAACTACATAAGCAAAAAAGGACGAATAGACCCGAACAACCGATAAATAACTTTCCGCTTAATTTTTGTTTTGCGAACCATGCTGGAAATTGCTGAATTGTTTTCATTTTCGTCTCCC
>JAHDWC010000061.1:19561-20233 GCA_023382575.1 Anaerolineales bacterium
TTCAGAAGGGCTGGCTAACTAGTGTTTATACAGCGCGCTGTATAAACACCCCCAATGGGGTACTTAACCGCCATTTGGCTGTATAACGCCTTATATACATCAAATTTTACCCTTCCTTAAGCTTTCGATAATAACAATATTTACTGAAACTATTTTTTACCCTTCAATTCTTTAGGTTCTTGAATTTTCCCTAGTTTCAATTTTTCGTCAAATTTATCTTTTAGTTCGGTCAGTTTTTTAGACATCTCATTTATTGCAATTGCAAAGGGTGCGAATAAGTTATAAAACTCTTGCGCTTTTTCAAGAGTCATTTCTTTATCTTTCGGATATTTTTGGACTTCATCAGTCATAGTTTGCATTTGCAATAACATATTGGTTAGCTGTAAGGTTGCTAGTCTCTGCTCGGGTGGCTGTTTACGTAAAACTGCAACCATATCTTGAATTTCTTTATCCCCGATTTCCTCCCCATAAAAATATTCTATAGGCTTATTTAGATAAGTAGCTATTTCATAAAGTTCACTTGCTGATATTTGAACCTTTCCCCTTTCCAAGTCTGAAATAGTCGCTTGGGTTTTTTCCAAGTGGTCAGCAAGGTCTTTTTGAGTAAGCCCTCTCTCGCTTCTTGCCGCTCGTATTCGACTAACAATTAGGTCATTCAACATGGGGACATCC
>JAHDWC010000062.1 GCA_023382575.1 Anaerolineales bacterium
CCGTCAACACACACCAGGGGAAGATGCTCAATCTCGTACGGCTGAGCGCGAAGGAGTAAAACATGAGCCCGGCATTCAATTATCAATCTCGCGTGGCGACTGCCGATGAAGCAGTGAAGGTGATCCAATCAGGAAACCGCGTCTTTCTCACCGGAAACGTCTCTGTACCGCAGACGCTTTTGGCAGCACTGGTGAGGCATGCTCCCAATGTCCAAAACGTGGAAATCTGTCAGGCGCTGACGGTTGGCTCTGCCGATTACGTTGCGCCGGAGATGGAGGGGCATCTGCGCGTGAACTCCATGTTTATCAGCGCCAACATCCGCAAAGCAGTTCATGAAGGACGCGCCGATTTCACGCCCGTCTTGCTTTCGGAGTTCCCATTGCTGTTCAAACGCGGCGTGTTGCCTCTGGACGTGGCTCTCATCCACGTTTCCACTCCTGACGAACATGGCTTTTGCAGCCTTGGCGTAGAAGTTGGCTTGACCAAGTCTGCGGCTGAATCGGCCAAGATCATCGTCGCAGAGGTGAACGAGCAGATGCCTCGCACGCTGGGCGACTCGTTCATTCATGTCAGCCGTCTGACTCACATCGTACCTGTCAACTACCCAGTGCCCGAACACAAGATGACTGCCGAAGGTGAGAGTGACGTCGTTCAGCGCATCGCTGGGCATGTCGCCTCATTAATACCCGACGGCGCGACCATGCAACTAGGAATTGGCTCCATCCCGGATGCGGTTTTGAAATTCCTTGTGGACAAAAAGGATTTGGGGATCCACACCGAATTGTTCTCAGACGGCGTCATTGATCTGGTCAATATGGGCGTGCTCACCAACGCTCGTAAGACGTTGCATCCCGGAAAGATTTTGGCTGGCTTTATTCTTGGGACTCAGAAACTGTACAGTTGGGTCAATGACAACCCGATGGTCGAGATGCATCCTACCGAGTACGTTAATGATCCATTCGTGATCGCTCAGAACGAACGCATGGTGGCTGTCAACTCTGCCATTGAAGTGGATCTCACTGGTCAGGTCTGCGCCGACAGCATCGGACCGAAGTTATACAGCGGCGTGGGCGGCCAGTTGGACTTTATCTATGGCGCATCGCGTTCCAAAGGCGGCGTCCCGATCATTGCATTGCCCAGTACCGCCACCATGCGCGATGGGACAGCGGTCAGCAAGATCACTGCCATGCTCAAACCCGGCGCTGGCGTGGTGACATCCCGCAATCATGTCCGTTTTGTGGTGACCGAGTTCGGCATCGCCGACCTGTATGGAAAGACCATCCGTCAGCGTGCGCAGGCACTTATCAAGGTTGCGAACCCAATCTTCCATGATGAACTGCAGCGACAGGCGAAGGAACTGCATTACATCTAACGTTTCAAAAAGACGCGGAGGAAATTCGTAACTCCGCGTCTTTTTTGTTGTTAATCAAATAATACTATCCCGGCTTGACATTCTTCAACTTTTTACCTATCATCAGGCAGTTTTGACAGGGGCGGGAATGGCATGCAAGGGGAGGGCATTCATTCCATTATTTTGCTATTTTTTGTCGTCGATTTTTCCCGCGACACGAATAAAATCATTTATCGATAGGAAACCATCTCATGCGTAACACCAAAATCGTCGCCACGATCGGACCCGCATCCGATTCGGAACAGGCACTCGCTTCTCTCGTCAAGTCGGGGATGAATGTCGCTCGTTTGAACTTTTCTCACGGAACTCATGAACAACATGCTTTGCGCGTAGCCAGAATCCGGCAGGTCTCAGCGGACTTAAATATGCCCATTGGCATTTTGCAAGATTTGCAGGGACCGAAGATCCGCGTTGGAAAATTGGAAAGCCCGCTTCAAATGTCGGTTGGAGAAGAAGTTTGCTTGTACGCCACCGAAGATGAGCCGCCACGGAATGGCTGTCAATTGATCCCTGTGGACTTTCGCGAGTTGTTCGACTCCGTTCAGCTTGGAGATAAGCTGTTACTTGACGATGGTCGCCTGGCTTTAGAAGTCCTCTCTGCTAACGGACGTGTTGTCCATGCAAAGGTCTTGGTGGGGGGCACGCTTTCTTCGCACAAAGGTATTAATCTCCCCGGCGTGAAGTTGCGCATTGCTGGCTTTACTGAAAAAGATAAGGCAGACTTGTCCTTTGGAATTTCGCAGGATGTGGACGCAGTTGCCATTTCCTTTGTGCGCAGCGCTGAGGATGTGAAGACTGTCCGCGCGGCATTGGAGGAACTATCCAAAGACAGACAGCGGACTCCGCTTTTGATCGCCAAATTGGAAAAGCCCGAGGCATTGGAAGAACTCGATGCCATTCTCGATGTCGTGGATGGGGTCATGGTTGCACGGGGTGACTTGGGCGTGGAACTCCCGCCGGAACGTGTTCCGCCTTTGCAAAAGATGATCATCCGCGCCGCGAATGCGCGTGCGAAGTTGGTCATCACCGCCACACAAATGCTTGAGTCAATGATCCAGAATCCGCTGCCGACGCGTGCCGAAGCGTCGGATGTTGCCAATGCTGTCTTCGATGGAACCGATGCGGTGATGTTATCTGCAGAGACCGCTTCGGGCGAGTATCCTGGCGAGGCAGTTGCGATGATGGCGCGTATTGTGCTCGAAGCCGAGTCGCACTATCTTGAGTGGGGCAGCCGTCAGGATGGCAGGGAAGGCTTGGGCGAGAGTGATGCGGCATCGATGGCACGTGCCGCTAATGCTCTGGCAAAAGATCCCGAAGTCCGTGCTGTCTCTGTTTTCACCATGCAGGGACGTTCCGCCTGGCTGATGTCCAAAGCGCGTCCATCAAAGCGGATCCTCGCATTCACACCGCAGCAGGAAACCTTTAACCAACTCGCGTTTTTGTGGGGCGTTCAGCCGCAGCTCATCAAGTATGCCAGCACCCTCGATGATATGCTTTCGGACGTTGATGCCGCGCTGTTGAAATCCGGTATCAAGTCGGGGCAGCAGGTGGTGTTGATCTGCGGCTATCCCATTGGTGAGCAGCGCCCGCCCAATATGGCGCTGTTGCACACCGTTGGCAGTGAGCCAACCGTCAGCCTTGCACGCAAAATGGCGGAAAAGAATATCAAAAAATAGGTTGGGATCTTTCAAATCAAAAGCGGATGCCATCACGGCATCCGCTTCTTTTTTTTACCCGAAAGTTGATTCTATTTCCTGAGAATGTTATTCCCTCGTAGCGATCAAAATTCCAATCCCGATCAATAAGCCGCCCGCCAAAAAAAGTGGGGTGATCTGCTCGGAGAGAAAGAGCCAGCCAAGCAATGTGCCAACGACTGGTTGCGCGAAAAATGTCAACGAGGCGACTGCGGCGGGAAGTTCTGCAAAGGCGTAGTTCCACAGGAACATCGCCACGGCTGTAGAAATGATTCCTAGGAATAGTAATCCGCCGACGATGCCCAAGGTGATCTCGCCAATGCCTTGCGAGTTGATTTCCCAAATTGCAAAGGCAATGCTGGATGGCACGCCTCCCAATAGCATGATGGTGCTTGACATCAGCAAATCGGCGGACTTGGCAACTTTACGGACAAGCACGGAGTACAGCGCCCAGGTCAGCGCCGCCGCGAGCAGACTCATATTTCCCCAGAACAGAGATGGGGAAAGTTCGGCATTGCGCGGGTCGATGACAGCCAGTACGCCCAAAGTAGAAATTACCAAGGCGATGATGCGTCGCGGCGTAGCTTTTTCGCCGAGCAAGAACGGCGCAAAGAGTAGCACAAAGGCGGGCGTGGCTGATGTGACCAGAGCGCCATTCGAGGCAGTGGAGAGCTTCGTCCCAACAAATTGAAAACCGAGTGAGATCCCATAGCCAACAAACCCAACCAGAAAGCTGGTCCAGAATAATTCTCTGGTAATGATGGTTTTCTGCCCCGATCTTTTATCGCGGAAATAGATGACAATCCCCAGCGCCAGCGCCCCCATGATGAGACGAATCGTCAGCAGGGAGAAAGGCGGGATGACCTCCAGCACCACTTTGCTGACAACGTACATGCCGCCCCAAATGGAGGCGGCAGCTAGCCCTGCGATCAAACCTGTAAATGTATGATGTTTATGCATGAACCCCGATTATATCGAAGTTGTCTATTCTCTCTCCGCTTTTTCCCTTCGGAGTTTTTTCACTTCTCCGCGGCGTTTCTTCTCTTTTAGCCGCTCTTCTTTGGAGGCTTTTGTCGGCCTTGTTTTATGACGGGGTTTCGGTTTCTCGCCAGCCTTGCGAATCAATTCGTAGAACTTCGCCAGCGCATCTTCGCGGTTGGCTTCTTGTGTGCGGAAGCGCTTCGCTTCGAGGATGAGAACGCCCTCCGCGTTAACTCGTTTTCCGGCAAGTAGAATCAGCCGTCCCTTGAGGTCTGAGGCGAGTGACAGAGAGTTGACGATGTCAAAGCGCAGTTGTACGGCTGTCGCCACTTTATTGACGTTCTGTCCGCCCGGGCCTGAGGCGCGGATGTATTCAAGCAAGATTTCGGATTCGAGATGTTTCATTTCCCCAATTATAAAAGGAGACAGTCACTTATGCGACTGTCTCCTTTTTTTGCTTAGAACATCAAGGCGTTGATTTTGTCGATCATCGCATGCTCGGGACGCAACTCCGCGTCAGTCAGACGGTTGAGCGGCGTATCCACAAGATTGTAGATGTCGGTGAGAGCAGGTTTGGATGTGTTGACGTAGATCAAGCCGGTCAGCAGCCAGTTGTTCTGTTGCGCCTCTTCCAGAACGCGCAAGGCTTCGTAACGGTTGGTGGGATCGTAACCTCGTTCGAGGTTCTTCAGGATGACTGTCGAGCCGTCGTGCATGGCAACTTCGCGGATCTCGCCTTCGTTCATTTCCTGTTCGAGGATGATTTCGCTGCGCGGCGCGACATATGAAATCTCATGCAGGGGTTCTTCATGATCTTTGCCCCACGCGTAGGAGTGATAGGCGTTTTCCTGATTGTTGAAGGTCACGCACGGACTGATGATATCCAACACGGCGATGCCATTGTGCGCGAGCGCAGCTTTGATCAATTCCTTGACCTGCTTGGGGTTGCCGGCAAATGAGCGCGCCACGAAGGTGGCATTGGAGACCAGCGCTTCCATACAGATGTCCACTGGCATATAGGGATTTTCGCCCTGCTTCTTGAGCTGCAAGCCTTTTTCGGCAGTAGCAGAGAACTGACCCTTGGTCAGACCGTACACGCCATTATTTTCCACAATGTACACCATGTTCACATTGCGGCGCATCACATGCTTGAACTGACCCATGCCGATGCTGGCGGTATCGCCGTCGCCAGAGACGCCAATTCCCTTCATGCGTGCATCCGCAAACAATGCACCCGTCGCAATGGATGGCATGCGTCCATGCAGGCTGTTGAAGCCGAACGTGCGATTCAAGAAATAGGTAGGGGATTTGGACGAACAGCCAATACCGCTGAACTTCAATACGTCTTCTGGCACCACATTCATCTCGTACAGCGCCGAGACGATCTGGTTTGAGATCGAGTTATGTCCGCAGCCCTGACACAAGGTGCTGGGCGCGCCGCGATAATCATTTTTTGTCAGACCGGCGGTGTTGGTATTTGCCGTTGCGCCAGCCATGGGAAGATTTTCAATCGCCATGATCGTTTACTCCTTTTCTAAATTACTTCCGCTTCGCGGATGACTTGGATTTGGCGGCTGTTTTCTTGACAGATTTCTTAACCGCTTCTTTTTTAGACTTGGACTTGGTTGCTGCCTTCTTGACCGTTTTCTTCGCTGAGGGTTTTGCCTTGCTGCCTTTTGAAGCTGATAACTTGGACAATACACCTTCGCGCACCCACTTGGCAGAAGCGGGCAGACCATCGTGATACGCCACAGAGTTGAGTTTCAACGCAAACTGCGGATATTCCGTCAGCAGAATTTGGTACATCTGACCGTCGCGGTTCATTTCCACCACGAAGACCTGATCGTATTTTTCAATGAATTTGGTCACCTCGTCCGTAAATGGCAGCGCCCGAACGCGTAGGAAATCAGCCTTGATACCATCTTCCTTGGAGAGATGGTATTGTGCTTCGAGCACAGCGTTTTCCGTCGAGCCAAAGGCAATGATACCAACCGTCGCGCCCTTTATGCTGTGGAGTATGGGCTTGGGCATATAGTTCTTTGCGGTCTCATGCTTCTTGCGGAGGCGTTCCATCACGCGCATGTACGTTTCGGAATCTTCCGTGTACTTGGCGTACTCGTCGTGACCCGTTCCACGGGTGAAATAAGCACTCATCGGATGCTTGTTGCCCGG
The DNA here is from genome assembly GCA_023382575.1 of Anaerolineales bacterium. GTDB lineage: Bacteria > Chloroflexota > Anaerolineae > Anaerolineales > Villigracilaceae > Villigracilis. The sequence goes on from JAHDWC010000062.1 coordinate 6,260, forward strand.
CAGGGTACGGTAAGGGATTCCATCGCCGTCTTTGTCGAGGTAACGCCCCCAATTGCCCTTGATCTCTTCGAGGTCTTTTTCCCACAAAATCTTGCCGCGATCCATTGGCGTTTCGGGATATTGGAACGGTTTGCTCATCCACTGGTTCATGCCCATGTCGAGGTCGCTCAAGACGAACACAGGAGTCTGGAGGCGTTCGGCAATATCCAAAGCCTTCCAGCCGAATTCAAAGCATTCGTACACATCACCCGGCAAAAGAATGATGGAGTTTGAGTCGCCATGACCGATAAAGTGCGTAAAGGTTAAGTCACCCTGTGAGGTGCGAGTGGGCAGACCCGTGCTGGGACCGATGCGCTGTACATCCCAAATAACGACAGGCGCTTCGGTGTAGTAGGCCAATCCCGCAAACTCAGTCATCAGCGAAAGACCCGGGCCGGAGGTGGAGGTCATCGAGCGCAGCCCTGCCCAACCGGCGCCAATTGCCATACCAAGCGCGGCAAGTTCATCTTCTGCCTGTACAATGGCGTAGGTATTTTTGCCGTCTTCCCGTTTACGAAGCACGGGCAGGTAATCATTCAATGCCTCCGCAAGAGACGAAGCTGGGGTGATCGGATACCAACCAGCAAATTGAACGCCACCAAATATCGAGCCAAGCGCGGCAGCGGTGTTGCCATCTGCCATGATCAAACCTTCAGTCTTGTTCATCGCTTCGAGGTAGAACGGATCCTTCTTTTCGAGGTTGGCTTTTGCCCATTCAGCCCCGGCCCTGACTGCATTCAAGTTCATGTCGATCGGTTTTTGCTTCCCCTTGAAATGGAAATGCAGAGCCGCCTGGATCGTCTCCGGATCAATGCCGATCATATGTGCCAAGACACCAACATAGACCATGTTGCCGACCAGATCACGGTAATCTGTCGGCACATTCGGGTCACTCTTGACGATGGACTTTACCGGCATGGGGTAGATGGCAATGTCCACGCGGGTGATGGGCTGTTTGATATCGTCGGCGTAGAAAAAAGCTCCACCCGGCGAAACCGATGCGAGGTCCCGTGCGAACGAATCGGGATTCATCGCAATGACAATGTTGTTCGCTTCCTGTCTCGCAATAAATCCATCCTTATTGACGCGAATGGTATACCACGTGGGCAAGCCCTGAATGTTGGAGGGGAACAGGTTCTTACCAGAGACGGGTATCCCCATCTTAAAGATGGAGCGCAGGATGGTATTGTTGGCGGTGGAACTGCCGGAGCCGTTCTTGGTGCCAACGGTGATCGAAAAATCGTTCACAATTTTGTTCATGGAACTCCTCGGAGTATTTTCGTCATTTCGACGATGATATTAATTGGTGGATCAGATCCGTGTGTTCGGATAAGGCTTTGTAGCCTGCATCCACATCATTCATACAAATGGAGTCAACCATTTGTTGATGATAATTCCAAACTTGCGTAAGGTAATCATAGTCGGTAAAGAAGTTCAAACCGACAGCTTCATACGCATCCCAATACGATTGCAAAATTCCTGTTACAAAAGGGTTTTCCAATCGACGATAGATGGTGAGATGTAATTCGCGATGTTCAGGGTGGGGGATTTCAACCGGATTGCCGCGTAACTTCTCCCACGCACGCGCCACAAGATTTTGAAGCGCATCATGGTCTTCAGGCGTCAATGAACGAACCGCTTCACGCCAATACGCGATTTCAATGTGTTGACGCAAATCCGCGAATTTCAGGAAATGATCCTTATTCATCGCGATGGCATAATCGAGACTTTGTTGTACGGCTGGTGCAAATGAGTAGGGCTTGCGCCTCATCCCCGTCCGCGGCTTGACCTCTACGAGACCAAGCGCACGCGCCACTTCGAGCTGTTCCCGCAATGCCGCCACGCCAACGCCAAGCTCCCGGCTCAGCTCTGCAAGGGGAGGCAGGTTATTTTCTGCCTCTGGGTGTGCGGCAAGGTACTTCAGAAATTCGGAAATGTTTAAGGTCGTGCGCTCTCGTAGCATAACTTTGATTAATCCGATTAATCAATATTTTACGCCTTAAAGAGCTTGGATGTCAAGATATTAAGCCATATAAAACAACGACTCTGAGCTATTTCTAATCAGAGTCGTTGTTGGGTAGCTTTGAAAGTTTTCGGTATTATGGGGTTACTACTCTTCGATAATTCTTACAAACACATATTCGGCTTTTGCACCGCTAGGATCCACCAACGTGAATGACTCGGGGAAAACAGGGGTAGGGTTTGGATCAGGACCCTCGATCTCTTTGAAGTTGTTACAAACTGCCACGCCTTTATGGATGTAGGCCATCCAGCCACGTTCAGTCAAGTTGACCCCATCCACCGAGGTGACGCGCAGCCATTTATCGCCCTTTTTGACTTCACTTCCATCGGCAGGAGCTTCCCAAAGCTCATCGCCAACAATTAGTTGTCCGCGATTGTAGGAGGTAATGACAGCTGCGAAGACGTTGTGGTCTGTACGCAGGCGGGTTCCGTTGTTGATGGGGGTCATGCTGTATTGGGTCATGAGACTCTCCTATATTCCACGAGGGTGTTTCCAAATTTGGCGATCAGAGTGGCTTGCGATTGCGGAGCGGGATAGCGAGCCAGAAATTCAGCTTCTGTTCCGTTGAAATAATTTAAGTCGATGTTGAGGCTTTCCACGCCGTACAAAGTTCCATCCCCATTATCGGTGAATTGCCAATAAGTCCAATCTTCCCAAATAGGTGGAATGAGTGGTTCTGTCGGGTTGTACCATGCAATCCACAGCGGATATTGAGCGAAGTATCGCACACCCGCAGCAAATTCCTGCCAGTAGTAATAGCCGGTGTAGACTCCAAGTTTTTTTTCCGGCATCAAGGCTTTGATGCGTTCCATAAAATCGAACCAATGACGCCAGCCAGTGTACGCGCCGCCATAACGGTCTTCGAAGTCGCACCACATTTCCATCTCACCGGGATCGCTACTAAGCACTTCCACAAATTTTTCGGCCTGACGTTTGGCATTTACACGGCTGTCGTAGAACCAATACGAACCGCGGATTAATCCCGCTTGTTTGGCATTACTCCATGATGTTTTGAAAACCCGGTCTTCATAGGTTCCCTGTCCCGCGCGGATAATGACGCCGCGAGTCATTCCTGACATTTTTCCAAAGTTGATCGGCTGGGCAGTGGTCGGATCATCCTGCCAGAAGCTGACATCCGGCAGTTTGAAATTCGCCAGAAATTGAGTCCGCTGCGGTTGGATGATGGGCTTGGGCTGATAGGGTCTGTTGGGCATGGATTTCGGCAATTATAAAGCATCCCATCTGTATTAAAAAGATTTCGCCACAGAAACCTCTGTGGCGAAATCAAAGTTCATACAACGAAATTGTTAATTATTCAATGCGCCCTGATTGATCCAGTCGGTGATGATCTGGATCTGGTCTGATGTGAGCAAGGCTCCACGATTCGGCATGTCACCGTTCACGATCAACTGCACCAGTAAACTTTCAGTGGCATTGCCCGGCACAAGGACAGGTCCCTGACGCGAACCAATCATCAGGTTTTCATACGTCAGCATGTCTAAGCCTTCCTTGGTGCTTTTTACACCGTGGCATTCCACACAACTTGCTTGAAAAATAGGATAGACGTCATTGGCGAAACTGACTCCAGTTGACGAAGCCGCCTCGGTTGCAGGAGCTTCGGTCGTTGCCGCTTCTTCCGTGATGAGAGCGGATTCAACTGTCGGGGAGCTGATCTCCTCTGTCGGTTGGGAAATGGCTTCTGTGGGCGAAACAACTTCCGGTTGGGTCTGAGGCGCTTCTGTCGCAGCTTGAGCTCCACAGGCGGCGAGGATGATGGTCAACAATAAGATGGATGTGGTTGTTAATATTCTTTTCATTTTTGTCCTTTTCGTGATAAACGGTCGCGCGAATTTATCACACAAGTTTTGTGAAAAGATGAAGAAAAGATGTGGTTTCTTACGTTGTGCGGGCATGTGCAATTTTTCTCAAAATATAGATAGTCTGTGCAAGGTAAGGTATAATCAATTCGCCTCTTGTTAGGCGTAAATTCATTCCAAGGCTGAGTATGACAGGCGCATTTTCATTACCCAACGATTACTGGCAGTCGATCCAAGTCACCCCGCAAGACGTTGAAAATCTACACACTTATCTCTTTGAACGCGAGATGCCGCTAACCACACGCGAGCTCGCTTCTGAGTTTATTGAGACGCGGGTGCGATTGGAACGACAAGCCTCAGAAAAAAAACAAAAGTCTTTAGGTCGGGCTTTCCTTCCCAAAGAAACATATACGGCCGGGGAGGAAGTGGTCTTCCCGGCGTTGAATTGGAGACAGGGGAGGGTTAAATCTGTTCGTGCTGGTGTGAATCCAGCCGTCAATGATTTCGATGTATTGACTGTCGAAATGGACGATTCGACCGAGCACCTCTTTGCGGCGCGGTTGTCTTCGCATATGCTGAATGATGCTCCGCTTGAGAAGCCGGAAGATACTGACATAAAGCCAGCTGCTGTCATTGCTGAGTATGGCGCTTCCATCGAGAAGAAGCTAGAGTCTGCGTTGGATGCAGATGATGGGCTTGTGAAGATTGCAGGACGTTGGTTCCCGCGCGCTCTGCTGATCGACATCAATCAAGGGCAGATGAATCTCGCCGAAGCTGTGTTGGATATGTCTGGTGGCGAGCCGCTCGCTACGGAAGCATTGATCAAGGATATTGAACTGCCCGCCGGAGTCAACCCGAAGTTGGCAGAGTTTTCGTTGAATTATGCTTTGCAAGACGATGACCGCTTCGATGAAGTGGGTCCTGCTGGACAGGTCTTGTGGTGCCTGCGCCGCCTTGAGCCGGACTATGTGCGGGACGTTCCTGCGCCATTGCGCTATGTGGAAGTTCCGCATGACCGTGATTTGTTGACTCCGCCGATGAAGGCGCTCGAAGCGCAGCTTGATGATGAGTTGACTCCGCCGGGTGAATTGGATCCGCGTGAAGATATTTCATCGCTTACGATCACATTGATCTATCCGCATCTGCGTGCGGGGACGTTGCCCATGTCTGCCCGGGCACGGAAGTTGTTCCCGACGGCCTATGAATCGCCGCGTGTCCGCTTTACGCTGGTGGATGGCAAGACCAAACAGCGCATCCCTGCCTGGGTGGTGCGTGATAACGGATATGTATTCGGTCTGCGTGAGTGGTACAAGATGCATCAGTTGATTCCAGGCTCGTTGGTTCAGGTCCGAAAGGGCGAGAATCTTGGCGAGGTGATCGTGGAAGCCAAAACACAGCGCGCCTCCAAAGATTGGGTGCGGACGGTGATGGTCGGTACGGATGGCGGGCTGGTGTTCGCCATGCTCAAGCAGCCGATCACGGCCGAATTCAATGACCGAATGGTCATCCATGTGCCAGATTTCAAGGCACTTGACCCGGTCTGGGAAAAGAAGCGCCCGTTCGAAGACCTTGTTGTTCAGGTCATGCGTGAATTGTCGAAATCCAACCCGCAGGGACATGTCCACGCGCAGGAATTGTATGCGGGCGTCAACCTTGTCCGCCGTACGCCGCCGGCGCCGCTGTTTGCTTTGTTGGCTTCCAACCCGATCTTTAAACATGTAGGCGATTTACACTTCCGCCTTGATGAGGAGGCGGTATGAGCCTTTTAAAGCCGAATGCAAGAACTCCCTTCCATATTGATTTTGAATGGTGGAAGCAAAATGAACGCGACTGGCAGGTCTTTCTACGGTCTCTGTTATGCGCGGAACATCAGGAAGCGTTTGCAGAGATCGAAGAAGGCGAGCTGATCGATTGGATCGACCCGGAAACGGCTGAAGTCAAACCCGTGGATGGCGTCCAACATGCGCTGATGAGTCACTGTGCTCAATTGCCCGAATTTCTCAATGAGCGCACGGCAGTCGTCGAAGCAATTTTTCGCACATTTCTTGCAAATGGGAATGTCCCCATGTCTGCTGAAGAACTTGGCAAGCGGCTGGGCAGGTCGTCCGATGTCATCTTGAAGACCATTGCGGGTCCGCGGGTGTATCGCGGATTGAGACCCATCCAAAACCAGACCGCACCCGCGCCTGTGGTCGAGTAAAATGAATTACTGCCCCCGTAGCTCAATGGACAGAGCAGCTGCCTTCTAAGCAGAAGGTTGTGGGTTCGAATCCCGCCGGGGGCGCTCAAAAAACAGCGTTTGTGCAATAAAGGAGTAGTCCATGCCTACCGTTGTTCGCAAAACCAGAGAAACGCTCATGGAGGTTCGGCGCGAAATCCTCCATGCCGTCAGCTGGCAGGTGCGGTCCAGCGTGTGGAGCCCTCCAACCGATGTCTACGAGACTGAGGGAGCCTACATCGTACGAATGGAAATTGCGGGAATGCGCGATGAGGATTTTGAAATCTCCGTCGAGGATGATACGCTTTATATCGTAGGTTCCCGCTCCGATCTCCCGGAAAGACGCGCATATCATCAAATGGAAATACGCTTTGGCAAATTCGCCACCGCGGTTGGCTTGCCCGCCCCGGTCAATGTAGATCAATCCCGCGCGGAGTATCAGGACGGCTTCCTGATGGTCACCCTACCCAAAGCAAGACCAAACCAGATCAAGGTTGAGTAATCGATGCCTGCACAAAGATGGCAATCCGGTATTCAGGATTTCTTTCAGTCACCAGATGAAACTGAACGTGACTTCATGACGAATTTCATGAACACATTTTTTTCCCAATTTCAGAAAAAGGAAGACGCCTCCTCCGACCCGAAAGCGGGTGACAGCGGTGATGGGCAGAAGTTCCCCGACGAGCTTCCCATCCTGCCGCTGCGGGGTGTGGTGGTCTATCCCAATACCGCCGTCCCGCTGACAGTGGGACAGCCGCGTTCCGTCAAACTGGTGGATGATGTCGTCGCTGGCGATAAGCTCGTCGGGTTGGTTGCGGCGTTGAATCCCGAACAGGAGACGCCCGGACCTGATGAGTTATACAAGGTGGGGACCATCGCAACTGTACATCGTCTCTTGCGCGCGCCAGATGGGACAGTCCGCTTGTTGGTGCAAGGAATGCAGCGTTTCCGTTTGGGTGAGTTTTCGCAAGAGGAACCCTACCTCAAGGCGAAGATTCATCTCGCGCCTGAAACCGAGGAAGATGACCTCGAAACCGGGGCACTCGCGCGCAATGCCCGCGATCAGTTCCAGCAGATCACACAGATGATTCCTTCCTTCCCGGAGGAGTTGGCGAATTCGATCACTTCACTGGAAGACCCTCTGCAAACTGTTTATACGATCGCCAATTTTCAGCGTATCGACTTGCAAGATGCGCAGGAGATTCTTGAGATCGATTCGGTCTATGAAAAGTTGAAGAAGTTGATCGGCTTGCTGGTGCGAGAAGCCGAAGTATTGCAGATCGGTCAAAAGATCCAGAATGAAGCGCGTGGTGAAATTGAAAAAGTCCAACGCGAATATTTTCTTCGTGAACAGATGAAAGCCATCCAGCGCGAACTCGGTGAACGTGACGAACAAGCGCAGGAAGTGGACGAGTTCCGAAAGAAGATCGAAGAAGCCAAGATGCCCGAAGAGGCGGAGAAGCAAGCCAAACGCGAATTGGAGCGTTTGTCGCGCCTGCCGACGGCTGCCGCTGAGTATGGAGTGATCCGCACGTATCTTGATTGGTTGGTGACCTTACCTTGGTCAACTGCCACGCCGGATAATCTTGATATTCCGCACGCGCGTGAAGTGCTCAACAAGGATCATTATGGTTTGGAGGATGTGAAGGATCGTATCCTTGAGTTTCTTGCCATTCGTAAATTGCGCATCGACCGCAAGGATGACAAGAAGACCGAATCCAAAGATGCCATCCGCCGTGAGCGTGAAGGCGTGATCTTGTGTTTTGTCGGGCCGCCAGGCGTGGGAAAGACCTCTCTCGGTCAGTCCATTGCCCGTGCGATGGAGCGAAAATTTATCCGCGCCTCGCTGGGCGGCATCCGTGATGAAGCGGAAATCCGCGGACATCGCCGCACCTATATCGGCTCCATGCCGGGACGCATCCTGCAATCTTTGCGGAGAGTTGGCTCCAGGAATCCGGTCTTCATGCTTGATGAAGTGGATAAGCTCACCATGGACTTCCACGGCGACCCCGCTTCGGCGCTGCTCGAAGTGCTTGACCCGGAACAGAACAGCGAATTCCGCGACAACTATCTCGAAGTGGCGTATGACCTTTCACAGGTGTTCTTCATCGCCACGGCGAATACGCTGGAATATATTCCCGGTCCACTGCGCGACCGTATGGAGATTATTTATCTTTCCGGTTATACCGAAAATGAAAAGCTGGCCATCGCCCGCGGATATTTGATCCCGCGTCAGATTCGCGAAAACAGTCTGCGCGAGAGTGAAGTCAAATTTACGGATGAAGCGATCAAGCTCATCATCCGCCAATATACGCGTGAGGCGGGTGTGCGCAATTTGGAACGCAAGATCGGCGCCGTCTGTCGTAAGATTGGGACGCGCATTGCCGAAGGAAAGTCAAAGAAATATCGCGTCACCCCGAAATTGGTGGAAGAATTTCTCGACCATCCCATCTACCTCGGACCAGAGGAGTTGAACAAACGCACTTCGATTCCTGGTGTAGTCCCCGGCTTGGCGTGGACGTCATTTGGCGGCGACATCCTTTTGATCGAAGCCACCTCCATGCCTGGCGGACGCGGTTTTCAGATCACCGGCTCGATTGGCAATGTGATGCAGGAGTCTGCTCGGGCAGCACTATCTTATGTCCGCTCGCGTGCTCATTCGCTTGGACTCCCGCACGAGTTCTTCGATAAGCATGATATTCATATGCACATTCCAGCAGGGGCACAACCCAAGGATGGACCATCCGCTGGCGTGACAATGGCAACTTCGCTCGTGTCATTAATCTCCGGACGCAAGGTTAAACCGCAAATTGGCATGACGGGTGAGATCACCCTGCGAGGTCAGGTTCTCGCCATTGGCGGCGTCAAGGAGAAAGTGCTTGCGGCGCATCGCAGCGGACTGACAACGGTCATTCTTCCGAAACCGAATGAGCAAGATCTCGACGATGTTCCGGATGAAATCCGCAAATCCATGAAATTTATCTTCGCCGAAACCGTTGACGATGTTATCAACGCCGCGCTTGAAAAGAAGAGCGCCAGTCGCACTGCGAAGAAAAAAACACAACCGAAAAAGAAAACCACAGAGGCTAAGAAGAATGTCAAAAGGAAAAGTGCTTCTCGCTGAAGATGACGTCACCATGGTGTCCTTGTTGCAGACCCTGCTCAAGATGGAGGGGTATGAAGTAGTCGCCTTACAGGCGGATGAGGACGTCATCTCGGCAGTTAAAAGCGAGCAGCCCGATGTGCTTTTGATGGATGTGTTCCTGAACCATCAAAGCGGCTTGGATATTTTGGAAGAACTCAGAAACTCAGCAGATATGGATAATGTACGCGTCGTGATGTCTTCCGGCGCGAGTGTGAAAGAAGAATGTCTTCGCCGCGGCGCGAACGGTTTTCTGGCAAAGCCTTATATGCCAGACGATCTCATCAAAATGCTAAGTCAAACCATCTAATTAAATATGAAGACCACTCCGGTGCGCCTGCGCGAATTTTCATTCGACGAAGACTACATCCACGTTTTGAGCTTGTGGAAAAGCATGGAGAAGGGGATGAATGTCGGTCGTTCGGATGCGCCGGAAGAAATACAGAAAAAACTTCAACGCGACCCAGACCTTTTTCTCGTCGCGGAAAATGAAGTGGGGATTATCGGGACGGTCATTGGCGCCTTTGACGGGCGGCGCGGCATGATCTATCACCTTGCAATTCAAAAGGAATATCGCGGACAGGGAATTGGCAGCATGTTGCTCAGCGAGATCGAAAAACGTCTGCAAGCTAAAGGCTGCCTCAAATGTCTCCTGCACGTCTTTGAAGACAACGACGAAGCGATTCACTTTTATAAAAAACAAGGCTGGCGGCATGCGTCCGAAGACATCGTCTTCTCAAAGGAATTTTTCTCATGATTCGCTTTGGGATATTGACACTCTCTGACCGTTCCGCGCGCGGCGAGCGGGAAGATGCCTCGGGACCTGCGCTCGCGCATCACATCCGCGCCGAAAGCTAATCAGACATCCGACAGCAGATTCTCCCTGATGACGAGTCCGTCATCCGCGAGACGCTTATTGCATGGGCAGACAGCGACGAGTTTGACGTCATTCTGACGACGGGCAGCACGGGCTTCGCCCCACGCGATGTCGCTCCCGAAGCCACCCGCGCTGTCATTCAACGTGAAGCTCCCGGGTTGGCAGAGGCGATGCGAGCGGAAAGCCTTGCAAAGACCAAACATGCTATGTTGTCGCGTGCCATGGCAGGCATCCGTGGACGTACTCTCATCGTGAATTTGCCGGGCAGTCCCAAAGGCGCTGTGGAAAATTTGCAGACGATCTTCCCTGTCCTTTCACATGCTGTGCAACTTCTTCGGGAAGACCCAAACTCAGAAGCTTCTCATTAAAAAAACGGACGCAATTTGCGCCCGTTTTTTGTAGCTTATTTCTGTTATTTCCAGACGAAATTAAGATCGCCTTCTACGGGATTCCAATAATTAGGATTGGGGCTAAGCGTCAGCCCGGTTTCCGTCCAGTTTGAGATGACATAGGGTCCGCTGGAAAGGATGGTGGTGGCAATCGTCCCGTAGTTGCCTGAAGCGAGTAGATCGGTGTTGAGGATCGCAAAGGGAGGCAACGCAAGATAGGTCAACAAATTGGGTTCGGGGCGGTTCAAGTGGATGATGACCGTATTCCGGTCCACTTTTTGAATGCCGTCAAACTGGGAGACTGCACGATTTTCTGAGTCGCGCTCGCCGTTGAAGGCGAGGAAGCGTTCCAGCCAGAGCGGATAATTACCGCCTCCATGTAGGGGGGAAGCAGGGTCGAACCAGCGATTGAAGTTGTCAACGATCATATCGGTGGTGATGGGGTTGCCGTCACTGAAACGCGCATCGGAACGGATCTCGAAGATATAATCCAACTGGTCATCGGAAATGATCCATGATTGCGCGATTCCCGGCTGAACATTCCCCGCCTCATCCAGGCGGACAAGCCCTTCGTAAAGATAACTGCTGATCAAGAGTGAATCTGCATCTTCTGTGATGGCAGGGTCAAGGAGCAGGTCCGCGCTGATGGCAAGCGGTTCTCCGGGTTGCGGCGAGACGGACGATTCTTCTGTGGGGCTGCCTTCCCCGGCTTCAGGTTCAGTCGTTTCGGTGGCTTTTGGCTGGCAGGCAGCCAATAAAGTCGTCAAAATCATCAAGATGGCGATCGTCGAAAAAGAAAGAGTTGGTTTTCTCATTGGGATGGTTCCTCATATCATTGGTCGTTGACGGAGCAAGTTTTGGTATGCGACAAAAGGACTATGTCGCTAAAGTCAATTTTTTAGCTTGATTATTATTACAACTTAATGTATTCTAGCTCAGATTTTTTAATATGTGAATATAATAAGACAATTAATATGTGATTTTTGTTTTTTCGACCCTTTTTTATCTGAAAGCGCCACTAACACTGTGAAATACTCTTAAATAGGCTGGCTGGTCCGGTGAGGAGATGACTCTGCCCGGCAGGTACTTCCGCCAACCATGAGAACATAGAGGTCATATGAAACGAACAAAGTATCCTGGACTATTAAAACTGCTCTCAATTATGGTGATTTTGTCCCTGCTGGTTGCAGCTTGCGGACAAGCCGAATTCCTTTCAGGGACAGGCGGTGAAGAGCAGACTGGGGAGGAGCAACCTCCTGCTGATGAACCCCCTGCTGAAGAGCCGCCGGCCGAGGAACCTCCCGCCGAAGAACCGCCCGCGGAAGAACCACCTGCTGATGAACCACCTGCTGATCAGCCTCCCGCGGATCAACCACCTGCAGATCAACCTCCTGCGGATCAGCCTCCTGCAGATCAGCCAACTGCTGCCCCGCCTCCAACTGATACCCCGGCAGCTCCTGCAGCAATTGTGCCAACAGATACCTCCCAGCCCACGGCTACGACAGATAGTAGCGCGGCTGGTATTCCTACTTTTACGCCTACCTTTACATTGACGCCTTCGCTAACTCCCACAGCGACAGCGACCAGTGAGCGAGCAGGTGGACAGGCATTGGTTGAAAGCTCTCCCACGCCGACCAATACGCCAGAAGCCACCAGCACAAATACAGCTGTGGTCAACGACCCCTATGTCGGGTTGAGCGTGGCGTGTAATAACGACCTTTCAGCCACTTTTACGATCACGAATATTGGTGGACCTTTAAGTGGTGGCAGTTACACAGTCACTGAGCCGGGAAAATCTCCGGTCACTTCTGCGCTTGACTTAGGATCTGGGCAAAGTGTTTCGTTTAACGCGGCTGGTAACGCCACAGTGACAGTGAATTATTCCACGTCGCAACTGGATAATGTCAACTTAAAGGCAGTTGGAACCTGTCTGCCATTGCCTTCCAGCACCCCCAGCCGAACGCCAACCGCTTCGCGCACCCCGACGTTGACCCGCACGCCGACAGCGACTCGTACCCCGACCTCCACCATCACGCCGGGTCCGTCACCGACACCGACCGCTTCACGCACCCCGACGTTGACTCGCACGCCAACAGCGTCTCGTACGCCAACTTCCACTATCACGCCGGGTCCGTCGCCGACGCGGACGCCTTCACGCACGCCAACCGCCTCTCGCACGCCGACGGCGACTCGTACGCCAACTTCCACTATTACACCGGGTCCATCACCGACACCGACCGCTTCGAACACTCCACGCCCGACGCGTACTCCCAGCAATACGCCAACGGTTACATTTACTCCGACCATTACATTCACCCCGACGATCACGCTTACCCCTTCCTACACACCCACGCGTGAGATTCTGGATGGGCAGTTGGACTTGCAAGTATTCTGTAACACGGATCTGACTGCGACCTTTGTTATTCGCAATATCTCTGGTTCTGTCAGCAATGGTACATACGAATTGTCTGACCCCGCTCAAAGCGGCGGAATCAGCCTCCAGTCTGGACAGTCTATGTCCATCAATGGGGCTGGGTACGCCACTATGAAGGTTACATATCGGACGGCGGTTCTGTCTTCTGTGGAATTGAATGTGTCGGGCTCGTGTACGGTTCGCCCAACCTCCACGCCGACCAATACTCCGGCTGCCACAAATACGCCGACCCCAACCTTCACTCCGTCACCGACCAGCACGCCGACCAATACCCCCGTGCCTCCGCCGTCATTATCTGTAAGTGGCGCGTGCACCGGCATCGGCTCGGATACGGCTGCCTTCATCGTCACCAATAACGGTGGCGCGATGACCACCCCGTACACCTACAATATCACCGACGCCAGTGGCGCAGTCGTTGACACGGGTACATTCCAATTAGGCGCTGGTGGCAGTACAGTCATTACGGTCACAGGTACATCGACCAGCTACACGCTGACCAGCCCGGATGACAGCTCGATCAATGTGACTGCGGATATGACCATCTGTGTTGCTCCTCCGCCGCCCCCGCCTCCCCCCCCACCTCCTCCTCCGCCGAGCCTGACTTCGACGGGCGCCTGTTCTGCTAATGGTGTGGCAACCTTCGTGGTCACCAACAATGGCGGCGACATGACGAAGCCCTACACCTATGTCATCACCGACGCCAGCGGCGCGACAGTTCAGACCTCCACGTTCCAATTGGCGGCAGGTCAAAGCGCCACTGTCACCGTGAGCGGAAGCTCGACGCTGTATACCTTTACCAGTCCGGATGATGCGACATTGACTGTTCAAGCGGATATGACCACCTGTGTCACGCCTCCGCCTCCTCCGCCAGCTCTTTCTGCTACGGGAGTTTGTACCTCCAATGCGGGCGAAGCGACATTCGTCATCACCAATAACGGTGGCAATATGACGACCCCGTACACCTACAATATCACCGATACCAACGGGAACATCGTTTCGACTGCGACCTTCCAGCTCGCTGCAGGACAAAGCATC